>NZ_JBLNNF010000006.1:0-325004 GCF_047784845.1 Pseudomonas sp. NFX98 | reverse complement strand
GACGATGGCGGCCTGACAGTCAACGAAGATGTTGAATTTGGCGGCCTCATCGTCGGAACGCCGCCCGGAGCAAGCTCGCTCCCACAGGTTTTGCATTCAGTTTGACCCCGCTGTATTTCAGGGCTTGGGCACCGCCCCCGATTCCGCCCCAAACCATTTCTCCTCCAGCGCCGCCAGTCGGCCATCGGCCTTGATCCGCTGCAACGCGTTTTCCAGGCTGGCATGAAACGCCGGGTTACCCTTCTGAAACGGAATCGCCAGGCTCACCGCCGGATTGGCTTTGGGCTTTTCTTCCGTCAGCGACTGCACCAGCAGGATGGATTGCGGCGCGTCTTTCTGCGCGATCAATTGCGCATTGGTCTTGATGTAGGGCTCGCTGAAGTCGAAACGATCCGTGAGCGCCGGGGTCTCTGTAATGTGGTTGATGGCGATGTCGTATTTGCCGCTTTCGACGCCATTGAGCAGATCGCTGGCGTCGGTGACGACGAAGTCGGCGCGCACATCGAGTTCATTGGCGAGCATTTGACCCAGTTCGACTTCAAAACCCGCGAGTTTGTCGTCTTCCTTGAAGTTGAATGGAGGTGTATTAGCCTCCAGGGCAATGCGCAACTCGCCGCGGTCGTTCACGTCGTCAATCAGTTCGGCATGAGCCAAAGGGCTCAAAAGGGGTAGCAGGCAGATCAGGCCAGGCAGAAAGCGCATGGTCACTCCTTTGAATTTTTTATCGCGACCCTCTGATTCAGGCTCGCTTTGCTATGGTCGTCGAGTGCCTTCGACAACGATTGACCATGAAGTTGTGATGGTCACGCGAATTTTACGGAAAAACTGGAGAAGAGAATGAAAACCTTTATGTCACGTGCTGCTTTGGCTGGCCTGTTGATGGGTGTTTCGGTGCTGGCCAGTGCGGCGACGCCAGCTCCCAAGGGCGCTGAAGTGTCCATCGTGTCGCCTAAAGACGGTGGGACTGTTCCGCAAACCTTCAGGGTCAAGTTCGCTGTCGAGAACATTGCGCTGGCGCCAGCGGGCGACGCCACCAAGAACACCGGTCACCACCATCTGCTGATCGACGCCACAGAGATAGTGGCTGCGGGGCAAGTGATTCCCGTAGACGCCAATCATGTGCATTTCGGCAAGGCACAAACCGAAACCGAGGTGACGCTGACACCCGGCGAGCACACCTTGCAACTGGAGTTGGGCGACAAGAACCACATGGCCTTCGATCCACCGATCGTGTCGGAAAAAATCACCGTCAACGTCAAATAAGCTGGCAGCGTGCATGAAAAAAGGGAGCTCGAAAGCTCCCTTTTTTTGTCGCTCAAGTCGCTATCAGAACAACACGCGACTACGGATGGTGCCGTTGACGTGTTGCAGCTTCTCTTGCGCCAGGTCCGAGTACTCGGCGTCTACGTCGATCACCACGTAGCCGACTTTCTCGTTGGTCTGCAGGAACTGACCGGAGATGTTGATGCCGTTTTCGGCGAAGACCTTGTTGATCTCGCTGAGCACGCCCGGGATGTTTTCGTGGATGTGCAGCAGACGATGCTTGCCAGGGTGAGCCGGCAGGGCTACTTCCGGGAAGTTCACGGACGATACCGAAGTACCGTTGTCGCTGTACTTGACCAGTTTCTCAGCCACTTCCAGACCGATGTTGGCTTGCGCCTCGGCAGTGGAACCGCCGATGTGCGGGGTCAGGATCACGTTGTCCAGGCCACGCAGCGGGCTTTCGAACTCTTCTTCGTTGGAGCGAGGCTCCACCGGGAATACGTCGATGGCCGCGCCGATCAGGTGCTTGTCCTTGATGGCGGCGGCCAGGTGGTCCAGCTCGACCACGGTGCCGCGTGCGGCGTTGATCAGGATGCCGCCTTTCTTGATGGCGCGGATTTCCTTCTCGCCCATCATCCACTGGGTGGCGGCGGTTTCCGGAACGTGCAGCGAAACGATGTCGGACATCGCCAGCAGCTCGTGCAGGTTGCCTACCTGAGTGGCGTTACCCAGTGGCAACTTGGTGATGGTGTCGTAGAAGTACACCTGCATGCCCAGGCCTTCAGCCAAGACCGACAGTTGAGTACCGATCGAGCCGTAACCGACGATGCCCAGCTTCTTGCCGCGAATTTCGAAGGAGTTGGCCGCGCTCTTGATCCAGCCGCCACGGTGGCAGGAAGCGTTCTTCTCAGGGATGCCGCGCAACAACAGGATCGCTTCGGCCAGCACCAGCTCGGCGACGGAACGAGTGTTGGAGTACGGCGCGTTGAACACGGCGATACCGCGCTCGCGGGCAGCACTCAGGTCGACCTGGTTGGTGCCGATGCAGAAACAGCCGACAGCGACCAGTTTCTTCGCGTGATCGAAGATCTCTTCGGTCAGCTGAGTGCGGGAGCGAATGCCGATGAAGTGAGCATCAGCGATCTTTTCCTTGAGCTGGGCTTCCGGCAGAGAACCTGTGAGGTACTCGATGCTGGTGTAGCCCGCCGCCTTGAGGACGTCGACAGCCGATTGGTGGACGCCTTCGAGAAGAAGGAACTTGATCTTGCTCTTATCGAGAGAAGTCTTGCTCATCTGCGTAAACCTGTATCCCGGAGAAAATTGGCAGGAAATGGTCAACAGATGCTGACCCGAGCGGCAGGAACGCCGTCACCGCAGAACAGCCGTTGGGCACTATCCTGCGGGGTCGATATGCTAGCATAGGCGCCCCGCTAAACACTCATTCCTGCGACGTGAAGCGTTCTCAGGATGACCATGAATTGTTCGAGAGTTCTGTCGATGACCAATCCTGCCCTGATTGATGAGCTGAAGACCCTGGTTGAGCCTGGCAAGGTGCTGACCGATGCCGACTCCCTGAATGCTTACGGTAAGGATTGGACCAAGCATTTCGCCCCGGCCCCGACCGCCATCGTGTTCCCAAAGACCACCGAGCAGGTCCAGGCCATCGTCCTGTGGGCCAATAAACACAAGGTGGCGCTGGTGCCGTCCGGCGGTCGCACCGGTTTGTCCGCTGCTGCCGTGGCGGCCAATGGCGAAGTGGTCGTGTCTTTCGACTACATGAACCAGATCCTCGACGTGAACCTGACCGACCGCACTGCCGTTTGTCAGCCGGGCGTGGTCACCAAGCAATTGCAGAACGTCGCTGAAGAAAAAGGCCTGTATTACCCGGTGGACTTCGCCTCGTCCGGTTCGAGCCAGATTGGCGGCAATATCGGCACCAATGCCGGCGGGATCAAGGTAATTCGCTACGGCATGACTCGTAACTGGGTTGCCGGCATGAAAGTCGTCACCGGCAAGGGCGACGTACTTGAGCTGAACCGCGACCTGATCAAGAACGCCACCGGCTATGACATGCGCCAGCTGTTCATCGGCGCTGAAGGCACCCTCGGTTTCGTGGTTGAGGCGACCATGCGTCTGGATCGCGCACCGAAGAACCTCACCGCGATGGTCCTCGGCACCACCGATTTCGACTCGATCATGCCGGTGCTGCACGCCTTCCAGAGCAAGCTCGACCTGACCGCCTTCGAATTTTTCTCCGACAAAGCCCTGGCCAAAGTCATGGGTCGCGGTGACGTCCCGGCGCCATTCGAAACCGATTGCCCGTTCTACGCGCTGCTGGAATTCGAAGCGACCACCGAAGAAGTGGCCAACCACGCCCTGGAAACCTTCGAGCACTGCGTCGAGCAGGGCTGGGTGCTCGACGGCGTGATGAGCCAGAGCGAAACCCAGCTGCACAACCTGTGGAAGCTGCGCGAATACATCTCCGAAACCATTTCCCACTGGACGCCGTACAAGAACGACATTTCGGTCACTGTGTCGAAAGTTCCGGCGTTCCTGAAGGAAATCGACGCGATCGTCGGCGAACATTACCCGGACTTCGAAATTGTCTGGTTCGGCCACATCGGCGACGGCAACCTGCACTTGAACATCCTCAAGCCGGATAACCTGAGCAAGGACGAGTTCTTCGCCAAGTGCGCCACCGTCAACAAGTGGGTGTTCGAAACCGTCGAGAAGTACAACGGTTCGATCTCCGCCGAACACGGCGTGGGCATGACCAAGCGCGATTACTTGACCTACAGCCGTTCGCCGGTTGAGATCGAGTACATGAAAGCCGTCAAAGCGGTATTCGACCCGAACGGCATCATGAACCCGGGCAAGATTTTCGCTGTTTGATTTTCGAACTTTAAGAGCCAACGAAGCAGGAGTCGGTAATGAGCTATCAGCACCAGTATGTCGACGGTACGCGCATTCATTTTCCGCTGGGGAAAGTGGTGTGCATCGGCCGTAACTACGCCGAACACGCCAAGGAACTGGACAATCCGGTGCCGACCGAGCCGCTGCTGTTCATCAAGCCGGGCAGTTGCGTCGTACCGCTGGAAGGCGGTTTCAGCATTCCGACCGAGCGCGGCTCGGTGCATTACGAAGCGGAAATCGCGGTATTGATCGGCAAGCCGTTGTCGACCAAGCCGAGCGTTGAAGAAGTGCTGGACGCCATTTCCGGTTTCGCCCCGGCCCTGGACCTGACCCTGCGCGACAAGCAGGCCGAGCTGAAATCCAAGGGCTTGCCCTGGGAAATTGCCAAGTCGTTCGACGGCGCGGCAGTGATCGCTCCGTTCGTGTCCGGCAGCACCTTCGCCGACCTGACCGACATCGGCATCCGCCTGACCATCAACGGTGAAGTACGCCAGGACGGCAACAGCAGCGCGATGCTCAACCCGATCGTGCCGATGATCCAGCACATGGCCGGCTGCTTCTCGCTGCAGGCCGGTGATGTGATTCTGACCGGCACGCCGGTGGGCGTTGGTCCGCTGAATGTCGGCGACGAAATCGTCCTGGAACTGCCGGGCGCCAGCAGCTTCACCAGTAGCGTCCGTTAAGCCGCTGTTTTCCTTGTAGGAGCATGGCTTGCCCGCGATGGCGGTGTATCTGATACACCGAGTCATCGTTCATCGCGAGCAAGCTTTGCTCATACAAGTGATGCGCCCCCCAATCAGGGCTATCCCGCCATTTCCCGTTTTTTTCACATCTGGTCTGGATAATTCCTGGGCTTTCGGCGTCTGAGCCGGGCCCATTTGTGCTATTACCCCTAGCCTGAATTTCTGGAACGCATTCCCTGATGGCCACTCCACCGCTCTCCACGCTCAAACCTGTCCGTCGTTCGCGCTTTGCCCTGCGTTGGTATTCCTGGCTATTGCTGGTGGCCGCCATCGCCTACGGCGTCGCGTTTGCCATGCATTGGGATGATCGCGGCATGCTCTGGTTGCAGGAGCGCTTCGAAAGCACCGCCGAGCGACAGGAGAGTGTCTGGCTGCCGGACTACCAGGCAGTGATCGACGCCAAGCCGCTGCCCGGCCTGGAAAAGGACGAGGCCTCGGACCTGGCCTACGACCCTCAAAGCAAAACCCTGTTTTCGGTGATGGGCAAAAATCCGTTCCTGGTCGAGTTGAGCCTGCAGGGTGACGTGCTGCGCAAGATGCCGCTGGTGGGCTGGAGCAATCCAGAGGGCGTGACGGTGCTGGGCAATGGCCTGTTGGCCATCGTCGATGAGCGTGATCATCTGGTTACCATCGTCAAGGTCGATGCTGACACTCGCGAACTGAACATTGCCAATTTCCCGAAATACGATCTCGGTCCGTCGAAAGACCAGAACAAAGCCTTCGAAGCCATCACCTGGGATTCGCGCAATCAGCAACTGCTGTTGGGTGAGGAGCGTCCACCGGCACTGTTCACCTGGAAGGGTGATGGCCAGAAACTGATCGGCGATAAACAAAAGCTGGCCAGCGATGAACTGGACGTGCGCAATTTGTCCGCCTTGGCCATCGACCCGCGCACCGGTCACACCTTGGTGTTGTCTGCCGATTCGCATCTGTTGCTGGAGCTGGACGAGAAAGGCGAACAGGTCAGTTTCATGACGTTGCTGGGTGGCTTCAATGGCCTGAAGAAAACCATTCCCCGTGCCGAAGGCGTGACCATGGACGAGGCGGGCACGCTGTATATGGTGAGCGAGCCGAACCTGTTCTACCGCTTCGAAAAGCAGCGTTGAACCCTAGCTGTAGGAATTTCGTTACCAAGTTGTAGGAGCGGGCAAGTGGCCATTAAGCTTTAATTCAGACTCGCGTGGTATTTCATCCGCCTGTTTTGATTCCGAGCCCGCCTCCAATGCGTCGATTTGCCCGCCCCAAACCCTTGATCCTGCTCCTGTCGGTGATCGCGCTGATCGTGTTGATCGCTTTCGGTCAGCACCTGCGGTTGTTTGAGCGTGCCTGGTTCAACCTGCACACGCTCTGGCAGCCGCTGAGCACTCAGTCCATTGGCCTGGACCAATATCAGGTGGTTTTGGAGGCGCAGGTTATCGAGGGGTTGGACGACGATGTTTCAGCGCTGACCTACGACCCGGTGCGCAAAAGCCTGTTTACCGTTACCAATCAAAATTCCGAGCTGATCGAGCTTTCCCTCGACGGCAAGATCCTGCGCCGCATCGCGTTGGTCGGCTTCGGCGATCCGGAGGCGGTGGAGTACATCAGCGCCGACACCTACGTGATCACCGACGAGCGCCAACAGCGGCTGATCAAGATTCATCTGGAGCACGACACCACGTTCCTCGATGCGGCGGATGCCGAGCAGATGACGCTCGGCGTGCACATGAGCGGCAACAAGGGGTTTGAAGGGCTGGCCTACGATTCGGTGGGCAAGCGCCTGTTTGTCGCCAAGGAGCGTGACCCGATGCTGATCTACGAAGTGCACGGGTTTCCGCATTTCAATCCGGAAAAATCCTACGCAGTACACGTCATCAACAACCCCAAGCGTGATGCCGGGATGTTCGTGCGCGATCTGTCGAGCCTGCAATATGATGAGCGCAGCGGCCATTTGATGGCGCTGTCCGACGAGTCACGGTTGATTCTGGAACTGGATGTGGACGGGCGCCCACTGAGCACCATGTCACTGAACAAGGGCCGGCAGGGGCTGCAAAAGACTGTGCCGCAAGCGGAAGGGATCGCCATGGACGACGACGGTACGATGTACCTGGTGAGCGAGCCGAATCTGTTTTACGTCTTCAAGAAGCCAACATCAAACTGACAAACACCTCAGAGCATTGTAGGAGCTGAGCTTGCTCGCGATGGCGGCGTATCTGACACACCGCATTATCGTTCATCGCGAGCAAGCTTTGCTCCTACAGGTCATCAGGCCTTGAGGGTCTTCACACCTTCACTCGTCCCCAGCAACAGCAGATCCGCCGGACGCGCCGCGAACAAGCCGTTGGTCACCACGCCGACGATTGCATTGATCTGCGCTTCCAGCTCCACCGGGTTGGTGATCTCCAGATTGAACACGTCGAGGATGATGTTGCCGTTGTCGGTCAGCACGCCTTCGCGGTAAACCGGGTCGCCGCCGAGTTTGACCAATTGGCGGGCCACGTGGCTGCGGGCCATCGGGATCACTTCGACCGGCAGCGGGAACGCGCCGAGTACCGGCACCAGCTTGCTGGCGTCGGCGATGCAGATGAAGGTCTTGGCCACGGCCGCGACGATCTTCTCGCGGGTCAGGGCTGCGCCGCCGCCCTTGATCAGGTTCAGGTGTTCGTCGCTTTCATCGGCGCCGTCGACGTAGAACTCCAGGTCGCTGACAGTGTTCAGCTCGTACACCGGAATGCCGTGGCCCTTGAGGCGCGCGGCGGTGGCCTCGGAACTGGCGACCGCGCCATCGAACGCGCCCTTGTGCCGGGCCAGGGCGTCGATGAAGCAGTTGGCGGTGGAGCCGGTGCCGACCCCGACGATGCTCTTGTCGTCGAGTTTCGGAAGGATGAAGTCGACGGCGGCCTGAGCCACTGCCTGTTTGAGTTGATCCTGGGTCATGCGGGCTCCGGAAGCGGGCAAGGTAAGAACGGAAAGGCCGGCATTATAGCCCCATGTCGGGCTAAACCTCTGTATTCGTGTGGTCGTCCGCCCAAAAGCCGGGTTAGACTCCTTGGTCCTGCCCAGCCGCTCAGTGATGCTTTCCGATGCTTGAACAGTACGTCAAAATGATCCTCAACTCGCGCGTTTATGACGTTGCCGTTGAAACCCCGTTGCAGACTGCCCGCCAGCTCTCCGAGCGGTTGGGCAACGATGTCTGGCTCAAGCGTGAAGACTTGCAGCCGGTGTACTCGTTCAAGATTCGCGGCGCGTACAACAAGCTGACCCAGCTGAGCGATGAAGAACGCGCTCGCGGCGTGGTCACCGCTTCGGCGGGCAACCATGCGCAAGGCCTGGCCCTGGCGGCCAAGGTGTTGGGCGTGAAAGCGACCATCGTCATGCCCAAGACCACCCCCGAGATCAAGGTCGAAGGCGTGCGCTCGCGTGGCGGCAAAGTGGTGCTGCACGGTGATTCGTTCCCGGAAGCCCTGGCCTACTCGCTGAAGCTGGTCGACGAAAAAGGCTACGTCTACATTCACCCTTACGACGATCCCCACACCATTGCCGGGCAGGGCACGGTGGCCATGGAGATTCTGCGCCAGCACCCGGCGCCGTTGGATGCGATTTTCGTTCCGGTCGGTGGCGGCGGCCTGATCGCCGGTATCGCGGCATACGTGAAGTACCTGCGTCCGGACATCAAGGTCATCGGTGTCGAGCCGGACGACTCCAACTGCCTGCAAGCGGCGATGGCAGCGGGCGAGCGCGTGGTGCTGCCGACCGTGGGCATCTTTGCCGACGGCGTAGCGGTGGCGCAGATCGGTCAGCACACCTTCGATATCTGCAAAGACTATGTCGATGAAGTGATCACCGTCAGCACCGACGAAATCTGCGCGGCGATCAAGGACATCTACGACGATACCCGCTCGATCACCGAACCTGCCGGCGCCCTGGGCGTGGCCGGGATCAAGAAATACGTCGAGCAGCGTGGCGTCAGCGGCCAGACTTTCGTCGCCATTGACTCCGGCGCCAACGTCAACTTCGACCGCTTGCGCCACGTCGCCGAGCGCGCCGAACTGGGTGAGGGCCGCGAAGCGATCATCGCCGTGACCATCCCCGAGCAGCCGGGCAGCTTCAAGGCGTTCTGCGAAGCCATCGGCAAGCGCCAGATCACCGAATTCAATTACCGCTACAACACCGGCAGCGAAGCACACATCTTCGTTGGCGTGCAGACGCACCCGGAAAACGACCCGCGCAGCGCGTTGATCGCCAGCCTGAGCGAACAAGGTTTCCCGGTGCTGGACCTGACCGACAACGAACTTGCCAAGTTGCACATCCGCCACATGGTCGGTGGTCGCGCGGCGCATGTGGTTGACGAAGTGATCCTGCGCTTCGAATTCCCGGAGCGGCCGGGTGCGTTGTTCAACTTCCTTAATAAGCTTGGCGGGCGCTGGAACATTTCGATGTTCCACTACCGTAACCACGGTGCGGCAGATGGCCGTGTGGTGGCGGGCCTGCAAGTGCCTCACGATGAGCGTCATCTGGTGCCGGCGGCGCTGGAAGAAATCGGCTACCCGTACTGGGATGAAAGCGACAACCCGGCCTATCAGTTGTTTCTTGGCTGAACGGCTACGCTGATGGGCAAGGCATAAGGAAATCGAATCATGGAAACGTTAACGGCCCTGAAAATGGCGCACATGGTGGCAACGGTGGTGTTGTTGCTGAGTGCCCTGGGCTTGGCTATCTGGGTCTGGCGCGCGCGGCGTAACGGCGACGCGACGGCGGGCAGTCGCACCCTGCAACGGCCGCGGGTGTTCATCTGGCTGTTGATGGGGCTGGCGTTGCTGAGCATGCCGTTTACCGGCTGGGGGATGGTGCATCTTGTGGGCTGGCCGCTAGGGCAGACCTGGCTGTTGGCGTCCAGTGTGCTTTACACCGTGGCGGCGCTGGCGTGGTTCTGGTTGCTGGTGCGGCTCAACAAACTGCGCAAGGCGCCGGGTGGCGTGGGTAAGTTTACCTTTGCCTTGGCGTTGTTCAGTTTTGTCTGCTTTATCGCAATTGCCGGGTTGATGGGTGCCAAGCCGGTTTAACCCGGACCTGTAGCAGCTGCCGAGGCACGAGGCTGCGTTGGCTGCGAAGCGGCCCCTGAGGGCGGTCCTGCGGACCGCAACGCAGCCTCGTGCCTCGGCAGCTGCTACAAGGCGTAATCAATCTCGCAACGAAATTACGGGCCAGCCACGCTTCTCGGCCTCGGCCCGCAGATTCGGATCTGGATCAACCGCAACCGGATTCGCCACCTGCTCCAGCAACGGCAGATCATTCATCGAGTCGCTATAAAAGTAGCTGTCTTCCAGGTTGTACCCTGTTTCTTCCAGCCAACGATTCAACCGTGTCACCTTGCCTTCACGGAAGCACGGCACGTCGGTGCTGCGCCCGGTGTAGCGGCCGTCGAGCATTTCGCACTCGGTGGCGATCAGGGTTTCGACGCCCAGGCGTTCGGCAATCGGGCCTGTAACGAAGCGGTTGGTGGCGGTGATGATCACCAGCATGTCACCAGCGTCGCGGTGCTTTTTCAGCAGTTCGATCGCCTTGGGCAGCATGATCGGCTCGATGCAGTCGCGCATGTAATCGCTGTGCCACAGGTCCAGCGTGGCCATTTCGGTGCGGCCGAGCACTTCCAGGCAGAAGTTCAGGTAGGCGGCGTTGTCCAGCTTGCCGGCCAGGTAGTCCTGGTAGAACTCGTCGTTGCGTGTCTTGTAGGCAACGGCGTCGAGGAAGCCGCGCTCACACAGGTAATCGCCCCAGGCGTGATCGCTGTCGCCACCCAGAAGCGTGTTGTCCAAGTCGAATAAAGCCAGCCGCATTGCAGTTACTCGCTGAAAAGTCTGTAGAAAGGCGTCCAGAATACGGACTTTTCACAAGAGTGCACATAAGGTCGGCCGGCGCGTTGCTGCCTTCACAACCTTTGTGGAACAATGCGGCGACATGCGTTTGCGAGGTTGTTGCCGTGATCGACCCCGATGGTTTCCGTCCTAATGTCGGGATCATTCTCACGAATGATGCCGGCCAGGTGCTATGGGCTCGCCGAATCAATCAAGATGCCTGGCAGTTTCCTCAAGGTGGGATCAACCCCCAGGAGACGCCGGAAGACGCCTTGTACCGCGAGCTGAACGAAGAAGTGGGCCTGGAGCGCGAAGATGTTGAAATACTCGCCTGCACCCGGGGCTGGTTGCGCTATCGTTTGCCGCAACGTCTGGTCAGGACCCACAGCCAACCGCTGTGCATCGGCCAGAAACAGAAATGGTTTCTCCTGCGCCTGATCTCCAACGAGCAGCGGGTGCGGATGGATTTGACCGGTAAACCGGAGTTCGATGGCTGGCGCTGGGTCAGCTATTGGTATCCGTTGGGCCAGGTGGTGACATTCAAGCGCGAGGTGTATCGACGCGCTCTCAAAGAGCTTGCCCCGCGCCTTTTAGCGCGCGACTGACGACGGAGTTCGACCCCGAGCCATGCTCAATACGCTGCGCAAGATCGTCCAGGAAGTTAACTCCGCCAAGGATCTCAAGGCGGCGTTGGGGATTATTGTGTTGCGCGTCAAAGAGGCCATGGGCAGCCAGGTCTGCTCGGTCTACCTGCTTGACCCCGAGACCAACCGTTTCGTGCTGATGGCCACCGAGGGCTTGAACAAGCGCTCGATCGGCAAGGTCAGCATGGCGCCCAATGAAGGTCTGGTTGGCCTGGTCGGCACGCGTGAAGAACCCCTGAACCTCGAAAACGCCGCGGATCACCCGCGCTACCGCTACTTCGCCGAGACTGGTGAAGAGCGCTACGCCTCGTTCCTCGGGGCACCGATCATTCACCACCGTCGCGTCGTCGGCGTGTTGGTCATCCAGCAAAAAGAACGCCGCCAGTTCGATGAAGGTGAAGAAGCCTTCCTCGTGACCATGAGCGCGCAGCTTGCCGGCGTTATCGCCCACGCCGAGGCCACCGGTTCGATCCGTGGCCTGGGCCGTCAGGGCAAGGGTATCCAGGAAGCCAAGTTCGTCGGCGTACCGGGTTCGCCGGGTGCGGCCGTCGGTACGGCGGTGGTCATGCTGCCGCCTGCCGATCTGGACGTGGTGCCGGACAAGACCATCACCGACATCGACGCCGAACTGGGCCTGTTCAAGACTGCCATCGAAGGCGTACGCGCCGACATGCGCACCTTGTCCGCCAAGCTCGCCACCCAGTTGCGCCCGGAAGAGCGCGCCTTGTTCGACGTCTACCTGATGATGCTCGACGACGCCGCGCTGGGCAGCGAAGTGACCACGGTGATCAAGACCGGCCAGTGGGCCCAGGGCGCGTTGCGCCAGGTGGTCACCGATCACGTCAACCGTTTCGAACTGATGGACGACGCCTACCTGCGTGAGCGCGCATCCGACGTCAAAGACCTTGGTCGTCGCTTGCTCGCCTACCTGCAGGAGGAGCGCCAGCAAACCCTGGTCTACCCCGACAACACCATTCTGGTCAGCGAAGAACTGACGCCGGCCATGCTCGGCGAGGTGCCGGAAGGCAAGCTGGCGGGTCTGGTTTCGGTACTCGGTTCCGGCAACTCCCACGTGGCGATCCTGGCGCGCGCCATGGGCATCCCGACGGTGATGGGCCTGGTCGACCTGCCGTACTCCAAGGTCGACGGCATCCAGATGATCGTCGACGGCTATCACGGCGAGGTCTACACCAACCCGAGCGACGTACTGCGCAAACAGTTCGCCGAGGTGGTCGAGGAAGAGAAGCAACTGGCCCTCGGGCTGGACGCCTTGCGCGATCTGCCGTGTATCACGGTCGATGGCCACCGCATGCCGCTGTGGGTCAACACCGGGCTGCTGGCGGACGTGGCGCGGGCGCAGAAACGCGGGGCCGAAGGTGTGGGCCTGTACCGTACCGAAGTGCCGTTCATGATCAACCAGCGTTTCCCGAGCGAAAAGGAACAACTGGCGATCTACCGCGAGCAACTCGCCGCATTCCACCCGCAACCGGTGACCATGCGGACGCTGGACATCGGCGGCGACAAGTCGCTGTCGTACTTCCCGATCAAGGAAGACAACCCGTTCCTTGGCTGGCGCGGCATTCGCGTCACCCTCGACCACCCGGAAATCTTCCTGGTGCAGACCCGCGCCATGCTCAAGGCCAGCGAAGGCTTGAACAACCTGCGGATTCTGCTGCCGATGATTTCCGGCATCCATGAGCTGGAAGAAGCCCTGCACCTTATCCACCGGGCCTGGGGCGAAGTGCGCGACGAAGGCTGCGACGTGCCGATGCCACCGATTGGCGTGATGATCGAGATTCCGGCAGCGGTTTATCAGACCAAGGAATTGGCGCGACAGGTGGACTTCCTGTCGGTTGGCTCCAACGACCTGACGCAATACCTGCTGGCCGTGGACCGCAACAACCCGCGGGTTGCCGATCTCTACGACTACTTGCACCCGGCTGTGCTGCAAGCGCTGCAGAACGTGGTGCGTGATGCCCATGCCGAAGGCAAGCCAGTGAGCATCTGCGGCGAGATGGCCGGTGATCCGGCGGCGGCGGTGCTGTTGATGGCGATGGGTTTCGACAGCCTGTCGATGAACGCCACCAACCTGCCGAAAGTGAAGTGGATGCTGCGTCAGATCAATTTGAGCAAGGCCAAGGAAATGCTCGCCGAGCTGATGACCATCGACAACCCGCAGGTTATCCACAGCTCGCTGCAACTGGCGCTGAAGAACCTTGGGTTGGCGCGGATGATCAATCCGGCGGCGATCAAGCCCCTCTAAAAAGATCGCAGCCTGCGGCAGCTCCTACAGAATGAGGCGTACATCTGTAGGAGCTGCCGCAGGCTGCGATCTTTAGATTTTGATCTCCACTTCCCCAAGATGCCCGCCATACGGCCCAAAACTCCGTTCGACCAAATGCCGTGACCCATCCGCCTGCACGATCAACGCCGTACTCGCCCGCGTCCCATAACTCTGGCTGGCAATAAACACGCTCGACAGCAACGTCTCGGTCGCCAACCCGACGCCGGTATCCGGCAAATCGGCAAACGGTGCGGTCTGCACATCGCTCAATAACGCCAACAGCGCCTGAGGCTGCGGATCGTCCAGCACCTCGCTCAACGCCGCTCTGGCCTTGAGCAGTTTCGGCCACGGCGTATCCAGCCCTGCGTTCGACAACCCATAAACCCCCGGTGGCAGCATCACCGCTTCCGATTCCCGGGCATTGAAGTGCCAGAGCTCGTTGTTGTTGCCAATCAGCAGATTAAAACCGCCATATTCCGGCGATCGTGCGACAACGTCGGTTAAATAGTCGTCAATCGGCAAAGTCCCGTTGAGAAAGCGCGCCACCAGTTCACCGCGAGACTTTCGACCGGGCGGCCGATGCGGATCACGGATATTGGTCAGCGCAGCAAAGCGCCCGTTGGCACCGACCCCGAGCCAGGTGCCACCGGCCTCCAGGTCGCGACCGGCGTAAACCTGCGGTGCGTCAGACCATTGCGCCAGCGGCAGGCTGGGGCGGGCGTAGAATTCGTCGCGGTTGGCCGCCACGATCAGCGGCTGGGCATGACCCGGTCGCCAGGCGAAAACAATCAGGCACATAAGGTGGTCCTTGTGTGTTTTTTGCACACTCTACGCAGTCATCGTGCGGGTATCCATCGCCATCCAGTGGAGCCCGAGGCCATGCATCCGTTACCATGCCGCTCCGGTTTTGGGGTTGGGTGGGGAAACAGCATGGAATTTCTGCTCTATCTGGCGCTCGGCGCCTGCGCCGGGGTGTTGGCCGGGCTGTTCGGCGTCGGCGGCGGGATCATCATCGTCCCGGTGCTGGTGTTCAGTTTCACCTTGCAAGGTTTCGACGCATCGATCCTGACCCACCTGGCCGTCGGCACGTCGCTGGCGACGATCATCTTCACCTCGGTCAACGCGGTGCGCGAGCATCACCGTCGCGGCGCGGTGCGCTGGCCGATCTTCGTGTGGATGACCGTGGGCATCCTGATCGGTGCCGGTTTCGGCGCGCTGACCGCCGAAGCGATTTCCGGGCCGAACCTGCAGAAAATCATCGGAGTGTTCGCCCTGGTGATCGCTGCGCAACTGGCGCTGGACGTCAAACCCAAGGCCAGCCGAACCGTACCGGGTAAAGTCGGTCTGACCGTTGCCGGCACCGTGATCGGCTGGGCCTCGGCGATTTTCGGCATTGGCGGCGGTTCGTTGACCGTGCCGTTCCTGACCTGGCGCAGCGTGCCGATGCAGCAAGCGGTGGCGACGTCATCGGCCTGCGGCCTGCCGATCGCCTTGGCAAGTGCATTAAGTTTCATGATTCTGGGCTGGCACGATCCGTTGCTCCCGGCCCATAGTCTCGGTTTTATTTATTTGCCGGCGCTGCTGGGCATTGCGCTGACCAGCATGGTCTTCGCCCGCATCGGTGCGCGACTGGCCCACAGATTGTCGCCAAAGTTGCTGAAAAGACTGTTTGCCGCTTTGCTGTTCTGCGTTGGCCTGAGCTTTCTGGTCTGAAGCATCTGCTCTGACGCACAGCACAATCCTGGCTTAATCCTGAGGTGGCAGCGTCGCCCGGGAATTGATTTGAACTCATGAGGAGTCGCAATGCTGCCTTACCCGCAGATCGACCCGGTGGCCCTGGCCATCGGTCCGCTGAAAATCCACTGGTACGGTCTGATGTACCTGATCGGCATCGGCGGCGCCTGGCTGCTGGCGTCCCGCCGGTTGAACCGCTTCGACCCGACCTGGACCAAGGAGAAACTCTCCGACATGGTGTTCTGGATGTCGATGGGGGTGATTGTCGGCGGTCGTCTGGGCTATGTGCTGTTCTACGATCTGAGCGCCTACCTTGCCAACCCGACGCTGATCTTCGAAGTGTGGAAGGGCGGCATGTCGTTCCATGGCGGCTTCATCGGCGTGATGCTGGCGGCGTTGTGGTTCGGGAAAAAGAACAACAAGTCGTTCTTCCAGCTGATGGACTTCGTTGCACCGATGGTGCCGATCGGCCTGGGCGCCGGGCGCATCGGCAACTTCATCAACGCCGAGTTGTGGGGCAAGCCGACCGACGTGCCGTGGGCGATGGTCTTCCCGCCGTTCAGCGATCCGGCGCAGCTCGCGCGTCACCCGTCGCAGCTGTATCAGTTTGCGCTGGAAGGCGTGGCACTGTTCCTGATCCTGTGGCTGTTCTCGCGCAAACCGCGGCCAACCATGGCGGTATCGGGGATGTTCGCGCTGTTCTACGGCATTTTCCGTTTCATCGTCGAATTCGTCCGCGTGCCGGACGCGCAACTGGGCTATCTGGCCTGGAACTGGCTGACCATGGGTCAGGTGCTGTGCGTGCCGATGATCCTCGGCGGGCTGTTCCTGATCTGGCTGGCGTACCACCGCGCCCCGGCGACTCCAGCGGCAGCCGTATAAAATTCGAACCCCGCAGCGACGGCTGCGGGTTCAAGGACACAGGTAATTCATGAAGCAATATCTCGAACTGGTCGCCCACGTCATCAAGAACGGCACCAAACAGGCCAACCGCACCGGCGTGAACACCATCAGTTTTCCCGGCGCGATGCTGCGTTATGACCTGCAGGAAGGTTTCCCGGCGATCACCACGCGCAAGATGGCCTTCAAATCGGCCATCGGCGAGATGTGCGGTTTTCTGCGTGGCGTGAACAATGCCGCTGAATTCCGCGCATTGGGTTGCAAGGTCTGGGACCAGAACGCCAATGAAAACGCCCAGTGGCTGGCTAACCCGTTCCGCCAGGGCGACGACGACCTCGGCGAAATCTACGGCGTGCAATGGCGCAAATGGCCGGCGTACAAGCAGATCCCGATCAGCAACCCGGCCGCCATCGAGCAGACCCTGAAGCAAGGCTACCGCCAGATCGCTGAAGGCGAAGAAAACGGCCAGGCCTACGTGGTGTTGTATAAAGCCATCGACCAGGTTCGCCAGTGCATCGACACCATCATCAAGGACCCGGGCAGCCGCCGCATCCTGTTCCACGGTTGGAACTGCGCCCAGCTTGATGAAATGGCCCTGCCGCCGTGCCACTTGCTGTACCAGTTCCACCCGAATGTCGAGACCAAGGAAATTTCCCTGACCCTCTACATCCGTTCCAACGACCTGGGCCTGGGCACGCCGTTCAACCTCACAGAAGGCGCCGCGCTGCTGAGCCTCATCGGTCGCCTGACTGGCTACACGCCGCGCTGGTTCACCTATTTCATCGGTGATGCCCACGTTTACGAAAACCACCTGGACATGCTCAACGAACAGCTCAAGCGCGAGCCGTTTCCGATGCCGAAACTGGTGATTTCCGACCGCGTGCCGGAGTTTGCCAAGACTGGGGAGTATCAGCCGGAGTGGCTGGAGCTGGTAGAACCGAGCGACTTTTCGCTGGAAGGCTACGAACACCATGCGCCAATGACCGCGCCGATGGCGGTCTGAAGGCCTGATTGAGATCCTGTAGGAGCCGAGCTTGCTCGCGATGGCGGTAGCACATTCAACATTAATGTGACTGACAAACCGCTATCGCGAGCAAGCTCGGCTCCTACAGGGTTATGGTGTGAGTTCAATGGCCGTGACTACGGCCCACATGTGAATGCTCAACCTCCGTCGCCACAACCCCGCCACTCACTTCCAGCCGCTGCAGAATCCCGCATTGATCGACATCCGGCCCTTCGCCACAGCGTTGGCGCAGGTCGAGCAGTTGTGCCTGCAAGGCCAGCAGACCGTCGATCCGCGCTTTCACGTGATGGATATGCTCGTCGATCAACGCGTTGACGCTTTCGCACTGATCCTGCGGACTGTCGCGAAGCGCCAGCAGGCTGCGGATTTCTTCGAGGGTCATGTCCAGGGTGCGGCAATTGCGGATGAAGGTCAGGCGCTCGGCGTGGGCCTGGGTGTAGACGCGGTAGTTGCCATCGCTGCGGGCCGGCTCCGGCAGCAGGTTTTCGCGCTCGTAATAGCGGATCGTTTCCACGGCGCAATCGGTGAGTTTCGCCAGTTCTCCGATCTTCATGACGACAATCTCCAAAAGGGTGCTTGACCCTATAGTGGCTACAGGGTCTTTACTTGGCAACAGGTACTCTTATGGACGCAACCAATGAGCGATTCCCTGCACAGCCAAAAACCTGACGATGCTTGCTGCAGCAGCAAGCTCAAGCCCGTGCCCAAACACGTACATGGCGGCCATGGTGATTCCTGTTGCTCTTCGAAAGCCGAAGCGCCCGCGCTGATCCAGTTGAGCGAAGCGCCGAGCGCCGATGCGCGGCTGAGCCGTTTCCGCATCGAGGCCATGGATTGCCCGACCGAGCAGACGCTGATTCAGAACAAACTAAGCAAACTGACCGGGGTGCAGCAGCTGGAGTTCAATCTGATTAACCGCGTGCTCGGCGTGACTCACAACCTGCCGGGCACGGGGCCGATCATCGAGGCCATCAAATCTCTCGGCATGCAGGCCGAGCCGCTGGAGCAGGGCGTCGAAGCACCGGCACCGGCCCCCGAAAAAAAAGCCTGGTGGCCGTTGGCGTTGTCCGGCGTCGGTGCGTTGGTGGCTGAAGTGATCCACTTCACCAATGCCGCGCCGAACTGGGTGGTGGCGATCATCGCACTGGCCTCGATCCTCAGCGGAGGCCTCGGCACCTACAAAAAGGGCTGGATTGCCCTGAAGAATCTCAATCTGAACATCAATGCGCTGATGAGCATTGCGGTAACCGGCGCGATCCTGATCGGCCAGTGGCCGGAAGCGGCGATGGTGATGTTCCTGTTCACCGTGGCCGAGTTGATCGAAGCCAAATCCCTGGACCGCGCACGCAATGCCATCAGCGGCCTGATGCAGATGACGCCGGAGCAAGCGACGGTGTTGCAGCCCGATGGCAGTTGGGTGGCGCAAGACGTGAAAGCCATCGAGCTCGGTACGCGGGTGCGGGTGCGTCCTGGCGAACGCATTGCGCTGGATGGTGAAGTATTGGCGGGCAACTCGACCATCGATCAGGCACCGATCACCGGCGAAAGCCTGCCGGTGGAGAAAACCATCGGCGACAAAGTGTTCGCCGGTACGATCAATCAGGCTGGTTCGCTGGAATATGCCGTGACGGCGGCAGCGAACAACTCGACCCTGGCGCGGATCATTCACGCCGTCGAACAGGCGCAGGGCGCGCGGGCTCCAACCCAGCGCTTCGTCGACAGCTTCTCGAAAATCTACACGCCGGCCGTGTTTATCCTGGCGCTGGCGGTCGCGGTGATTCCACCGCTGTTCATGGATGCGTTGTGGTTCGACTGGATCTACCGCGCCTTGGTGTTGTTGGTTGTCGCCTGCCCCTGTGCATTGGTGATCTCGACGCCAGTGACCATCGTCAGCGGCCTCGCGGCGGCGGCGCGCAAAGGCATTCTGGTCAAGGGCGGCGTCTATCTTGAGAGTGGCCACAAGCTCGATTACCTGGCGCTGGATAAAACCGGCACGATCACCCACGGCAAACCGGTGCAGACCGATTACCTGTCGCTCGACCCGACGGCGGACGAATCGGCCCCGGCCATTGCCGCTGCGCTGGCCGCACGTTCGGACCACCCGGTCTCGCTGGCGATCGCCAATGCGGCTGTGGATAAACAATACGCGCCGCTGATTGTGGATAACTTCGAAGCGCTGGGCGGTCGCGGGGTGCGCGGCGAGATCAACGGTCAGCTCTACCATTTGGGCAACCACCGCTTGGTTGAAGAGTTGGGCCTATGCTCACCGGCATTGGAAGAAAAGCTGTTCGCCCTGGAAAAACAGGGCAAGTCCGTGGTGTTGCTGCTCGACCGCTCCGGCCCGCTGGCGCTGTTCGCCGTGGCTGACACGGTGAAGGAATCCAGTCGCGAAGCGATCCGGCAATTGCACGCGTTGGGCATAAAGACCCTGATGCTCACCGGCGATAACGTCCACACCGCGCAAGCCATTGCTGCGCAAGTCGGCATCGACGAGGCCAAGGGCGATCTGTTGCCCACCGACAAGTTGCAGGCAATCGAAGCGTTGTATGCCAAGGGTCACAACGTCGGCATGGTCGGCGATGGCATCAACGATGCTCCGGCGCTGGCGCGTTCCGAGATCGGTTTCGCCATGGCCGCCGCCGGCACCGATACCGCCATCGAAACCGCCGATGTCGCCCTGATGGACGACGATCTGCGCAAAATTCCTGCATTCATTCGCCTCTCGCGGCAGACCTCGAGCATTCTCAAGCAGAACATTGCCCTGGCATTGGTCATCAAGGCGATCTTTCTTGGGGTAACCTTCGCCGGGCTCGCTACCATGTGGATGGCAGTGTTTGCCGACATGGGCGTGAGCCTGTTGGTGGTGTTCAATGGTTTGCGCCTGTTACGCAAATAAAGGATGAGGGACGGTTGTGCTGAGTGCCGAGCTGAAGGCGTTTTACATGGTTGCCCGTCTGGGCAGCATTACCCAGGCAGCGAAAAAGCTCGGCCTTAGCCAGCCCACGGTGACGACGCAGATCCGCAACCTCGAAAGCCAGTATTCGGTGGAGCTGTTCTATCGTGGCGGTCGTCGCCTGAGTGTCAGCGATGAAGGCGCGCGGCTGTTGCCGATGGTGAAAACGCTGATGCAGCAGGAAGCCGACATCGAGTTTTTCCTGCGCAACTGCGGTCAGGTTCAGGGCACGTTGCGCATTGCCGCCACGGCGCCGTATTACATCCTCGATCTGGTGAAGACCTTCCGCGAACGCTTGCCGCAAGTGGAGGTGTCGGTGGAAATCGGCAACTCCCAGCAGGTGCTTGAAGCGCTGGAGGATTACCGCGTCGATGTCGCGGCGTCCTCGCAGTTGCTGGAAGATGCGCGGTTGATTCGCCGGGTGCTCGGCAGCGATCCGCTGGTGCTGGCGGTGCATCGCAATCATCCATTGGCGGCCCACGACCATGTGCCACTCAGCGCACTGGCCGGGCATACCTTGTTGATGCGCGAGCCGGGTTCGACCACCCGCCGCATGACCGAAGAGTTGTTGGCCGGTGCCGGCGTGAGTGTCGGGCCGTTGCTGGAGATCGGCAGTCGCGAGTCGATCCGCGAGGCGGTGCTGCGCAACATTGGCATCAGCCTGATTGCCCGACAGGAAGTGCCCCACGATCCGCAACTGCGGGTGCTGACCATCGAGAATGCGCCGTTGCTGCCGGAGTATCTGTACTGCCTCAAGGAGCGAAAAAACGCACGGCTGCCGGCGGCGTTTCTGGGGTTGGCGCAGGAAATGTCTCCGGCCTAATGGATCAAAAGATCGCAGCCTTCGGCAGCTCCTACAGGTGTACGCCATGCCAATGTAGGAGCTGCCGAAGGCTGCGATCTTTTTCGCGGGCAACCAAAATCCTCGAATACCACTATCGGCAGTTTTTGCCTTACTGCCACATGACGGACTCATTACAACTCTAGGATGGCCCCATCTGCTAGATGAGGTCCGTCCATGAACAGCTCGATCGCAACTGCCCTGACCAACCCCGGCGCACCGATGAAAGTGCGCGGCGTACAGAAGCGTTTTGGTGCCTTTACCGCGCTGGATAACGTTTCCCTCGACGTGGCGGCCGGTGAACTGGTCTGCTTGCTCGGCCCGTCGGGCTGCGGCAAAACCACGTTGCTGCGTTGCATCGCCGGCCTGGAAAAACAGGACAGCGGCGAGTTGTACCTGGGTGACCGCGACGTTTCCCATCTGGCACCGCAGGCGCGGGACTACGGCATTCTGTTTCAGTCCTACGCGTTGTTTCCCAATCTCACCGTCGAAGCGAACATTGCCTACGGCCTGGCCGGCAGCGGTCGCGATCAGGTGCGTCAGCGCGTTGGTCAGATGCTGGAACTGGTCGGCCTGAGCGGTAGCGAGAAAAAGTACCCGGGCCAGTTGTCCGGCGGCCAGCAGCAGCGGGTTGCACTGGCCCGCGCGTTGGCACCGGCGCCTTCGTTGTTGCTGCTCGACGAACCGATGTCGGCCCTCGATGCGCGAGTCCGCGAGCATCTGTGTACCGAGCTGCGCCAACTGCAACGCAGTCTCGGCATCACCACCCTGATGGTCACCCACAATCAGGACGAAGCCATGCTGATGGCTGACCGCATCGCCGTGATGAACAACGGCAAGGTCGAGCAGTACGCTACGCCGCAGGAAATCTACAACCGCCCGGCCACACCGTTCGTGGCGGAGTTCGTCGGTCAGGGCAACTGGCTGCCGTTCCATAGCAGTAGCGACAGCCATGCCCAGGTCGGCGGGATGAACATGCGCCTCGCCGATGGCAGCGCCAAGACCGCATCGGGCCGGCTGTTCTGCCGCCCTGAGGCGATCAACGTCAATCCTGTGGTGCACGAGGAAAACCTGTTCCCGGCCAAGGTTCGCGAAATCACTTTCCTCGGCAACCGCTGTCGCATGAGCTTCGAACTCGATCACCTGCCGGGTCACGCCTTGCTGGCCGAACTGGCACCGGAAGCCATGCCGCGCCTCGGCGCGCAGCAGATCATGGTCGCCTTGCCGCCGCGCAGCCTGCAGGTGTTTGCCTGATGAGCGCGAACATCGCGCTGCCGATCCCGCACAAGCAGGCTCGGCAGGTTTCCCGCGCCGAGATCGGTGATCGGGTGTTCGTGGTCGGCGGCAAGGTTCTCTTGCTGGTGTTGCTCGGTGTCGCCGTGTTGATGCCGTTGCTGGCGATCTTCTGGCGTGGCTTCAGTTCCGAGGCCGGGCAGGGCGGGGGCTGGCTCGCGGCGAAGGAACTGGTGAGCAGCGAAAATTTCCACTGGTTGCTGGGTAACAGCCTGAAGGTTTCCCTCAGCGTCGCAGCGATTGTCGTACCGCTGGCTTACCTGTTTGCCTACGCACTGCAACGCACGCTGATTCCGGGCAAAGGCATCTGGCGTGGCATCTCGCTGCTGCCATTGATGGCGCCGTCGATGCTGCCGGGGATTGCACTGGTTTACCTGTTCGGCAATCAGGGCATGTTGCGTGGCCTGCTCTCGGACAACATCTACGGCTTCTGGGGCATTGTGCTCGGCGAGGTGATCTACACCTTCCCACACGCCTTGATGATTTTGCTGTCGGCGCTGTCCCTGGCGGATGCGCGACTGTTCGATGCCGCTTCGAGCATGGGCGCCAGTCCTGCAAAAGCCTTCCGCAGCATCACTTGGCCGGCGACGCGTCAGGCTGTTTTCGCCGCGTTCTGTCTGGTGTTCACCTTGACCATCACCGACTTCGGCGTGCCAGTGGTGGTCGGGGGCGATTATCAAGTGCTGGCGCTGGAAGCCTACAAGGCGGTGGTCGGCCAGCAACAATTCGGTCGCGGCGCGTTGATCGGCATGGTGTTGTTGCTGCCGGCGCTGTTCAGTTTCGGGGTCGATGCCTGGTTGCGTCGGCGCCACGGCGACTCCATGAGCGGTCGTGCGCAAGTGTTCAAACCAGCGCCGTCGAAGCTGCGCGACGGTTGCTACCTGACCATCGTGCTGCTGATCTGCGCCACGTTGCTGCTGGTGTTCGGCATGGCGGTGTTCTCGTCCCTGGTGAAGTTCTGGCCGTACAACTTGTCGCTGTCGCTCAACCATTACCAGTTCAACGACACCGCCGGCGGTGGCTGGCTGGCCTACGGCAACAGCGTGAAGATGGCGTTGTGCACGGCGTTGATCGGCAGCGTACTGATCTTCACTGGCGCCTACCTGATGGAAAAAACCAAGGGCCAGCGTGGGCTGAATCTGACACTGCGCATGCTCAGTTTCGTACCGATGGCGGTGCCGGGTCTGGTGCTGGGCTTGGGTTACGTCTTCTTCTTCAACCTCACCGGCAACCCGCTGCACGTGCTCTACGGAACCATGACCCTGCTGGTGGTCTGCACCATTGCGCACTATTTGACCACCGCGCAAATGACCGCCACCACCGCGCTACGCCAACTCGACGCCGAGTTCGAAGCCGCCGCGCTGTCGCTCAAGGCGCCGCTGTACCGCCACTACTTGCGCGTCACCGTGCCGATTTGCCTGCCGGCGCTGCTGGACATCGTGCGCTACCTGTTCGTCTCGGCCATGACCACCGTTTCGGCGGCGATCTTCCTCTACAGCCCCGACACCATCCTCGCGGCGGTGGCGGTGCTGAACATGGACGACGCCGGCAACGTCGGCGGCGCGGCGGCGATGTCGACCCTGATTCTGTTCACCTCGGCGGGTGTGTCCCTGCTACTGGCCTGGGCCTCGCGCGGTTTGCTGCGCCGCTCACAGGCCTGGCGGCAGACCGCGCCCGGTCATTGAAACCGTACAACCCCTCAACTCAAAAAACAGGAAAAGATCATGTTCAAGCCTATGGCCCTGGCCGCTGCTGTCCTCACCGCTTTCAGCCTGAACGCCTTTGCGGCGAAAACCGAGTTGACGGTGTACACCGCCCTCGAAGCCGAGCAACTGAAGACCTACAAAGAAGCTTTCGAGAAGGCCAACCCGGACGTCGAAATCAAGTGGGTGCGTGATTCCACCGGCATCATCACCGCCAAACTGCTGGCCGAAAAAGCCCGGCCGCAGGCTGACGCCGTGTGGGGCCTGGCCGCTTCCAGCCTGGCGATCCTCGACCAGCAAGGCATGCTGCAAAGCTACGCACCGAAAGACCTGGGCAAGATCGGCGCTAACTACCGCGACGCTGCCAACCCGCCAGCCTGGGTCGGCATGGACGTCTGGGCCGCGACCATTTGCTTCAACACCGTCGAAGCCGAGAAGCAGGGCCTGACCAAACCCGTGAGCTGGCAAGACCTGACCAAGCCTGAGTACAAAGGCAAGATCGTCATGCCGAACCCGGCGTCGTCCGGTACCGGTTTCCTCGACGTCAGCGCCTGGCTGCAAACCTTCGGCGAGAAGCAGGGTTGGGCCTACATGGATGGCCTGCACCAGAACATCGGCCAGTACGTTCACTCCGGTTCCAAGCCATGCAAACTGGCGGCGGCTGGCGAGTTCCCGATCGGTATTTCCTTCGAATACCCGGCCGTTCAGTTGAAGCGCCAAGGCGCGCCGCTGGACATCATCCTGCCGAAGGAAGGTTTGGGCTGGGAGATCGAAGCGACTGCCGTGATCAAAGGCACTGCCCACGAAGAAGCGGCGAAGAAACTGGCTGACTTCTCGGCCAGCCCTGAGGCCATGGAACTCTACAAAGAGAACTTCGCTGTGCTTGCGCAGCCGGGCATCGCCAAGCCGCAGACCGAATTGCCAGCGGACTACGAGCAGCGCCTGATCAAGAACGACTTTGCGTGGGCTTCGAAGAACCGCGACGAGATCCTGACCGAATGGCGCAAGCGCTATGACGGCAAGTCCGAGAAAGTGGCTGCCAAATAAGATCTTCATTGGCTGACAGGGCCTCATCGCTGGCAAGCCAGCTCCCACAGTGATCAAGGGTGGATGCAGCTTTTGTGAACACCTAGAAATCTGTGGGAGCGGGCTTGCCCGCGATGACGGTCTAACATTCACCACATATTTCAATCGGGAGGCGCTCTGATGACCCACAACGAACAAACCGTCGCGAAGGTCTTTGCGCTGTACGAACGCTTCGGCGCCGACGATTACATCGGCGAACCGGTGTCGCAGATCGAGCACATGTCCCAGGCTGCCGAACTGGCCATGGCCGAAGGTTTCGATGATGAAGTGGTGCTGGCCGCGTTCTTCCACGACATCGGGCATATCTGTGCCGAAAGCGCCGAGAACATGGGCGGCTTCGGTGTGGTCAGTCATGAGCGCCTGGGTGCGGATTACCTGCGCCGCGCCGGCTTCAGCGAACGCATGGCGCGGTTGGTGGAATATCACGTACAGGCCAAGCGTTATCTGACGCTCAAGGAGCCGGGTTACTACGAGCGGTTGAGCGAAGCCAGTCGCCGGACCCTGGAATATCAGGGTGGGGTGATGACGGTTGAAGAGGCTGAAGCGTTCGAAAAGGACCCGCTGTGTGAGGTCAGTTTGCGCATGCGCCAGTGGGATGAACTGGCGAAAGAGATGCACGTGCCGGTGATTGATCTGGCGGTGTTGAAGGACAAAGCGGTGCGGTTGTTGGCGGCGTGAGCCTTTAAATCGAGTCGCTGCCATCGCTGGCAAGCCAGCTCCCACAAGGATTTTTGGTGCCACAGATCTCGTGTGCACCAGAAAACCCTGTGGGAGCTGGCTTGCCAGCGATAGGGCCCAATCAGACGCTACAAAACTGTAGCCAAAAACTCAATCTGCTCCTGCCGCTCCGCCTGATTCAACTTCGGATGCGGATTAAGCGACGACCATTGCGGATGCGCCCGCGCCTTGCTTAGCGCTTCGGGCAACTTGCCTTCGCGCCAGCCCTTGTCTTGCGGCGTGGCCACCTGAATGCTGTCCATCGCCGCATGCCCACGGGCATCCAGCGCTTGCAGCAATTGCCGTTGGCGCAGCGCCAACAGCCGCAGCACATTGTCATCGACGGTAAGCTCACGCTGGCCCTTGATCTTGCCCAGCAAGCGGCTGCCATAACTGCGCGCAGTTTGCAGGGCGCCGCCGGCA
This sequence comes from Pseudomonas sp. NFX98, assembly GCF_047784845.1. Lineage (NCBI taxonomy): Bacteria > Pseudomonadati > Pseudomonadota > Gammaproteobacteria > Pseudomonadales > Pseudomonadaceae > Pseudomonas > Pseudomonas sp. NFX98. The sequence continues at coordinate 298,649 of NZ_JBLNNF010000006.1, read as the reverse complement.
ATCGCTCCAGCCAGTGCAGCTGCGCCGAGGGTGATACCGCCGACCAGCAAATCCACCCCGGCGCCGGCAGCGGCACCTGCGGCGATACCACCGCCGACGCGCACGCCCAGTTGCTTGAGGGTTTCCGGGTTGAACAAGTCATCGCCCCAACGACCGTCCAGCAGCGGCAAATCGCTGGCCGCCGCATCCTGTGGACGGAAGGCGTAGAGCTTGAGCAACGCTTCCACACAGCGCTGCTCTCGTTGACGTACGGATTTGCGCAGTTCGCTGATCGCTTGCTGTTCCTGTTCGGCATCGCTGACCACGCTGCGTCGGCAGGCTGCGCAATCGATCAACAATTCGGCAATCAACCGCGTGGCGCTTTGCTGGCGAGCCAGGCGCTGCGCCTGCTGATCGGCGATCAGGCGTTCCAGTTGCGGTCGCGCGGTTTCCAATAGCAGGGCGAGGCTTTCATAGAGGCGTCGCTCGCCATCCTCTGGCGGCGCGACGCTGTCGAATCGCACCAGTGCATGCAGACCCAGCCGCGCCAACGCTTCACGCCATGCCGGTTCGCGATGGTTGGCGCTGCTGACGAAATTCAGCACCGGCAGCAGCGGTTTACCGCAACTGGCCAACACTTCCAACTCATCGCGATACTTGGCCAGCACCGGCTCCCGGGCATCGATCACATAGAGACCGGCATCCGAGGCCAGCAATTGACGCAGGACCTTGGCTTCCTGTTCGAAACGCTGTCGCGCCTCACTGCCATCGAGGAAACGCGCCAGCCGCGCCGGACCGTCGAGGCGTTCGCCCGGACGCTCCAGGCGTTCGAGGTAATCGAGCAGGGCGATGGCGTCTTCCAGGCCGGGCGTGTCGTAGAGGTCGAGCAACGGCTCGCCGTCCACCGACAGCCGCGCACCTTCGACATGCCGCGTGGTGCTGGGGCGGTGGGACACTTCACCGAAACCTACATCGCGGGTCAGGGTGCGCAAGAGCGAGGTTTTGCCGACGTTGGTGTGGCCGACGACGGCGAGTTTCAGAGGCTGCTTGTTGGTGTCAGTCATGACCCGTCTCCAGCCAGTTCATCGGTGCGCAATCGGCGAACGGCAGCTCCAGCTGTTGCAACGCCACATGCCAATCGCCGAGACGGTCGGCGTCCAGCGCTTCGCCGGGCGGTGCTTGCAGCAACCACACACGGGTGGCGCTGGCGCAGCGGGCCAGCTCGGCGATCAATGCAAGGCTGCCGCGATCCGGCGAGCGCCGTGGATCGCATGCGATGGCCAACCGCGCCGGAGGGAAACGGCTCAGTTGTTCGAGGAGTTTGTTCCGCGACTCACGGCTGTCGAGGATGCCGGCGTTGCTGATGTTTTTCGGCAATTGCGGTGGCCAGGGGCGATCATCGTCCAGTTCGATGGCGACCAACAGCGCACCGTCGCTTTGCTGTTCACTGACGCCGCTTTCCACGCGATGAAGGTGTGCTGGCGCGGCATCGCTGACGCCGAGGCGTTCGCTGGTAGGCATCAACCGTTCGCGCAGTTGCGCATAGCCGGGCAGGTTCAAATCCAGACGCAGGGCCGCTTTACCGGATGTCCAGCGCCACAGGCAAAACACCGCGAGCAACAAGCGCGGCACCACGCCGTAGACCAGCAGCACGCCCACCAGCCATGCGGCCCAGGCTTGGCGGGCGCTTTCGATGTTCAGTGCGGCATCGCCACTGGCGCGGATCATTTCTTCGGTCGGCACGCTGAAGCCGAGCAGGGCCGGCAGCGCGCCGAGCGCCTGGGTCACGGCAATAAAGGTGTCGGCGCTGAGAATGGTGGTTTCCCAGACGAAGCCATAGCGCCGGGTCGCCATCAGCGTCAGCAGGATCACCAGCGCGCTGACCATCGCCAGCAACCACAGGCTGTTGACCAGCACGCCGATGGCCCAGCGATTGAGCTTCTGCCGTTGCAGCAACAGCAGCAGGGCCGGCGCCAGTTGTGCGGCTTTGGCATCCCGGGCGAGTTTTTCACTCAGCCACAACCACAAGCGACCAAGGCTGGCGCCGTGTTCGCCGGCGAACACCAGGCCCAACGCCCAACTCAACAATAGAATCAGATTGAGCCCGAGCAGACTGCCCAACGCCCAAAACACATTCACCGGGTGCAGGCCATCGCCCATCGCGGCAAACGCCAGGCCGGCGCCGCTGACCACGGCCAGCACCGCCAGTACGATCAATGCCAGTCGTGCACCTTGCAGCCAGTGTTTGAGTGCGTCGCTCAAGCCATCTCGTTCCGCCAGCCACAGGGCACGGCGCTGAATGCGCGTCGGCAAATCACCGCCCGCGCTGCGGGCCACTCGGTTGGCTTGCAGATCTTCCAGAGGGCCGGCGTGCTCTTCGCGCAGACGGATGGTTTCTGTCAGCCAGAGGTTATTCAGTTCAGTCACGCGGCATCCCGTCGCTTAAATGAGCTGTGAGCATAACCGTTGTGGCGCTTATCGGCGAAAGCGCGGCTCTGGTATCCTCGCCGACATGACTAAATCACTCCCCCTCAGCCTGATCGCAGCCCTCGGTGAAAACCGAGTGATCGGCGTCGACAACAGCATGCCCTGGCACTTGCCGGGGGACTTCAAATACTTCAAAGCCACTACGCTGGGCAAGCCGATCATCATGGGTCGCAAGACCTGGGATTCTCTCGGTCGTCCACTGCCGGGCCGTTTGAACATCGTGGTCAGCCGTCAGACGGATCTGCTGCTCGAAGGCGCGGAGGTCTATCCGTCACTGGAAGCTGCGGTGGTTCGCGCCGAGGAATGGGCGAAGGAGCAGGGCGTCGATGAGCTGATGCTGATTGGCGGGGCGCAGTTGTATGCGCAAGGGTTGGCGCAGGCTGATCGGTTATACCTGACCCGCGTGGCGCTGAGCCCGGAAGGGGATGCGTGGTTTCCGGAGTTTGATTTGAACGAATGGAAACTGGTTTCCAACATCGAAAATCCGGCGGTTGATGACAAACCGGCATACAACTTCGAAGTCTGGGAAAAAGCTTAAAAGCATCGCTGGCAAGCCAGCTCCCACAGGGACCGCGGTGAAACACAACATGTGTGAACACCGCTAAACATTGTGGGAGCTGGCTTGCCAGCGATAGCGGTCTATCAGGCACCGATCAAGCGTGCGCCAACTCCGAATGCTCATCCGCATCCAGCAGTTCTTTATCCGTCTGCTGCATCACCTGGCTGGTAATCGCACCCGCCGTCATCGACCCACTGACGTTCAACGCCGTACGCCCCATATCAATCAGCGGCTCGACGGAAATCAGCAACGCCACCAGCGAAACCGGCAAGCCCATCGCCGGCAACACGATCAGCGCGGCAAACGTCGCACCGCCGCCAACCCCGGCCACACCGGCCGAACTCAGCGTCACAATCGCCACCAGCGTCGCGATCCACAACGGGTCGAGCGGATTGATGCCCACGGTCGGCGCGACCATCACCGCCAACATCGCCGGGTACAGACCGGCACAGCCATTCTGGCCGATGGTCGCGCCGAACGAAGCGGCGAAACTGGCGATGGACTGCGGAATGCCCAAACGGCTGGTTTGCGCTTCGATGCTCAACGGGATCGTTGCCGCGCTCGAACGGCTGGTGAAGGCAAACGTCAGCACCGGCCAGATCTTGCGGAAGAAGCGCAGCGGGTTGATCCCGGCGGCCGAAACCAGCATGCCGTGAACCACAAACATCAGACCGAGGCCGATGTAGGACACCACCACAAAACTGCCGAGCTTGATGATGTCTTGCAGATTGGAGCCCGCGACCACTTTGGTCATCAGCGCCAGTACGCCGTACGGGGTCAGCTTCATCACCAGGCGCACCAGACGCATCACCCAAGCTTGCAGGGTGTCGATGGCGTTGATCACTTTCTGACCTTTTTCCACGTCATCCTTGAGCAGTTGCAGCGCTGCGATACCCAGGAACGCGGCGAAAATCACCACGCTGATGATCGACGTTGGCTTGGCCCGCGCCAGATCGGCGAACGGGTTTTGCGGGATGAACGACAGCAGCAATTGCGGCACATTCAGGTCGGCGACCTTGCCCGCGTAATCGGTCTGGATGGTTTGCAGGCGCGCCATTTCCTGGGTACCGGCTACCAGACCCTCGGCGGTCAGACCGAACAGGTTGGTCAGGCCGATGCCGATCAGCGCCGCGATGGCGGTGGTGAACAGCAGCGTGCCGATGGTCAGGAAGCTGATCTTGCCCAACGACGAGGCGTTGTGCAGACGGGCCACGGCGCTGAGGATCGAGGCGAACACCAGCGGGATCACGATCATTTGCAGCAGTTGCACGTAACCGTTGCCCACCAGATCGAACCAGCCGATCGAGGCTTTGAGGATCGGATTGCCGGCCCCATAAACGGTGTGCAGCGAAACACCGAACGCCACGCCCAACACCAGCGCGAGCAGGACTTTTTTCGCCAGGCTCCAGTTGGTGTGACGGGTTTGCGCCAGGCCGAAAAGCAGGGCGAGGAACACCAGCAGATTGAGAATCAGCGGCAGATTCATTGGAACTCCCATTAGACATGTGCCAACTGCCTTCCGGGGCAGCTGCGAACCGGCAAGCCTAACAGCTTGATTTCCAATGATTTAATACCAAAAACGTCTGGTAACTGTCGTTTTTGGAATAAGCCGGCGTCGCTCTCGGGGATGCACGTGGCGCGAAGGGCACGTTGGCGGTCGCTGACAGACGAGGACTGTCACAGTTATTTGTTAGCGTCGATGTCTTTCAATCAGGGTCTTTCAATAAGGGAAGCATGCCGATGAAGTTCGCACCGAAATTTCTGGTCGCTGCACTTTGCCTGGGCCTCGCCGGTCAGGTACTCGCCACGGATCTGAAGCACTGGCCGGCCGATCAAGCCAAGGCACTGGAGGCGATGATCGCCGCCAACGCCAACAAAGGTAACTACGCGGTGTTCGACATGGACAACACCAGTTACCGCTACGACCTCGAAGAGTCGTTGCTGCCGTTCATGGAGAACAAGGGCCTGATTACCCGCGAGAAGCTCGATCCCTCCCTGAAACTGATGCCGTTCAAGGACACCGCCGACCACAAGGAAAGCCTGTTCAGCTACTACTACCGCCTCTGCGAAGTCGACGACATGGTTTGCTATCCATGGGTCGCGCAAGTGTTCTCCGGCTTCACGCTCAAGGAACTCAAGGGCTATGTCGACGAGCTGATGGCGTCCGGCAAACCGGTGCCGGCCACTTATTACGAAGGCGACGTGGTCAAAAAGCTCGACGTCAACCCGCCGAAAATCTTCACCGGCCAGCAAGAGCTGTACAACAAGCTGATGGAGAACGGCATCGAGGTCTACGTGATGACCGCCGCCTCCGAAGAGCTGGTGCGCATGGTCGCGGCCGATCCGAAGTACGGCTACAACGTCAAACCGCAGAACGTGATCGGTGTGTCGCTGCTGCTCAAGGATCCAAAAACCGGCGAACTGACCACCGCGCGCAAACAGATCACCGCCGGCAAGTATGACGAGAAGGCCAACCTCGGCCTCGAACTGACCCCGTACCTGTGGACCCCGGCGACCTGGATGGCCGGCAAGCACGCGGCGATCCTGACCTACATCGATGAGTGGAAAAAACCGGTACTGGTCGGCGGCGACACCCCAACCAGCGACGGCTACATGCTGTTCCACGATGTCGACGTGGCCAAGGGCGGTATCCACCTGTGGGTCAACCGCAAAGACAAATACATGACCCAGATTAACGGCATGATGGCCAAGAATGCCGCGGCCCAGGCCAAGGAAGGACTGACGGTGACTGCCGACAAGAACTGGGTGATCGTGAAGCCTGAAGAAATTCAGTAAGCCGGGTTGGCTAAACCTGTAGGAGCTGCCGAAGGCTGCGATCTTTTGATCCTGTTTTTAGAATCAAAGTCAAAAGATCGCAGCCTTCGGCAGCTCCTACAGGGGAATTGCGAAAACAAAAATGCCCCGCACTTTGGCGGGGCATTTTTATGGGCGACGGTTAAGCCTTACAGCCCGTCGAGCATTGCCTTGTTACGCACGGCGCCCTTGTCGGCGCTGGTCGCCAGCAGGGCGTAGGCTTTCAGGGCGGTGGTCACTTTGCGTGGACGCACTTCCACCGGTTTCCAGCCTTTCTTGTCCTGTTCGACCCGACGCGCGGCCAGTTCTTCGTCGCTGACCAACAGGTTGATCGAGCGGTTCGGAATGTCGATCAGCACTTTGTCGCCGTCCTGCACCAGGCCGATTGCACCACCGGCAGCGGCTTCAGGCGAAGCGTGGCCGATGGACAGACCGGACGTACCGCCGGAGAAACGGCCGTCAGTGAGCAGGGCGCAGGCTTTGCCCAGGCCTTTGGATTTCAGGTACGACGTCGGGTACAGCATTTCCTGCATGCCCGGGCCGCCTTTCGGGCCTTCGTAACGGATGATCACGATGTCGCCGGCCTGCACTTCGTCCGCGAGGATGCCGCGTACGGCGCTGTCCTGGCTTTCGAAGATCTTGGCATTGCCTTCGAACACGTGGATCGACTCGTCGACGCCGGCGGTTTTCACGACGCAACCGTCCAGCGCGATGTTGCCGTACAGCACGGCCAGGCCGCCTTCTTGCGAGTAAGCGTGCTCGACACTGCGGATGCAGCCGTTTTCACGGTCGTCGTCCAGGGTGTCCCAACGGGTCGACTGGCTGAACGCGGTTTGCGTCGGGATGCCCGCCGGACCGGCCTTGAAGAAGTGATGCACGGCTTCGTCGTTGGTCTGGGTGATGTCCCACTTGGCGATGGCTTCTTCCATGCTGCGGCTGTGCACGGTTGGCAGCTGGGTGTGCAGCAGACCGCCACGGGCCAGCGAACCGAGGATGCTGAAGATCCCGCCGGCACGATGCACGTCTTCCATGTGGTACTTCTGGATGTTCGGCGCGACTTTGCACAGTTGCGGCACGTGACGGGACAGACGGTCGATGTCGCGCAGGTCGAAATCGATCTCGGCTTCCTGGGCAGCGGCCAGCAAATGCAGGATGGTGTTGGTGGAACCGCCCATGGCGATGTCCAGCGTCATGGCGTTCTCGAACGCCTGGAAGTTGGCGATGTTGCGCGGCAATACCGACTCGTCGTTCTCGCCGTAGTAACGCTTGCACAGCTCGACGATGGTGCGGCCGGCTTGCAGGAACAACTGCTCGCGGTCGCTGTGGGTGGCCAGGGTCGAACCGTTGCCCGGCAATGCCAGACCCAGTGCTTCAACCAGGCAATTCATCGAGTTGGCGGTGAACATGCCGGAGCACGAACCGCAAGTCGGGCAGGCGCTACGCTCGTACTCAGCAACTTTCTCGTCAGAAGCGCTGGAGTCGGCGGCGATCACCATGGCGTCGACCAGGTCGAGGCCGTGGGAAGCGAGTTTGGTCTTGCCGGCTTCCATCGGGCCGCCGGAAACGAAGATCACCGGGATGTTCAGGCGCAGGGACGCCATCAGCATGCCGGGGGTGATCTTGTCGCAGTTGGAGATGCAGACGATGGCGTCGGCGCAGTGGGCGTTGACCATGTACTCGACGGAGTCGGCAATGATCTCGCGGCTCGGCAGCGAATACAGCATGCCGTCGTGGCCCATGGCGATGCCGTCGTCGACAGCGATGGTGTTGAATTCTTTTGCCACACCGCCAGCGCGTTCGATCTCGCGGGCGACCAGTTGGCCGAGGTCCTTGAGGTGGACGTGGCCCGGTACGAACTGGGTGAACGAGTTGGCAATGGCGATGATCGGCTTTTTGAAGTCGTCATCTTTCATCCCCGTGGCGCGCCACAATGCGCGGGCACCGGCCATGTTGCGGCCGTGGGTGGATGTTTTCGAACGGTAATCAGGCATGAAGCACTCCGGGCGGCTAATCAGGTATCAAAAGGGAAGTGAGCTTCTAGTGACGTCTGGAACACTCAGAAATGGCCGTGTGTCCGGAAGTTGCCGATAACTTTGCGGGATCGCCGCGCGCTTCAGCTTGAGCTCATAAACCCGCCGGGGATGACTGGCGATGAATGTCGCGATTCTACACGGCTGGCGGCTGGAGGGAATGCCGGGAAGCGTTGATGGCGCGTGTGGGATGACGACTGGCAGCGTTATCCGCGGCTTAACGCTTGAACGCGGCGGATGATCTTTCTGTTGAGCGCCAAACCAACAGCGCTCAATGCGAGGAAACTCAGTGCCAACGTCATTTGTGTCTGGTTTTCGTTCAGGTTGATCAAGGCACTGATCAGTCCCCCGAGAAGGAAAGTCAGCGTATTGCCCGTCGCCGCCGACGTGCCGGCGTTGTCCGGGAACACCTCCATGGCTTTGGATGTGGCAACAGGACGAGCGATGGTCGTGCCAGCAGTGCAGATAATCATCGGGATCAGCATTGTCAGCGCCGACAGCCCAAACAGGTTCTGAAGCAAAAGCATTATCCAGCCCGATGTGAATATCAGCCCCAGTCCGGTGATGATCTGGGTATTGGACGAGATTCGACTGGCAAGGCTTCGAGCGACGATGCCACCGATGATGTAGGCCAGGCCATAGAGAAGGAGCGTCAGCGAAAACTCGTAGGCTGAAAGCTGTAACTTCCCCATGAAAACCAGGGGAGAGGTGACGATGAAGGAAAAGTGGCACGTGAAGGCAATGGCCGCGATCAACCAATAGCCAACGAAGTCGGGATCACTAAATACCCGTCGATACGATTGAACGATACTTTGATGTGGGCCGTTGGCGGTATGCCTGTTCTCCAGGAAGAAACAGGCTTTTACGAATACCGCAGCAGCCAGGGCGATAAACAGGATGAAGCTGCCTGGCCAATCCAGAGCCTGTTGCAGCACAGCGCCCATCAGCGGTGAAACAGAAATGAAGACGCCGCTGGCGGTGGCCATCAGGATTCGCAAATGATCCCGCTCCCTGCCTTCGAACAAGTCCTGAAGCAACGCCTGTGAAAGCACGAAGCAACCGCAACCGATGGCCTGAACCACCCTGAATGTCAGAAACCAGGCGTATTCGGAGGATAAGGTGCAGCCGAACGCGCCTATGATGGAAACCGCCATCCCCCCCAGCAGCAGGTTCTTGCGGCCGATCACATCTGACAGCGGGCCAATGAGCAGCTGCGACAGCGCGATTGCGACCGTGTACAGGCTGACGGAAAAGCCAATGTCCGTCAGCGTGGTCCCGAAATGTTTCGCCAGTGCCGGAAAGGAGGGCAACAGAACATCCAGAGGAAAGACTCCGAGTAGCACCATGGTCAACAAGAGAACGACCGCGCTGCGGCGCTTTCTGGCGACGATGTCCGGTTTGGCTTCAGTCATCGATAAATCCAGCCTTGGCAAAGAGTTTCTGGTTGAGGGGGATGGCGAAAAAACCGGCCTTGTTCAGCGCATCCAGTGTGGCGTGTGATCCCGCACGAGCGCGCAGGCGGCTCGCTTTCGCCGTGGTCACTCCTCCAAGGATCTGCGTCACCGTGTCTTCGGCAATGCCTGCCCCTCGCAGGCTCTGTTGCAGCCAGCGCTCGTCGCTTTCGAAGAAAAGCCTAATGATGTCTATCAGTGTTCTGGCCGTGAATTTCCGTTGGCGACTGTTCAGCGTCAGCCACAGATAGTGGAATACCTCCGTGAAGTAGCGACTGTGACGGGCCTCGTCACTGAGGTGATCGCGCAGCATGTCATGCACGCTGGAAACAAGGCTGTCGCGGCAGATGTCGAGCAATTCACGCGCAATGATGGTTTCCGACACGAAGCCGAGTAGAAACCAGGCCAGTGCACGTTGCTGCTCGGGCGTCCGGGCTATCAGGGCATTGAACCGGGTAATGCGCAGAGGCATCGCTGGGCGCTCGGTCATGCCATAGACCTCGGCGATTTGCTCTGCAAGGCTGTTGGAAAACAGCGCGTGGTAACCCTCGTCCGTGTAGAGCTGAAGTGCAGCGGTTTTCATTCGTGCGGGAACGAAAGCGGGCAGTTCTCCATGGATGATGGTTTCAACCGCACGATTGACGATGCGGTGTTCGAGCAGGGTGGTGTAGTCGAGGAAATACACCAGATGATTGGCCGTGAGGCGATGGATGACCGCACGGCCCGCCGCTTCAATGGCGGGATGCGCTAGGTAGGGCAACATCGCTGGTGGGAACCAGTGGCGGGTTTCCAGTTGTTGTTGCAGGTCATCCGGCAGTTGATAGTCGTGGTGGCTGGCACGTACCGAGGCGCGGTTGTCCCAGTCACCAAGGGTGAAGCGTACAGCCCAGGACGCTGGCACCTCGTTCGGTTCCCAGATGAGAGCAGTCATGAGTGCTCCCCTTGGTCGAGCAGGTCGCGCATTTCCTGACACATCGCCTGGCCGTCACTTTCTCCACAGCCGACAAAGAACAAGGGTTGTTCTGCGCAGCCTTCAAGGTTGAGCAAGGTCTCGACCTGCGTGTCGGCGAAAGCGCCGGTCATCCAGGTGTTCATCCCCAGCGCCGTGGCCACCAACTGGAAGGTTTGTGAGAGGTGGCCGGCCTCGACGAATGCCATTCGATATGCCCGTGAGTGCCCGTATTTCCACCAGAGCCTGTCGAAACGGGCAGTGATGAACAGGCCAAGTGGCAGGTCGTTGATGAAGTGCTGGCCGCTCAGCAGTTGACCGAGTGCCGAATCAGGCAATGGATTGACACGGCTCAAAGCATGTTCGGCCGAGTGATAGGCGTAAATTCCGGGTTCCAGACCAGCGACGTTCTGTACCAGTACAAAGCCTTCGCAGGCATTCAGCCCTCCACCGGAAGGGCTGCTGCGTCGGGCGCTGAGGTTTGGAGGGGAGCCGCCGTGGTCACTGTGGCGCTCGTTCAGATAGCCGAGGGACAAGTACAGCAAAGAGCTGACGTCGCTGAGCAAAATGCATGTTCCGGTGAAGGACCGACAGGTTTTACGTTGGACCAGAGCGTCGTTCAGGCTGTGGGTCAACGCACAGGGTGCAGGCAGCTCTATGAGTTCAGTCGGAGCATTACCCGAGCGGCGGCAGTCCGGAGCTTGTTTGGCGAGTACCTCGTTGCAATGTTGCAGATATTGCCTGGTCCATTCGTGAGTGTTCTGTGGAACATGTTCGTTGGGTATATTTTGAGTGCCGATGTGGAAGATCTTCGACAAGTCATCCCAGCCCCACGTCGGGCTGTCTATTTTTTTAGCAGTAAGTATCTCGGCCTTTAATAGATGTGTGTCTATTGTGTTTCGGCTATCAAAAGAGTCTGGATTACTGATGAGTTGTGCGAGCCGGTGTGAATATTCAAGGTCGAGTTCATATTGAACGTGATCTTTATAGTTCCACACTATTTGGCCGGGCGTACGCGGAAGTATGAATAAGTAAGGGTTTATCTGCATGTGGGACGGCTCACTCTGGTTGGGGGTGAAAAGGCGCTGGGTAGCCGGCACTCCCCAGCGCCTTGCCTTACTTAGCGGGCTTTAGGCGCAACCAGAAAAGCCAAATTTGCGATTTTGTTGGTTTCCAGAGTAATTGCTTTCATAACATGAACTCCTTGTTCATAGATTGTTGAAGTCACCTCGTGGTGACAACTTAATAATAGGTTGTAATGGGTTGTTGGCAAGTCAAAATAAAGTAGGAATGTTCCAATAGTTATGTCGGAATTGTCTTACAACTTGTGAGGGGTTGTAGGTTTTGTTGCAGGTTTTAAAGGATGTAACGAAACATCCTGCACGTCGGTAGGACGACAAGTGTAGGAAGAAAAAAACGAGCGAGTAATCATTGGAAGCGGACGGGATATCGTCACGCAAAAACAAACGGGGAGCCCTTGGGCTCCCCGTCAAACCACCGTTATCAACTGTTTGGCAGCAACCGGCAAGTAATGCTCTTGATGTAGCGGGTTTCAGCGATGGCAGGGTGAACCGGATGATCCGGGCCCTGGCCTCCGCGTTCCAGCATCTGGATGTTGCGGTCCAGGTGACGGGCGCTGGTCAGCAGGATGTTTTGCAGGTCGTCTTCCGGCAGGTGCATCGAGCACGATGCGCTGACCAGGATGCCGTCCTTGGTGAGCAGGCGCATGGCCTGTTCGTTCAGGCGACGGTAGGCGCCTTCGCCGTTTTTCATGTCTTTCTTGCGTTTGATGAACGCCGGCGGGTCGGCCACGATCACGTCGAAACGCTCTTCGCTGGCTTTCAGCTCTTTGAGGGCTTCGAACACATCGCCTTCGATGCAAGTCATTTTCTCGGCGAAGCCGTTCAGCGCGGCGTTGCGCTCGACGCCGTCGAGGGCGAAGGCCGATGCGTCGACGCAGAACACTTCACTGGCGCCGAATGCGGCGGCTTGCACGCCCCAGCCACCGATGTAGCTATAAAGGTCCAGTACGCGCTTGCCTTTGGCATACGGCGCCAGGCGTGCGCGGTTCATGCGGTGGTCGTAGAACCAGCCGGTTTTCTGGCCCTGGATGACCGGCGCTTCGAATTTCACGCCGTTCTCTTCCAGCGCAACCCACTCCGGCACCAGGCCGAACACGGTTTCGACATAACGGTTGAGGCCTTCGGCGTCACGGGCCGCGGAGTCGTTCTTGAACAGAATGCCGCTTGGCTTGAGTACTTGGGTCAGCGCCGCGATCACGTCGTCCTTGTGGGCTTCCATGGTCGCCGAAGCGATCTGCACCACCAGGATGTCGCCAAAACGGTCGACCACCAGGCCAGGCAGCAGATCGGAGTCGCCGTAGACCAGGCGATAGAACGGCTTGTCGAACAGACGATCGCGCAGCGACAGCGCCACGTTCAGGCGATGCACCAGCAGCGATTTGTCCAGCGGCAACTTGATGTCACGCGACAGCACGCGGGCGCAGATCAGGTTGTTCGGGCTCATGGCAACGATGCCCAGCGGCTTGCCGCCGGCGGCTTCGAGGATCGCCTGGTCGCCGGCCTTGAAACCGTGCAAAGGTGTAGCGGCTACATCGATTTCGTTGCTGTAGACCCACAAATGACCGTTGCGCAGACGACGGTCGGCGTTGGCTTTGAGGCGCAGGCTAGGCAGGGACATGACGTCGCTCCGGAAAAAAGAGCGGGAGTATAGCGCGTTGCGCAAGGCCTCGGCGCGGCGGATGGACATGCGGTGATCAAGCCCGGAATTAGATGAAACTTCCACCGATGGAGCACCCAAGGTGTCGGATCCAGGTTTTAGAAGCTAGAATCTGCGCCTGGCCCAGAGTGTGTACTTATGTCCCAAGAGCTGACTTCCGAACAGATCCAACAGTCCCTGCAAGGCATCAGCGTGCCTGCCCAACCGCAGATCATGGTGGATCTGCAGATGGAGCAATACATGCCCGATCCGGATCTGGAAGTGATCGCGAAGCTGATTTCCCAAGACCCGGGTCTGTCCGGCGCCTTGTTGAAAATCGTCAACTCGCCGTATTACGGCCTGACCAACAAGATCGCCTCGATTCAGCGTGCGGTGAATTTGCTGGGCAGTCGCTCGATCATCAACCTGATCAACGCGCAGTCGATCAAGGGCGAGATGAACGACGAAACCATCGTCACCCTGAACCGCTTTTGGGACACGGCGCAGGACGTAGCGATGACCTGCCTGACCCTGGCCAAGCGCATCGGCGCGCAGGCTGGCGATGAAGCGTATGCGCTGGGTCTGTTCCACGACTGTGGCGTGCCGTTGATGCTCCAGCGTTTCCCCGAGTACATGACCGTGCTCGAACAGGCTTACGCCAATGCCGGCCCCGATTGCCGGGTGGTGGACACCGAAAACCAGGTCTTCAACACCAACCACGCCGTGGTCGGTTATTACACGGCCAAGTCCTGGCGCCTGCCGGAGCATGTGAGCACGGCCATTGCCAATCACCACAATGCCCTGGCGATCTTCAGCGACGAGTCGTCGCGCAACAGTTCGTTGAAGAACCTGCTGGCGATCCTGAAAATGGCCGAACACATTTGTGCGTCTTACCGGGTGCTGGGCAACCAGACCGAAGACCACGAGTGGAACAGCATCGGGCATCTGGTGCTCGATTACGTCGGGCTTTCGGACTACGACTTCGAAACCCTCAAGCAGACGATTCGCGACCTCGGCACTCACCGCTGAGTTGCACCTGCCAGCCTGATTCGAGAACACCATGCCTGAATTGCCGGAAGTCGAAACCACCCGTCGTGGCATTGCGCCGCACCTGGAAGGCCAGCGCGTCAGCCGGGTGATCGTGCGTGACCGGCGTCTTCGCTGGCCGATTCCTGAAGACCTCGATGTCCGCTTGTCGGGCCAGCGCATCGTGCTGGTGGAACGGCGCGCCAAGTATCTGCTGATCAACGCTGAAGTCGGCACCTTGATCAGTCACTTGGGTATGTCTGGGAATTTGCGTCTGGTGGAAGCCGGCTTGCCGGCGGCCAAACATGAGCATGTGGATATCGAACTGGAGTCGGGCCTGGCCCTGCGCTACACCGACCCGCGACGGTTTGGAGCGATGCTCTGGAGCCTCGACCCGCTCAACCACGAATTGTTGATTCGCCTGGGGCCGGAACCGCTGACCGATCTGTTCGACGGTGAGCGTTTGTTCCAGTTGTCTCGCGGGCGTTCGATGGCGGTCAAGCCGTTCATCATGGATAACGCGGTGGTGGTCGGCGTCGGCAATATCTACGCGACCGAAGCGCTGTTCGCAGCCGGGATCGACCCGCGCCGCGAAGCCAAGAGCATTTCCCGGGCGCGCTATCTGAAGCTGGCAATCGAGATCAAACGCATCCTCGCCGCGGCCATTGAGCGCGGCGGCACCACGCTGCGGGACTTTATCGGCGGTGACGGTCAGCCCGGCTACTTCCAGCAGGAACTGTTCGTGTACGGCCGAGGCGCCGAGCACTGCAAAGTCTGTGGTACGCAGTTGCGGGAAGTGAAACTCGGGCAGCGCGCCAGCGTCTTTTGCCCACGCTGCCAGAGCTGAAACGCCTACGGTCTATAGTCAGTGTTCTGACTGTTTAGCCGAAGGACCGCGCCATGAACCTGTTACGAACCCTTGTCGTCGCGTTGCTGCTGAGCGTCGGTGCATCAGCCGTGGCCAGCGGCGGCAGCGGTGATCCGCTGTACACCATCCAGAATCCACCGGCTTACGCCATGATTGGCGACTTGTTGATTGCCCGGCCTTTGCTGGTCGCGGCGACGGTGATTGGTGCCGGGGTGTTTGTGGTGTCGTTGCCGTTTACCGCGTTGGGGGGCGGCGTGGGCGATGCAGGGCAGGCGCTTGTGGTTGATCCGGCGAAAGCGGCGTTCGTGCGGTGTCTTGGGTGTATCGGGGAGGGGTTTGAGCGGCGGGAGTGAGTGCCGCAGAGTCAAAAGATCGCAGCCTTCGGCAGCTCCTACAGGGGATCACAATGTCTGTGGGAGCTGCCGAAGGCTGCGATCTTTCAGGGTTCTCAGGCCTTACCGGTAATCTTCCGGTACTTCTCCATCAACTGCTCTTCAGTCTCCGGATGGGCTTCGTCCAGCGGAATGCAATCGACCGGGCAGACCTGTTGGCACTGCGGTTCGTCATAGTGGCCGACACACTGGGTGCACAGGTTCGGGTCGATCACGTAGATCTCTTCGCCCTGGGAAATGGCGGCGTTCGGGCACTCGGGTTCGCAGACGTCGCAATTGATGCAATCGTCGGTGATGATCAGGGACATGCTAACTCCAGCCGGGGCGGCAGGCCCGGGCGCAATAAATCAATGCGCGTAATTGTGCCGCATTGGCGCCTGCGTTGCACGCGGGCGCCGATTGAGCGGTGATTACTTCTTGAACCGCTCGGTCAGCGCATCCGCCACCGCAGGGTGGACGAACTTGGTGATATCGCCGCCCAGGGCAGCAATTTCACGGACCAGCGTCGAGGAAATGAACGAATAACGCTCGGACGGGGTAAGAAACAGACTTTCCACATCCGGGGCCAGCTGACGGTTCATGTTGGCCAGCTGAAACTCGTATTCGAAGTCCGACACTGCGCGCAAACCACGCAGGAACACGTTGGCGTTCTTCTCTTTGGCGAAATGCGCCAACAGAGTCGAGAAGCCGACGACTTCAACGTTCGGCAGATGTTTAGTGACCTCGCGGGCCAGCTCCACTCGTTGTTCCAGAGGAAACAACGGGTTTTTCTTCGGGCTGGCGGCGACGGCAATGATCACGTGATCGAACAGGCGCGCGGCGCGTTCGACCAAGTCGCCATGGCCCTTGGTAATAGGGTCGAATGTACCTGGGTACAACACTCGGTTCATCGCGTCGTCCTGGCGGGAGTGCGTTGGGGAGTCGGATGGTATCGCAGCCTTCCCGGTCGGCCAAGTCGCCTGTTGGGTAAGAAAGCACTATAGACGATAGGAATATTCGTCATTTTCATGGGTTTTTCAAACGTTCTGCCAGGGAAGTCGCCAGTTGTGCCGTCAGGCCGTAGACCGACAGCTGCGGGTTTGCGCCAATGCTGGTGGGAAATAGCGAGCCGTCGTGAATCGACAGATTAGCCAATTGATGATGCCGGCCGAGGCTGTCGGTCACGGCGTTTTGCGGGTCTTCGCCCATCGCACAGCCGCCCATCACGTGTGCGCTGCCCAGCCGCGTGCGGTACAACTCCAGGCTAAGGCTGTCGATCAGCGTACGTGCTTCAGCGAGGGTTTTCACATAACGCGCATCGGCGTGCATCGGCATCACGGCCTTGGCGCCACCGGCGAACTGGATCTCGGCCATGGTGTGGAAGGCCCGGCGCAAACCGTCCCAGGCATAAGGCGACATCTGATAATCGAGCACGGGCGTGTCGTCGCCGCGCAATTCGACGCTGCCGCCCTGGCTGTCCGGGTGAAACCCGTCGCGCAGCAGCGCCAGCATGGCGTGGGTGTGCGGTAGATTGGCCATGTGCTGCGCATTTTCCCGGCCGAAGCCGCCGAGCAGCGTGGCCGCCAGGGCCGGGTGCAGCGGCGGAACCTCCAGTTTGTAAGCCATTGGGCCGGTGGTGCCGTCCTGCCATTGGAAATGGTCGGAATAGATCGACTGCGGAGCGCCATAGAACGGATTGACCACTTCGTCGAACAACGCGGCAGACATGTTCACCGGATGCAGGAACGTGCGCTTGCCCAATCGTTTGTGTGGATCGGGTGCTCCCGAGCGCATCAGCAACCCCGGTGTGTTGATCCCGCCGCCGGCCAGCACGTAGTGCCGCGCCTTGACCGTAATCTGGCGGCCGGTGGGCTCGACGCAGCGTTCGTCCATCGCCGAGCATTGCAGGCCGGTGATCTTGTCGCCGCTGATCAGGAGCTTTTCGGCGCGGGCCAGATAGATCAGCTCGCCGCCCTTTTCCAGGGTCGCCGGAATGGTCGTGACCATCATCGATTGCTTGGCGTTGGTCGGGCAGCCCATGCCGCAATAGCCGAGGTTCCAGCAACCGCGCACATTGCGCGGGATGACATGCCAGCTATAGCCGAGTTTTTCGCAGCCTTTGCGGATCACGTCATTGTTGGCGTTGGGCGGCACCATCCACGGCGCGACGCCCAGGCGCTGTTCCATTTTTTCGAACCACGGCGCCATTTCCGCCGGGCTGTGGCCCTTGACGTTGTGTTCTTTGGCCCAGTGTTCCAGGGTCGGTTCCGGGGTGCGGAAACTCGAGGTCCAGTTGATCAGCGTGGTGCCACCCACCGCACGGCCCTGAAGGATGGTGATCGCGCCGTCCTTGCTCATGCGACCGATGCCTTCCTGATAGAGGCTGGCGTAGGCCTGATCCTCGAGCAGCTTGAAGTCGCTGCTGGTCTTGAGCGGGCCTTCTTCGATCAGCAGCACTTTGTAGCCGGCAGCGCTGAGGATTTCCGCCGTGGTTCCACCGCCGGCACCGCTGCCGATGATCGCCACGTCCGCTTCGAGGGTCAGGTCCTGGCTCAGTTGCGAGCCGTTGTAGGTTTTCCAGCCACGGGCCATGCCTTCGCGGAACGGATCGGGTACGGGCATCTTCGGGTTCTCTTTTTATTATTGGAGGGCACGGTCAAATGTGGGAGCGACTCGGTTTCAAACGGTCGGCGGTCCGGGATACCCGCAATGCGCCCACGATTCCTTGCGCCCGTACCAGGCCATCATCACCAGTTGCAGCAATGAACTGTGACCCATGCGCAGCAGGCTCAACGAGCTGTTTTCCCAGCGATCGAGGAAGTGTCGGATTTCGTCGGCGCTGGCGTTTTCCCAACTGCCCCAGATCCCGGTCAACGGACCGCGGGTGACGGCCATACCCAACACATCGAACAGTTGCCGGGTCAGCTTGAGCATTTCCGGCGACAGGTGATCGAGGTTGTAATCCAGACTTTTGAGCGTGCCGTCGACGGCGTCTGGCATGCGTTCGGCGGACACGGCACCACTGAGCATCACCGGGAGCAGTGCCCGCAGAAACAGCAGGTCGCCACTGCGCAGTGTTGCGAATCCGCTTTGCGCAGCGCCCGACGAACAGCCACTGAGACTGGCGCCCAATCCGGCCGTGGCGAGAAAGGCGCTGGCGCCGAGGCTGAACTTGAGCAGGCCGCGCCGTGACAGCGCGGGAGTATCGGACAGGCTTGGGTTCATTCTTGTTATTACCCGAGTGTGACGACCGTCAGCGGATAAACAGCTTCTGGATCAGTTTCTGAATGGATTTGCCGTACGGCGGGTAAATCAACTTCGCCGCGTTAAAGCGCTGTTTGATCAGCACACCCTTCGCCTTGCTGAAGGTCAGGAAGCCTTCGTGGCCGTGGTAATGGCCCATGCCCGAAGCCCCGATGCCGCCGAACGGCATGTCGTCCTGGGCGACGTGCAGCAGCGTGTCGTTGAGGCACACGCCACCGGAATGGGTTTCGTGCAGTACGCGGTTTTGTTCGCGCTTGTCGTAGCCGAAGTAGTACAGCGCCAGTGGGCGAGGGCGCTGGTTGATGTAGGCAAACGCCTGATCGAGATCCTTGTACGGCACGATCGGCAGCAATGGGCCGAAGATTTCGTCCTGCATCACCGTCATGTCGTCAGTGACATTGAGCAGCAGGCTATGGCCCATGCGCCGGCCCTGGCCCTGCTCGAACAGCGGAATCAGCAGCGCGCCCTTACTGGTGGCGTCGCTGACGTAGCCGTTAAGGCGTGCCAGTTGTCGGTCATTGATGATCGCGGTGTAGTCCGGGTTATCCGCAAGCGTCGGATAAAACCCGCGAACCACCTGACGGTAGGCTTCAACAAAAGACCCGACGCGTTCTTCCGGCACCAGCACGTAGTCAGGGGCCACGCAGGTCTGCCCGGCGTTGAGCGTCTTGCCGAACGCGATGCGTTCGGCGGCATCCTTGAGCGGCACGTCGTGGGACACGATGGCCGGGGACTTGCCGCCCAGTTCCAGGGTGACCGGCGTCAGGTTCTCCGCCGCCGCGCGCATCACGTGTTTGCCGATGCTGGTGGCGCCGGTGAACAGCAAGTGATCGAAACGCAGCCGCGAAAAAGCCACGCCGATATCGGCCTCGCCCAGCACCACGCAAACCAGGTCTTCGGGGAAGATGCGCGCCAGCAGTTCTTTCATCAACAAACCGGTGGCGGGGGTCGATTCGCTGAGTTTGAGCATGACCCGATTGCCTGCCGACAACGCGCCGACCAGAGGCCCGATGGCCAGGTACAGCGGGTAGTTCCACGGGACGATCACCCCGACTACGCCCAGCGGCTGGTAAACCACTTTGGCCGAGGCCGGCTGGAAAGCTGCGCCGACTTTGCGCCGCGAGGCGCGCATCCAGCCCTTGAGATGGCGGCTGGCGTAATGGATGCCGTGCAGGCTCGGCATCAGTTCGGCGAGCAGGGTTTCATCGGCGCTGCGATGGCTGAAATCCTGGCTGATCGCTTCGATCAAGGCCTGACGTTCGGTGTTCAATAAATCCTTCAACGCCTTGAGCCATTGCTGACGCTGGGCCGCGGGAGGCATTGGATTGGCTGCATAAGCGGCGCGCTGCGCATCGAACAGGGCCTGAAGCTCTTCCAGAGGCTGCTGGAGATTTTGCAGGTAGGAAATATCAGCAGTCATGGTCGGCTCCGGATTTATTGTAATGACGCACTTTTTAGAGTCTATGCTCTAGAAAGTCAAATGCCTTCCTCCGCGCGGCGATGTTCCATCCGCTTGCGGATAGGTCGTAAGATGCCCGCCAACGCACTCTGAATTAAAGCTCAAGCCATGGCCCCACGGATCAAAACCAGCGAGCGCATCGTGCAGAACAGCCTGGAGCTGTTCAATCAGCAGGGTGAGCGCAGCATCAGCACCAACCACATCGCTGCCCATATGGAAATTTCCCCGGGCAACCTGTACTACCACTTCCCGAACAAGCAGGCGATCATCGCCGTGTTGTTCAGCGAGTACGAAAGCCTGGTGGACAGTTTCCTGCGCCCGCCACAGGGGCGCGCCGCGACGGTGGAAGACAAGCGCTTCTATCTGAAGGAGTTGCTCTCGGCGATGTGGGGCTACCGGTTTTTGCATCGTGACCTTGAGCATCTGCTCGATAGCGATCCGGAACTGGCCGCCCGTTACCGGCGCTTTTCCCAGCGCTGCGTCATCCAGGGCATGGCCATCTACGAAGGTTTCGTTGCCGCCGGCATCCTGAAAATGGACCGGGTGCAGATTGAATCCCTGACCCTCAATGCCTGGATCATCCTCACTTCCTGGGTGCGCTTTCTGTGCACCACGCGGGAAAACTCCAGCCACCTCAGCGAGCAGGCGATCAAGCGCGGCGTCTATCAAGTGCTGGTGTTGGAGGCCGGATTCGTCACGGATCAGGCGCGCGAGGCGGTCAACGCTTTGTTCGAGGAGTTTTACGTGCCACTGGCCCAAGCGCTGGAAGAAATCTGAATCAACGAATGCAGCAGGACCGAAAATCGCCCATCACAGGAGCCCGTTATGCCCATTGCGCAACTGATCAGCCCGCAAGCACTGGACCTGAAAAAGGACCAGCCGGGGTTGGTGGTTCTGGATTGTCGTTTTGCCCTCGAAGACCCGGATTACGGTCAGCGCAGCTACGCCGAAGGGCACATTGCCGGGTCGAGTTTTGCCGATCTCGAGCGCGATCTCAGCGGCAAAGTGGTCAAGGGTGTGACCGGTCGTCATCCGCTTCCCGAGCCGGCAGAGCTGATCGAGCGCCTGCAAGCCTGGGGCATCAACAACGACAGTGACGTGGTTTTGTACGACGACGGTCCGGGTGCCTACGCGGCGCGGGCCTGGTGGTTGCTGGCCTGGCTGGGCAAGCGTGATGGCGTGTTCATTCTCGATGGCGGGCTCAAGGCGTGGCACGCGGCGGGTTTGCCTCTGAGCCTTGATTCGCCGTCGATCATTCGCGGCACGTTCACCGGTACGCCTGATGCTTCGTTGCTGCTCAGTGCCGAACAACTGCAGAAGCGTCTCGCACAACCGGAACTGACCTTGCTCGATGCGCGCGCACTGCCGCGTTTCAAAGGTGAAGTGGAGCCGATCGATCCGATTGCCGGACACATCCCCGGTGCGCAATGCGCGGCGTTTACCGACAACCTGGGCGGTGACGGGCGCTTCCTGCCGGCCGATCAACTCAAGCAGCGCTTTGCCGCGAAACTCGGAAATCGCTCGCCGGATGATCTGGTGGCGTATTGCGGCTCGGGCGTGACGGCTTGCCACAACCTGTTTGCGTTGTGTCTGGCGGGTTATCCGTTGGGGGCGTTGTATGCCGGGTCTTGGAGCGAGTGGATCAATGATCCTGCGCGGGGCGTCGCCAAGGGCGAGTGAAGATCAAAAGATCGCAGCCTTCGGCAGCTCCTACATTGGAATTCAAACCCTGTAGGAGCTGCCGAAGGCTGCGATCTTTTCGTTTCTAAAGCCTAGCGCTTCGATACGCCCCCGGCCCAACGCCATACACCTGCTTGAACTGCCGACTCAGATGACTCTGGTCGGCAAATCCCAACTGCGTAGCCACTTCCAGCGGCAAACACCCACTCTGCAATAACCCCCGCGCTCGGGCGATGCGCTGCTGCATCAACCAGGTGTGCGGCGGCATGCCCGTTGCGCGACGGAACACCCGTGCGAAGTGAAAGGGTGACAGGTTCACCGCCGCCGCCAGCTCCTCCAGCGAGGGCGGTGCCGCCAGCTGCGCATGCAGCAACTCCTTGGCCAGACTCACCGCCCGATGTTCCTTGCCGGGTTTGCCTGCCTCCGCCACCGCCGCATGACGCTGCAACAACGACAGCATCAATTCCCGCCAGGCAGTTTGCTGTTGCAGGGCCGTCGACGGACTTTCCAACAGGCGATGCAACTGGCAGAAGCCGTTCACCAGATCCGGGTCGCGATACAGCGTGGCGCCGAATGCCGGCGGGTTGTGGGTCGGCAGTTCGAGTTCGGCCAACAGTGACAGGATCTGCCCGCTGTCCGGATAAAACGCCCGGTACAGCCAGCCGTCCTCCGTGCCCTTGTGGCCGGTGTGCAGTTCGTCAGGGTTGATCAACACCAGCGTGCCGCTGCCCGCCAGGTGCTCGGCGCCGCGATAGCGATAACGCTGGGCACCGGCCATGATCATGCCGATCACATAGCCGTCATGCACGTGTGGGGCGAAGCGGTGTTCGATGTAGCGCGCCGACAACAACTCGACCCCGGCCAACGGCGCCGTTTGCCAGAAACGGATCGATTCGCCCTGATCGAGGTCCACGGCTTACCCGCGACCTGCGTTGGCCAGCCAGCGCGGGATGCGCCGCTCCAGGTAGTAACCCGGTTGCCTGACCGAACCGTCGACAAACCCGACATGCCCACCCTTGGCCTGCAATTCGAGTTGCGTGCAGGCCGACAATTCATCAGCGTGCGGCAGGCTGTGGGGAAACACGAACGGATCGTCGGCAGCCTGAATGATCAGGGTCGGCGTGCGAATTTCCCCGAGGAAGTAGCGGCTCGACGCGCGCCGATAATAATCCTCGGCATCGACGAAACCGTTCAGCGGCGCGGTGACCCGGCCATCGAAATCCCAGAAGGTGCGCATGTTCTCCAGCGAGCCGAGCGCCGCTAACGCCGCCAGGCCATCCTCGCGCCCGTCATGCTGGAACTGCCGCTGCTTGTTCTTGATGTAGGCCAGCATCTCGCGCATGAAATGCGCCTGATAGACCTTTGAGAATCCTTGGCCGATCCGGTCGGCGCACTGGTCCAGACGAAAAGGCACTGACACCGCTACGGCACCCATCACACCGCTGTTACTGCCGGATTCACCCAAATGTTTGAGCAGGACATTGCCGCCCAGGGAATAACCGACCGCATACAACGGTGCGAGAGGCCGCTTGGCCCGCAGATGCCTGATGGTTTCGGCCAGGTCCTCGCTGGCGCCGGAATGGTAACTGCGCGGCAAAAGATTGGGTTCGCCGGAGCAGCCACGCCAGTTCAGCGCAACACTGGCCCAGCCTCGGTCACCCAGCGTTTTTTGCATCCCGGCCACGTAAGGCGAGTTAGACGAGCCGGTCAGCCCGTGCAGCACCAGCACCAACGGCGCATCAACGCTGTGCGGTCCGTGCCAGTCTAGGTCGAGGAAGTCGCCATCTTCGAGCCACAAGCGTTCACGTTGGCGTTCGATGTGCGTGGTTTTTCGCCACAGCGGCCCCCACAAGGTCTGCAAGTGCGGGTTGCCGAGGCCGAAGGCGGGGGTGAAGCGTTCAGACGGATGGGACACGATTGTTCTCGATGCAGCGGCGCGCGCCTGTGTGCGGTGCGCGCCTTGTTCAGGCCGGTCGATTAACCGGCGATCTCTGCCATACGTTGCCACAACGAATAATAGACCCGCCCGGATTTTTGCTCGCGGTGCAGGCGCCAGTTGCCCGGCAGGCCGAGCGTCGACGGTGCGGATTCGCTTTCGGTGTACACCCACGCGTCCTCGGCCAGCCATTGGCGCTCTTCGAGCAACTTGCATACGGCGGGCAGCAGGTTCTGGTTGAACGGCGGGTCGAGGAACACCAGGTCGTAAGCCGTGGCGGTCTGGGTTTCCAGGTAGCGCAGGGCATCGGCGGTTTGCACCTTGCCGGTGGTGCAGCGCAGCGTTCCCAGATGCTCCTTGAGGCTGGACACCGCGATACTGCTGGCATCCAGCGCCTGACCCATGGCCGCGCCACGGGACAAGGCTTCGAGGAACAGCGCGCCGCTGCCGGTGAACGGGTCGAGCACCTTGGCACCCGCTACATACGGCGCAAGCCAGTTGAACAGGGTTTCACGCACCCGGTCCGGCGTCGGGCGCAGGCCCGGGGCATCGGGGAAGCTCAGTTTACGGCTGCGCCATTCGCCGCCGATGATGCGCAGTTGGTTCACGCCGTTATGCACGTTGTGAACAGGTTTTTTAGGACGGGAAGTAGCCATTAATGCTCCGGAACCCCGAGCGGTTGCTCGGCAGGTTTATCAGTAGGGGCCGGTAACGGCTTTTGCGGCACGGTCGGGCCAGCGCTGACGATGACCATTTTGTCCGTGCTCAGGTGTTTGTTCATGGCCGCTTTGACTTGCTCGACGGTTAGGTTCTGGGACTGCTGCATGAAGTCTTCCAGATGGCTCAACGGCAGATTATAGAAGCCGATGGCGCCCAACTGACCGACGATATCGGCGTTGCTGGCGGTGGACAGCGGGAAGCTGCCGGCCAGTTCGCGCTTGGCGTCGTCGAGTTCTTTTTCGGTCGGACCGGTCTTGAGGTAGTCCGCCAGAACATCTTGCACCAATTTCAGGGTGCCTTCGCTCATTTCAGCGCGGGTCTGCAAGTTGATCATGAATGGTCCTCGCGCCTGCATCGGGCTGAAGCCCGAATACACGCCATACGCCAGGCCGCGCTTCTCGCGCACTTCGCTCATCAGTCGAGTACCGAAGCCGCCACCACCGAGGATCTGGTTGCCCATGGACAATGCTGCGTAATCCGGATCGTCACGGTCGATACCCAGTTGCGCGAGCATCAGGTTGGTCTGCTTGGACGGGAACTCGATGTGGCCGATGCTGGCCTTGGGTTCGGTCGGTTGCGCGATTTTCGGCAGGGCCGGGCCTTTGGGCAGGGCGGCGGAAACCTGTGCGGCAATGGCTTCGGCTTCGGCGCGGGACAAGTCGCCAACCAGTGCGATCACCACGTTGCCGGCCGCGTAGGCTTTCTCGTGGAAAGCACGCAGTTGCGCCAGGGTCACGGTCGGAACGGTTTTCGCCGTGCCATCGCTGGCGTGCGCGTACGGATGGTCGCCATACAAGCGGTTCATCAGTTCGAGGCTGGCCAGTTTGCCGGGGTTTTGTTTCTGGTATTCGAAACCGGCGAGCATCTGGTTCTTGATGCGGGTGAACGAGTCGGCCGGGAAGGTCGGTTTGCCGACGACTTCAGCGAACAGCTTCAACGCCGGTTCGCGTTTGTCCGGTGCGCTGAGGCTGCGCAGCGACGCTACCGCCATGTCTTTGTAGGCACCGTTGCCGAAATCGGCACCCAGGCCTTCGAAGCCTTGGGCGATGGCGCTGACGTCTTTACCAGCCACGCCTTCATTGAGCATGGCGTTGGTCAGCAGGGCCAGGCCAGGTGCGTCACCGTCCTGGCTACTGCCAGCGGAAAAGATCAGGCGCATGTCGAACATCGGCAGCTCACGGGCTTCGACGAACAAGACCCTGGCGCCTTCGGCGGTGCTCCAGGTTTGTACGTCGAGTTTGCGGTGGCTTGGTGCCTTGCCGTTGAGTTCGGTCAGCGATTGCAGCTTCTGGTTGGCCTTGGCCTTGTCCAGCGCTTCGCTGGCGTTGGACTCGTCGGTCTTCGAGAAATAGAACGCGGCGGACCCGATCAGGGCGACGGCGATCAGGCCAAGCAGGGCCAGGCGTGGTTTTTTATGTTCACTCATGAGTCGTCTCCTCCGGCAGTACATGGGCGACGCTGAGACGTTCGCGGGTGAAATACAGCTTGGCGGCTTTCTGGATGTCTTCCGGGGTCACGCTTTCCAGGTCGGCGAGTTCGGTGTCCATCAGTTTCCAGGACAGACCGACGGTTTCCAGTTGACCGATGGCGGTGGCCTGGCTGGTGATCGAATCGCGCTCGTAGACGAGCCCGGCGATAACCTGCGCGCGCACGCGCTCCAGTTCTTCAGTGGTCGGTGCGGTGGTTTTCAGCTGTTCAAGCAGCTTCCACAAACCGGCTTCAGCCTGGGCGATGGTTTTCTTTTTCTGGCTGTTCGGTGTTGCCGACAAGGTGAACAGACTGTCGCCGCGGGTGTAGGCGTCGTAGCTCGACGAACCGCCGGACACCAGCTCTTCGCCGCGTTCCAGTTGGGTCGGGATGCGCGCGCTGTAGCCGCCGTCGAGCAACGCGGAAATCAGGCGCAAGGCATTCACCGAGCGCTTGTCTTCGGCGGTGGCGATGCTCGGCACGTTGAAGGCCAGCATCAGGCTCGGCAATTGGGTCTTCACGTGCAGGGTGATCTGGCGTTCGCCGGGCTCGGCCAGTTCCAGCGGTTTTTTCGCGGCCGGCACATCACGTTTGGCGATCGGGCCGAAGTAGCGCTGGGCCAGGGTTTTGACTTCCTCAGGCGTCACGTCGCCGACCACCACCAGCGTGGCGTTGTTCGGGACGTACCAGGATTCATACCAGTGGCGCAGCTCTTCGACTTTCATGCGGTCCAGGTCCGCCATCCAGCCGATGGTCGGCGTGTGATAGCCGCTGGCCGGGTACGCCATGGCCTTGAAGCGCTCGTAGGCCTTGGACATGGGTTTGTCGTCGGTACGCAGGCGACGCTCTTCTTTAATGACTTCGATTTCCCGGGCGAACTCGTCCGGTGGCAGGCGCAGGTTGGCCATGCGGTCGGCTTCCAGTTCGAAGGCCACACCCAGGCGGTCGCGGGCCAGTACCTGGTAGTACGCGGTGAAATCGTCGCTGGTGAAGGCGTTCTCTTCAGCGCCGAGGTCGCGCAGGATCAGCGACGCTTCGCCGGGGCCGACTTTCTCGCTGCCTTTGAACATCATGTGTTCCAGGGCGTGGGACAGGCCGGTCTGACCCGGTGTCTCGTAGCTGGAACCAACCTTGTACCAGACCTGGGAAACCACCACAGGCGCACGATGGTCTTCGCGCACGACGACCTTCAAGCCGTTGTCGAGGGTGAATTCGTGGGTCGGTTGTGGATCGGCAGCCAGGGCCGAGAGGGGCAGGCAAACTGTGCTGAGCAGCAGGCCTGCGGCGCGGCGGGCTAGAGCATTCATTCGTTTTTAAACCTTTGGGGCTGCCCGCTTGTTCTTAGCGTCAGCGGGCGAGAGGGTGCTAGGATACTGATCCGTTTTAGCGGCGGCCACGCCTATCAGGCCTTTATGCTCGATCAGGTTGAATGGGTTTGCGACGGAAGGTGTGAATTTATCAACTGAATTCTGCTTTTTCGCCGATTTTGCTGCTTTAGTCCTATGACAAATCGATTCTTTGAGGCGCCGATGAGCGCCTCGACAAAATGTTGCGCGTGAACAAGCTGGGTCAATCGCAGTCTGTTCTGCATCGAATATTTATTTGCCGGGGCGCCATTGGCGCGTCGCTACCGTGAGATAGCCGTCCTCCATGTTTGGTTCCAACGACGACAAGAAGACCCCAGCTGCGGCTGGCGAGAAGAAAAGCCTGTTCGGATGGCTGCGCAAAAAGCCGCAGGAAGCCGTCGTCGAACAGCCACAGCCACTTCCTGAGCCAACAACCTCGCCGGCGCCGGTAATAGAAGCTGAACCTGCGCCGGTGGTGTTGCCGATCGCCGAACCGGTGCTGCAACCGGTCGTCGAGCCTGTAAACGATGTCGCGGCCGAGTTGCCGCTGGCTCCGGTCGCGGAGCCATGGCTGACCTTGCCGGTGGCGGAAGAGCCGGTGGCATTGGTCGAAGATGAGTTGGCGCCGCATGTGACACCGCCGATTCCTGCGCCGACTGCATTTACGCCAGAGCCAGTTCAGGTTCCGGTGGTTGAGCCAATCGTTGAGGTTGCGCCCGAGCCTGTCGTTCCGGCATTCGTTGCGCCGGCAGCACCAGCCGTTCAAATGCCCGAGCCTGCACCTGCACCTGCACCTGCACCTGCACCTGCCATCGAGCCCGTCGTCGCTGCGCCAGTCGAAACCCCGGTCGAACCTGCACGCACCGAAGAGTCCAAAGCCGGTTTCTTCGCCCGTCTCAAGCAAGGCCTTTCCAAGACCAGCGCCAGCATCGGCGAAGGCATGGCCAGCCTGTTCCTGGGCAAGAAAGCCATCGATGACGAGTTGCTCGATGACCTCGAAACCCGCCTGTTGACCGCCGACGTAGGCGTCGAGGCCACTTCGGTGATCATTCAGCGCCTGACCCAAAAAGTCGCGCGCAAAGAACTGGCCGATGCCGATGCGCTGTACAAATCCCTGCAAGCCGAGCTGGCAGCGATGCTCAAGCCTGTCGAGCAACCGCTGAAAATCACCTCGCAGAACAAGCCGTTCGTGATTCTGGTGGTCGGCGTCAACGGCGCCGGCAAGACCACCACCATCGGCAAATTGGCGAAGAAGCTGCAACTGGAAGGCAAGAAAGTCATGCTCGCCGCCGGCGACACCTTCCGCGCCGCCGCCGTTGAGCAATTGCAGGTCTGGGGTGAGCGCAACAAGATCCCGGTGATCGCCCAGCACACTGGCGCCGACTCCGCTTCGGTGATCTTCGACGCCGTGCAGGCCGCCAAGGCCCGTGGCATCGACGTGCTGATCGCCGACACCGCCGGTCGTCTGCACACCAAAGACAACCTGATGGAAGAACTGAAAAAGGTTCGCCGGGTCATCAGTAAGCTCGACGCCGACGCGCCGCACGAAGTGCTGCTGGTGCTCGACGCCGGCACCGGCCAGAACGCCATCAACCAGGCCAAGCAATTCAACCAGACCGTCGAGCTGACCGGCCTGGCGCTGACCAAACTCGACGGCACCGCCAAGGGCGGGGTGATCTTTGCCCTGGCCAAGCAGTTTGGTCTGCCGATCCGTTACATCGGCGTCGGCGAAGGCATCGACGATTTGCGCACTTTTGAAGCTGAACCCTTTGTCCAGGCACTGTTTGCCGAGCGGGAGCGTTCATGATTCGTTTCGAACAGGTCGGTAAACGCTACCCGAACGGTCACGTCGGCTTGCATGAGCTGAGCTTTCGAGTCCGTCGGGGCGAGTTTCTGTTTGTGACCGGCCATTCCGGCGCGGGTAAATCCACGCTGTTGCGCCTGTTGCTGGCCATGGAGCGCCCGACCAGCGGCAAGCTGCTGCTCGCCGGGCAAGACCTGAGCACCATCAGCAACGCGCAGATTCCATTCCTGCGCCGGCAAATCGGCGTGGTGTTCCAGAACCATCAGTTGCTGTTCGATCGCACCGTCTTCAACAACGTTGCGCTGCCGTTGCAGATTCTTGGCCTGTCCAAGGCTGAAATCGCCAAACGCGTGGATTCGGCCCTGGAGCGCGTGGCGCTGTCGGACAAGACCGATTTGTACCCTGGCGACCTGTCCACCGGTCAGCAACAGCGCGTCGGCATTGCCCGCGCCATCGTTCACCGCCCGGCCTTGCTGCTGGCGGACGAACCGACCGGTAACCTCGACCCGCGTCTGGCGGCAGAAATCATGGGCGTGTTCGAAGACATCAACCGCCTGGGCACCAGCGTGCTGATCGCCAGTCACGACCTGGCGCTGATTGCGCGTATGCGCCATCGCATGCTGACCCTGCAACGCGGCCGATTGATCGGCGACGGGGAGGCTGCAGAATGAGCGCAACACGCAGTCCGAAGGTTTCCGAGCGCGTGGCCCCGAAAGCCGCCGATCCGCAGCCGAAGAAGAAAAAACACGACGATGATGACGGCCCGGACTTTGCCACGCTGTTCCGCGCCTGGGTCGAAAGTCATCGCGCCAGCTTGCTGGACAGCCTGCGCCGCCTTGGCAAGCAGCCGATCGGCAGCTTCTTCACCTGTATGGTGATGGCGGTAGCCCTGAGTTTGCCCATGGGGCTGTCACTCCTGCTAAGCAACGTCGAGCGTCTGGGTGGTTCCTGGCAGCGTGCGGCGCAGATTTCCCTGTATCTGCAAATTGAAGCCAGCCCGGCTGAAGGCGAATCGCTGCGCGAGCAGATCAAGGGCATGCCCGGCGTGGCCGATGCCGAATATGTCGGGCGGGATCAGGCGCTGGAAGAGTTCCAGCAGCAGTCCGGCCTGGGTGAGGCGCTCAAGGAGCTGCCGGAAAACCCGCTGCCCGGCGTGGTCCTGGTGACGCCGAACGAAGTCGACAAGCCGGCCCTTGAAGCATTAAGACAAAAACTTTCCGAGTTGCCGAAGGTACAACAGGCGCAGCTTGATCTAGTCTGGGTCGAGCGTCTGGCAGCCATCCTCAAGTTGGGTGACCGTTTTGTCTTCGGTCTGACCGTGCTTTTGGTTTCTGCATTACTTTTGGTGATAGGCAATACCATTCGTCTTCATATTGAAAACCGCCGCACAGAGATAGAAGTGATTAAACTCGTGGGCGGCACTGACAGCTATGTGCGCAGGCCCTTTCTGTATATGGGCGCGCTGTATGGTTTCGGGGCGGGGATCCTTTCCTGGGGGGTGCTGGCGTTCGGTCTTGACTGGCTGAACGACGCGGTCGTCGGATTAGCCGGTTTGTATGGCAGTGATTTCGCACTGGCCGGCGTGCCGGTTGCCGACGGTCTGTCTCTCTTGCTTGGCGCGGTGCTGTTGGGTTATATCGGTGCATGGATTGCAGTCGCACGTCATCTCAGGGAGCTGGCGCCGAAGTAGAATCTTTTTTGCGCGTGATTGACCTCGCGGTTTTTTGGGAACTTGTACTTGATTTCCCGGTCAATTTTTCGCAGTGCCGAGAGGCACGAGTATGTAAGTGGGAGGTTTTTTCGTATGACCAATTCTTTGCAACCTGCGTATGCGTTGGTTCCGGGTGCGAACCTGGAAGCCTACGTGCACACCGTCAACAGCATTCCATTGCTGACGCCGGAGCAGGAGCGTGAACTGGCCGAGAGTCTCTACTATGAGCAGGATTTGGGGGCGGCTCGGCAGATGGTGCTTGCCCACCTGCGTTTTGTCGTACATATCGCCCGTAGCTATTCCGGCTACGGTCTGGCTCAGGCTGACCTGATCCAGGAAGGCAACGTCGGCCTGATGAAGGCCGTGAAGCGCTTCAACCCGGAAATGGGCGTGCGCCTGGTGTCGTTCGCTGTGCACTGGATCAAGGCGGAAATTCACGAGTTCATCCTGCGCAACTGGCGCATCGTGAAAGTCGCGACCACCAAGGCCCAGCGCAAACTGTTCTTCAACCTGCGCAGCCAGAAAAAACGTCTGGCCTGGTTGAACAACGAGGAAGTCCATCGTGTGGCGGAAAGCCTCGGCGTAGAGCCTCGGGAAGTGCGCGAGATGGAAAGTCGCCTGACCGGCCATGACATGGCCTTCGACCCGGCTGCCGAAGCAGACGACGACAGCGCTTTCCAGTCGCCGGCCAACTATCTGGAAGACCACCGGTACGACCCGGCGCGTCAACTGGAAGATGCCGACTGGAGCGACAACTCCAACCACAACCTGCACGAAGCGCTGGAAGTGCTGGACGACCGCAGCCGTGACATCCTCTACCAGCGCTGGCTGGCAGAAGAAAAGGCCACGCTGCACGACCTGGCGCAGAAGTACAACGTGTCGGCCGAGCGTATTCGTCAGCTGGAAAAGAGCGCGATGAACAAGCTCAAAGTGTCGATTGCCGCGTAATTAGCGAGAAGGCAATAAAAAACGCCCCGATCATTGATCGGGGCGTTTTTGTTTTTGGCTCAAAAGATCGCAGCCTTCGGCAGCTCCTACACTAGATCGCGTAACTTTGTAGGAGCTGCCGAAGGCTGCGATCTTTTGATTTTCAGTTATTGGGACCAAGGCGCCCGACGCGAATCATTAAGCCCCACCAGATAGCTATCGCCACCCAACTGACTCATCTGCCGCCGAATCCAGCCCGCACGCCGCGCCACGTACGGGGTCGGATGGCTGGCACTCCACACACGCGGGTTGGGCAGAACGGCGGCCAACAAACTCGATTGCTGGCGACTGAGGCCTTTGGCGCTCACGCCAAAGTGATGCCTGGCCGCCGCTTCGGCACCAAACACGCCGTCATCCCATTCGACACTGTTGAGGTAGACCTCAAGAATCCGTTGCTTGGGCCAGAACACTTCGATCAAACCGGTAAACCAGGCTTCCAGCCCCTTGCGCAGCCAGCTGCGGCCGGACCACAGGAACAGGTTTTTTGATACTTGCTGGCTGAGGGTGCTGGCGCCGCGAATCGAGCCGCCGAGTTCGTTGTGGGCCAGGGCTGCCTTGATCGCATTGACGTCGAAGCCCCAGTGCTCCGGGAATTTCTGGTCTTCGCCGGCAATCACCGCGACTTTCAGGTCATCGGAGATCTCTTCCCAGGGTTTCCAGGTGCGTTGCAGATCAATGGGCTCGCCATCGATCCAGGATTCGATCTTGCGCTCGACCATCAGCGCCGTTCCCGGTGGTGGTACCACGCGGAAAATCAGCACCAACAGGACGCTGCCGCCCATGAACCAGAGCACGGCCTTGGTGAAACGACGGAAATAGATACGCAGCATAGAGATGGCTTGGCCGAACCCGTTGAGCGGGCCATTATACAGACCCTGTTGATCGAGTCTGACTGGAGTTCTGCATGCTGCGTGGCTTTCTGATGCTGGCCGCTTTTTTCGGCTTCACCGGTGTCGGCCTTGGCGCCT
This sequence comes from Pseudomonas sp. NFX98, assembly GCF_047784845.1. Lineage (NCBI taxonomy): Bacteria > Pseudomonadati > Pseudomonadota > Gammaproteobacteria > Pseudomonadales > Pseudomonadaceae > Pseudomonas > Pseudomonas sp. NFX98. Next base: position 266,055 of record NZ_JBLNNF010000006.1, on the reverse strand, counting down.
TTGCCGCCCATGGCCTGAAAAACCGTCTTAGTGCCGAGTACCTGGCGATTTTCCATACCGGCGTGACCTATCAGCTGGTGCACACCCTGGCGTTGCTGGGCGTCGCATTGCTGGCCACGCAGATTCCCGGTCGCCTTGTCACCTGGGCCGGCGCATCGTTTGCCATCGGCATCCTGTTGTTTTCCGGAAGCCTGTACGTGCTGACGCTGACCGGTGTCAGCAAGCTCGGCATCATCACGCCGTTCGGTGGCCTGGCGTTTCTGGTCGGCTGGTTCTGCCTGGGGTTGGCCGCCTGGCGGTTGAGCTGACCGTGCAGTCCATTTCATGACGAATGGCTTGGGTCAGCCTGACTGATCGGGCTAGAATGCCAGCCCCTAAAAATGATGGCGGCCTTGCGCATGCGCATTCAGTTGAACGGCGAATCCTTTGAACTGCCCGACGGTGAAACCGTTGCGGCCCTGATCACCCGTCTGGACCTGACCGGACGCCGGGTGGCGGTCGAACTCAATCTGGATATCGTCCCGCGCAGCCAGCATGCAGACACCACTTTAAATGACGGCGACAACGTCGAAGTGGTGCACGCCATCGGCGGCGGCTAGCCGTCTGGCCCAAGGGCCGACACAATTCTGCAAGAACCTCACCCCTACAGAGGATTTCCCATGAGCATCGTTCGTAGCGACAAGCCTTTCGTCCTGGCCGGTCGTACTTACCAGTCGCGTTTGCTGGTCGGTACCGGCAAGTACCGTGACATGGAAGAAACCCGCACCGCCATCGAAGCTTCGGGTGCCGAGATCGTCACCTTTGCTGTGCGCCGCACCAACCTCGGGCAGATCGAGGGCGAGCCGAACCTGCTCGAAGTGCTGTCGCCGGATCGCTACACCTTCCTGCCGAACACCGCCGGTTGCTACGACGCTATCGAGGCCGTGCGCACCTGTCGCCTGGCCCGTGAACTGCTCGACGGCCACAACCTGGTGAAGCTGGAAGTGCTGGCGGATCAGAAAACCCTGTTCCCCAACGTGATCGAAACCCTCAAGGCCGCCGAAACGCTGGTCAAGGAAGGCTTCGACGTGATGGTCTACACCAGTGATGACCCGATCATCGCCCGTCAATTGGCGGAAATCGGCTGCATCGCGGTGATGCCGCTGGCCGGTCTGATCGGTTCGGGGTTGGGAATCTGCAACCCGTACAACCTGCAAATCATCCTCGAAGAAGCCAAGATTCCCGTGTTGGTGGATGCCGGTGTCGGTACTGCGTCCGACGCCACTATCGCGATGGAACTGGGCTGTGATGCCGTGCTGATGAACTCGGCAATCGCCCACGCCCAACAACCGGTCATGATGGCCGAAGCCATGAAACACGCCATCGTTGCCGGACGCCTGGCTTACCTCGCCGGCCGCATGCCGAAAAAACTCTATGCCAGCGCCTCTTCGCCGCTGGATGGTCTGATCAAGTAAGAGCCATTGATGACTGAATCGAACGACACGCCTATCCAGACGGAAGAAGGCGACGAGCGCCAACACCGCCGCATCAAGAGTTTCGTGATGCGCGCCGGGCGCATGACCGAAGGCCAGCAAAAAGGCCTGGATCAGGGCACGCCGCTGTTTGTGCTGCCGTTGGCTGACGCGCAGGTGGATTTCGACCAGGTGTTCGGTCGCTCGGCACCGCGCTCGCTGGAAATCGGTTTCGGCATGGGCCATTCGCTGCTGGAAATGGCCGCCGCTTCGCCGGAGCAGGACTTCATCGGCGTGGAAGTGCACCGTCCGGGTGTCGGCGCGCTGCTCAATGGCGTGCTGACCCAAGGCCTGACCAACCTGCGAGTCTACGATTGCGATGCGATCGAAGTGCTCAACCGATGCGTGGCTGACAACAGCCTTGATCGCCTGATGCTGTTCTTCCCGGACCCGTGGCACAAGAGCCGTCACCACAAGCGTCGTATCGTTCAGGCGTCGTTCGCTGAACTGGTACGCAGCAAGTTGAAGGTCGGCGGCATCCTGCACATGGCTACCGACTGGGAACCGTATGCTGAGTACATGCTGGAAGTAATGAACGTCGCGCCGGGTTATCGCAACTTGGCCGAAGACGGCAAGTGCGTACCGCGCCCGACCGAACGCCCGATCACCAAGTTCGAACGCCGCGGCGAACGTCTTGGGCATGGGGTTTGGGATTTGAAGTTCGAGAAGCAGTCCTAAGCCGTAACGCTATAAAAACTGTAGGAGCCGAGCTTGCTCGCGATGAGGCCATAACATTCAACATCTATGCTGACTGTTAAACCGCCATCGCGAGCAAGCTCGGCTCCTACAGTTGTTTTGGGTGGGCCGAAGATCAGCGGCGGTCAGCGACTACGCCAATCAACACCAACACCACCAGCAACACCGGCGCCAGGCTGTAGTTGTTGAACTGGCTCAAACCCCGAACGATCCACGGCGTGGCGTAGATCAGCGCAGCGCCGCTGCCTATCATGCACAGCAGGGCCATCAGCGGGACGCGCAAGGCGCCGGCGATGCTGCCCAGGCGTTGCTCGACCCAGCCTTTGAAATCCGCACCGAACAGCACCAGCAGACAGCCTACCAAGGCCAGGGCGATTTCCGAGAGGTTGCTGCGGCTCCAGCGAGACACGGTGGCAAGCAGGTCGAGTACCAAATCCATTCGATTTCCTTATGTCAGAAATTTCTGCAGCAAGTCATTGAGGAAGAGTTGTCCGCGCTCGGTGGCTACCAGACGTGACGGTTCGACCTGCAACAGGCCGCTTTGTTCGGCTTCACGGCGGCCTTCGGCAAGGCTTTCCAGGGACATGCCGGTGCGTTCCGGGTACAGCCGCGATTCAACGCCTTCAGTCAGGCGAAGTGCGTTCATCAGGAACTCGAACGGCATTTCATCATTGCCCAGCGCTTTCTCGCCAGCCTGAAAGCGTTTCGCCGGATTCAGGTAATCCTTCGGCAAGCGGGTTTTCCAGGTGCGGACAATGCGCCCGTCCGGGTGGCTGAGCTTGCCATGGGCACCGGCGCCGATGCCGATGAAGTCGCCAAAACTCCAGTAATTGAGGTTGTGGCGCGCCGGGCGACCGGGCAGGGCATAGGCCGAGACTTCGTATTGTGCGTAACCGTGTTCGGCGAGCAGCGCCTGGCCGGCTTCCTGAATGTCCCACAGCGTGTCGTCTTCCGGCAGCGTCGGCGGCTGGTTCCAGAACACGGTGTTCGGCTCCAGGGTCAGCTGATACCACGACAGGTGCGTGGGCTTAAGGGCGATGGCGGTGCGCAGGTCCGCCAGGGCATCGTCCAGAGACTGATTCGGCAAGCCATGCATCAAGTCCAGGTTGAAGTTATCGAACCCGGCCTGACGCGCCATGCCGGCGGCTCGCACCGCTTCGTCGCCGTTGTGGATGCGGCCCAGGGCCTCGAGTTTTTCCTGCTGAAAGCTCTGGATACCGATCGACAGGCGATTGATCCCCAATTTCCGGTACGCGACGAACTTGTCCTGCTCGAACGTCCCTGGATTGGCTTCCAGGGTGATTTCGATGTCGCTGGCAAACGCAATGCGCTGTTCGACGCCTTTGAGCAAGCGACCCAACGCTGCAGCGCTGAACAGGCTTGGCGTGCCGCCACCAAAGAAAATCGAGCTCAGTTCTCGCCCGTAAACGGCGTGCAGGTCCTGATCGAGATCGGCCAGCAATGCGTCGACATACTCTTCTTCCGGCAGCTCGGGGCTGGCGGTGTGGGAGTTGAAGTCGCAATAAGGGCATTTGCGTACACACCACGGGATGTGGATGTACAGCGCCAAGGGCGGCAGCACAGGCAGGGCCGCACGAGGCGATTGTGCGTCGCCGCCGAAGATCAGCGGCGACGCGGATGATTCACGGGTCATTTCAAGCCCAGACGCTGGCGCAGCAGATCCATTGCACGGGCGCGGTGGCTGATCTGGTTTTTGTCGCTCGGGCTGAGCTCGGCGCTGGAGCAATCGCGCTCCGGCACCCAGAACAGCGGGTCATAGCCAAAACCGTGTTCGCCGCTGGCCTGGGTCAAAATGCGCCCGTGCCACAAGCCTTCGCAGAGGATCGGCAGCGGATCGTCGGCATGACGCACCAGTGCAAGTACGCAAACGAACTGCGCGCCGCGCTCGGCTTCCGGCACGTCCTTCAACACATCGAGCAGCTTGGCGTTGTTCGCCGCATCGCCCTTGCCGTCGGCGTAGCGCGCGGAGTAGATGCCCGGTGCGCCGCCAAGGAAATCCACCGCCAGCCCGGAGTCGTCGGCCAGCGCCGGCAGGCCGGAGATGCGCGCGGCATTGCGGGCCTTGAGGATGGCGTTCTCAACGAACGACAGACCGGTTTCTTCAGGCTCGATGCTGCTGAACTCGCCGATCGAGCGCAGTTGCACCGAATCGCCGAGCATGGCCTGGAGTTCTTTCAGTTTGCCGGCGTTGTGGCTGGCCAATACGAGTTGCGTGAAGTTGATCATTCGCCGGGGAAGAGCTCTTGGTTGAAGTTGATGGTGTTGATTTTGTCACCGGTCTGCACCTTGATGTCGAAGGTGCGGGTTTCCTGCTGCGGGACCGGGTATTGGGCAATGTAGTAGATCGCGCCCTGCTCGGTAATCTGTTTGAATTCCAGCGGTACGCTTTGGCTGGTCAGGTCTTTCACCGTGCCCGTGACCTGCGCCGTCAGCGGTTTGCCATCCTTGAGCACCGAAATGTTGATCACGCCCTGGTTTTTGCTGCGGTTGAGCTGCGCGGCTTTGGCGATGTCCGGTGTCAGGAACGTGGAGTTGAAGGTGTTGTAGTGCACCGTCACGTCGCCAAATTTTTCCTGGCGATCACCTTTGATCGCATCGGCGGCCATGGCCGTGACGCTCAGGCAGGCGGTGAGTAGAAACAGCGCTAGACGACCCATGATCGTTCTCCTCGAAATTGGGTGATTCAGACCGCGACCTTGTGGTCTGCAAGTCCCGGGCTGCTGACGCGGTAAATGCCGATCTCACCTAACAGATTAGGCCAAAGCTTGCTGGCCCACCCGTGCCGATGTTGTTGATCCACGGCCAGCCGATCAATGACCTTGGCTTCACGTTCGCGACACAACGCTTCAAAGTCCGCGAATGTACAGAAGTGGATGTTCGGCGTGTTGTACCAAGTGTAAGGAAGGAATTCGGAAACCGGCATGCGGCCCTTGCTCGCCAGGTACCAGCGGCAGCGCCAGTGACCGAAATTCGGGAACGTGATGATGCACTGGCGGCCGACCCGCAGCATTTCCTCGAGGATCCGGTCCGGGTAGTGCACCGCTTGCAGCGCCTGGGTCATGACCACGACATCGAAACTGTTGCTGGCAAAGTTGCCCAAGCCTTTGTCCAAGTCTTGTTCGATGACGTTGATGCCCTTGGCCACGCACTCGGCGATGTTGTCCGCGTCGTTTTCCAGGCCGTAACCGGTGACCTGCTTGTTGTCGCGCAGCCAGGTCAGCAGCTCGCCGTCGCCGCAGCCGAGGTCGAGCACGCGGCTGCCGGCGGGGATCCATTCCTGGATGATTTCCAGATCAGCTCTCATGGCTTTCTCACAACGTAATGCGGTTCATGTAATTGCCGAACGCCTGCAAGTAGCGCGGGATCGGAATCAGGAAGGCGTCGTGGCCTTGCGGCGCGTCGATCTCCAGGTAGCAGACGTCCTTGCGCGCAGCCATCAGCGCATCCACCAGTTCCCGCGAACGGGCCGGGGAGAAGCGCCAGTCGGTGGTGAACGACATCACGCAAAATTTGGCAGTGGCGCCGGCGAAAGTTTTCGCCAGGTCATCGTCAAAATTGGCCGCCGGGTCGAAGTAGTCCAGGGCTTTGGTCATCAGCAGATAAGTGTTGGCGTCGAAACGCCCCGAGAACTCTTCACCCTGATAACGCAGGTAGCTTTCGACCTGGAACTCGACGCTGTGGAAGTCGTAGTTGAGCTTCTCGCTCTTCAGGCCACGGCCGAATTTCTCGCCCATGGAGTCGTCGGACAGGTACGTGATGTGCCCGACCATCCGCGCCAGCATCAGCCCGCGCTTGGGGATCACGCCTTGTTCCTGGAACGAACCGCCGTGGAATTCGGGGTCGGTGAGGATCGCCTGACGCGCCACTTCGTTGAACGCGATGTTCTGTGCTGACAGCTTGGGCGCCGAGGCGATGGCCAGGCAGTGGCGGATGCGGTCAGGGTAAGTGATGCTCCATTGCATCGCCTGCATACCGCCGAGGCTGCCGCCGATCACCGCTGCAAACTGAGCGATGCCGAGGCGATCGGCCAGACGTGCCTGGCTGTGCACCCAGTCCTCCACGGTCAGCACCGGGAAATCGGCGCCGAACGGCTTGCCGGTCTCCGGGTTGATGCTGCTCGGACCGGTAGAGCCGTTGCAGCCGCCGAGGTTGTTCAGGCTGACGACGAAGAATTTGCTGGTGTCGATGGGCTTGCCGGGGCCGATGCAGCTGTCCCACCAACCGGGTTTGCGGTCGTCGGGGCTGTGATAACCGGCGGCGTGGTGGTGACCGGACAAAGCGTGGCAGATCAGCACGGCGTTGCTCGCCGCGGCGTTCAGCGTGCCGTAGGTTTCGTAAGTCAGGTCATAGGCCGGGAGCGAACGACCGCAGGCCAACGCCAGGGGTTCGCTGAAGTGCGCCACTTGCGGCGTCACCAGACCAACAGAATCGGGGGGGAAGGCAGCTGGCATCGACCCTGCTCTCATTGAAATGAGGCGTAAGTCTAAAGACCGCTGGGGTTAGCGGCAAGCAAAGGCCGGGCCTGATTTTTCCCGGTAGACCGAGGTGCGCCCATCGCGGGCAAGCCTTGCTCCTACAGAGGTCGCGTAGATCCTGTAGGAGCAAGGCTTGCCCGCGATGAACGATGATGCGGTCATTCCGCCGAACGCATCAGATCAGCCCGAACAATTCCTTCGGCATCAGCGCGTAGTACGCCAGGCGCGGGATCAGCCAGCTTTGCAGCAATTGCAGGGCAATGAACGCGAAGATCGGCGAGATATCGAGACCGCCCAGGTTCGGAATGATCCGGCGGAACGGCGCGAGCACCGGCTCAGTGATTTGCTGGACCAGTTCCGCACCCGGGTTGTGGCTTCCCGGCGCGACCCAGGACAGGATCACGCTGATGATCATCGCCCAGAACAGGATCTTCAGAAACAACGCAAAGATGCCGATCAGCGCCCAAGGCACCAGGAGCAGCGCGTCGACCCCGTAGCCGCTGAGCAGCAGGATCACCGCGAACAGCGCCATTTGCACCAGCAACGCCAGCACCAGCGAAGACATGTCCAGGCCGAACATGCTCGGAATGACCCGGCGCAGTGGCTTGAGCAGCGGTTGAGTGGCCTTCACGATGAACTGGCAGAGCGGGTTGTAGAAGTTGGCCCGCACCAATTGCAGGATGAAGCGCAACAGCACGATCAGCAGGTACAGGCTGCCCAGGGTTTGAATTACAAAAATGGCAGCGTCATTGAGTCCGAGCATTATTGATTCCTTATTAAGAGCTGATTAGCGACCGAGTTGCTCAGCCATCTCGGCGGAGCGGTGCGCGGCGGCGCCCAATGCTTTTTCGACCAGGGCTTCGAAGCCGTTGGCCTGGAACGACTTGATGGCCGCTTCCGTAGTGCCCGCGGGCGAAGTGACGCGACGACGCAGTTCGGCGGCGTCGACATCACTGCTCACAGCCATGTGCGCGGCGCCCAGGGCGGTTTGCAAGGTTAGCTGCGCGGCGATGTCTGCCGGCAGGCCGAGCTTCACGCCGGCGGCGGTCATGGCTTCGATCAACAGGAAGAAGTACGCCGGGCCCGAACCGGAAACGGCGGTGACCGCGTCCAGCTGCTGTTCTTCGCTGAGCCACAACGCGATGCCAACGGCAGACAGCAGTTCTTGAGCTTGCTGACGCTGTTCGGCGGTCACTTCTGCGGTGGCGAACAAACCGCTTACGCCCTGACGCAATAGCGCCGGGGTGTTAGGCATGCAGCGCACGATCGGCTGGGCGCCGAGCCAGTTGTTCATGCTGGCGCAGGTGATGCCAGCGGCAATCGACACCACCAGTTGCCCGGGCTTCAGGTTCGGGCGAATGGCTTCGCACACGGCTTTCATCGCCTGTGGCTTGACCGCCAGTACCACCACATCGGCGCCTTCAATGGCCTGGGCGTTGTCGGCGAACACCTCGATGCCATGCTCGGCGCTCACGCGGGCACGGGTTTCTTCGCCCGGGTCGCTGGCGCGGATCTGCGCCGCTTCCAGACCTTTGGCCCGCAGGCCGCCGATCAGGCTGGCGGCCATGTTGCCGGCACCGATAAAGGCAATACGTGTCTTGCTCATGTCAGGTCCTTATTCAGAAGTGTGTCAGCCATCGCTCATGGCTGGCTGTGCATTTGTGAAGAGCCGCGAGCACCAAACAGGGCCGTACCGATACGGACCCACGTGGCGCCCTGGGCAATGGCCGACTCGAGGTCGTGGCTCATGCCCATGGAAAGTGTGTCGAGCGGCAGGTTCAGGCTGGCTTGCAGGCTTTGCACAGCAGCGAAAGCGGCATCCTGGGCGGCGCGATCTTCAGTCGGCTCGGGGATGGCCATCAATCCGCGCAACTTCAGGCGCGGCAGGGCGCTGATGGCATTGGCCAAGGCCGGCAGGTCCGCCGGAGTGCAGCCGGATTTACTGGCTTCACCGCTGACGTTGACCTGGATACAGATGTTCAGAGGCGGCAGATCGGCAGGGCGTTGCTCGGACAATCGTTGTGCAATTTTCAGGCGATCCACGGAATGCACCCAGTCGAAGTGCTCGGCGATGGCGCGAGTCTTGTTCGATTGAATGGGGCCGATGAAGTGCCAGATCAAGGGCAGGTCGGCCAATTCGAACTGCTTGCCCAGGGCTTCTTGCAGGTAGTTCTCGCCAAAGTCGCGCAGGCCGGCGGCATAGGCTTCGCGCAGGGCTTGTGCGGGTTTGGTCTTGCTCACGGCCAGCAGCTGGACGCTATTTTCGGCGCGGTTGGCAGCGAGTGTTGCGGCATGTATGCGCGAACTAACCAGTTGAATGTTGTCTGCTATGGTGGACATCAAGAGGCGCCAGCGGTCTGAAGGTTCGCGGCATTCTACTGGAATTGAGAGACGCTATGGATATCACTGAACTGCTGGCCTTCAGCGCCAAACAGGGCGCATCCGACCTGCACCTGTCGGCCGGTCTGCCGCCGATGATTCGGGTGGATGGCGATATACGACGCATCAATCTGCCGGCTCTGGACCACAAGCAAGTGCAGGCGCTGATCTACGACATCATGAACGACACCCAGCGGGTGGATTTCGAAAAGCATCTGGAAACCGACTTTTCCTTCGACGTGCCCGGCGTGGCGCGCTTTCGGGTCAACGCCTTCAACCAGAGCCGTGGCGCTGGCGCGGTGTTCCGCACCATCCCGTCCAGAGTCCTGAGCATGGAAGAACTGGGCATGGGCGACGTGTTCCGCAAGATGACCGATGCGCCCCGTGGCCTGGTGCTGGTGACCGGCCCGACCGGTTCCGGCAAGTCCACCACGCTGGCGGCAATGATCGATTACCTGAACAACCATCGCCATCACCACATTCTCACCATCGAAGATCCCATCGAGTTCGTCCACGAATCGCGCAAATGCCTGATCAATCAGCGTGAAGTCCACCGTGACACCCGCAGCTTCGCCACGGCGCTGCGCTCGGCGTTGCGTGAAGACCCGGATGTGATTCTGGTGGGCGAGATGCGTGACCTGGAGACCATTCGCCTGGCGCTGACCGCCGCGGAAACCGGTCATTTGGTGTTCGGCACGCTACACACCACGTCGGCGGCGAAAACCATTGACCGGATCGTCGACGTGTTTCCGGGGGACGAGAAGTCCATGGTGCGTTCAATGCTGTCCGAGTCGTTGTTGGCGGTGGTGTCGCAGACGCTGGTGAAGAAAATCGGCGGCGGGCGTGTTGCAGCGCACGAGATCATGCTGGGGACATCGGCAATCCGGAATCTGATTCGAGAAGACAAGGTGGCGCAGATGTACTCATCGATCCAGTCGGGCGGGTCGCTGGGGATGCAGACGCTGGATATGGGCTTGAGGGACTTGGTGACCAGAGGGTTGGTCAGTCGGGAGCAGGCGCGGGAGAAGGCGCGTTCACCGGATAATTTTTGAGATCTGTAAAAGCAAAAGATCGCAGCCTTCGGCAGCTCCTACAGAGAAATGCGAATCCCTGTGTAGGAGCTGCCGAAGGCTGCGATCTTTTGATCTTGTGTCAGATCAGCGCTGAACAACCCGCAACGCATTCTGTTCTTTCGGCAGAACCCGCTTGGCAACCACGTAATGCTGTTCCCAGTACGGTTTCTTCAAGGTGTCGATGGTCACCGACTTGCCACGGCGAGGCGCGTGGATGAAGCGGTCGTTGCCCAGGTAGATGGCAACGTGGTTGACTCGACGGCTCTTGATATTGAAGAAAATCAGGTCGCCCGGTTTCAAATCGTTGCGATCGACTTTCTCGCCGTGACCGCTGGCCATGGCGTTGGACGTACGTGGCAGGTCGAACGTGGCGTCGTTGAACGCGTATTTCACCAGGCCGCTGCAATCGAAGCCTTTGCTCGGGCTGCTGCCGCCCCAACGGTACGGCGTACCGAGGACGTTCACCGCGCGGCTCAGCACATTGCTGCTTTCCTTGGTTGCCATAGGTGGCACCAGGCTGCTTTTGCTGGAGAGCTGTGGCGCTTGTTTGAGCGATTTCTTGCTTTTGCTCGAAGGAGCAGAAGCATGGGATTTTGGGGTGTAACCATTAACGTTCGGAAGACGTTGCTCACGATTGGTGGCGTGGGCGGCCAGTGGCAATAATAGGCAAATGGTTAGCCATGTCTTGAAAAATGGACGCATTAGGCAAGGCTCGTATGGGTTAGCGCGAAACTTTATAACAGCTTTTTTTCGCATTCCGAGGCCGTTTGTCGATTCCACTTGGTTCTAACGGAACCAAACAAGCGGAAAAAGGACGCAATTGTCGGACAGAACTCAAGTGCTACAAGGCTTTGAAGGACGTGACGGTAGCATTTGCCATACGTCGGCTGCTCGTAAAAAAGTCACAAAGATTTAAAGAATATTTATCTATCGTGTGAATCGAGGTCATCCATGAACACCTATCAATCGCCCGTTCCGCATCAAGATACGCACAGTAAAGTGATCGGTTACCTGCTGTGGATTTTCGGGTTTACCGGTGCTCACCGCTTCTATTACGGCAAGCCGGTGACCGGGACAATCTGGTTCTTCACCTTCGGATTATTGGGGATTGGCTGGTTGATCGACCTGTTCCTGATCCCGGCCATGGACCGTGAAGCGGATTTGCGGTTTACCGCAGGTCCCATCGAGTACAACGTGGCGTGGATTCTGCTGACGTTTCTCGGCGTGCTCGGCGTGCACCGGATGTATCAGGGGAAGTGGATCAGCGGGTTGCTGTACCTGGTGACGGGCGGGTTGTTCTTTCTGGGGGTTTTGTATGACTTCTGGACGCTGAATGACCAGGTTTCCGTACGTAACGCCCAGCGCCGTTAAGCAAGATCAAAAGATCGCAGCCTGCGGCAGCTCCTACATCGGGATATGTGTTTCCCTGTAGGAGCTGCCGCAGACTGCGATCTTTTTGATTTTTATGCCTGGTGGCTGATCCGGCCATCCACCAGTGTGTAACGCACAACACCCGGCAAGCTGTGCCCAATGAACGGGCAGTTCTCGCCCTTGGACAGCCAGGTCTCACCGGCCACGGTCGAAGCCGCAGGGTCGAACAGCACGATGTCCGCCGCACCACCCACCGCCAGTTTGCCCGCCGGCAGGCGCAAGGCCTCGGCCGGGCCAGCGCTCAGGCGCGCCAGCAGGGTCGGCAAGTCCAGCAAACCGTCTTCCACCAGTGTCATCGCCAGCGGCAGCAACAGCTCTACGCTGCTGATGCCCGGCTCCGTGGCGCCGAACGGCGCCAGTTTGGCGTCCCGCTCGTGTGGTTGGTGATGGCTGGAAATGGCCGAGATCACGCCGGATTTCACTGCCTCACGCAGGCCGTCGCGGTCGGCGCGGGTGCGCAGCGGCGGCTGTACGTGATACAGGCTGCTGAAGTCGATCAGCGCTTCGTCGGTCAGGATCAGTTGATACAACGCGACATCGGCGGTGACCTTCAAGCCACGGGCCTGAGCCTGGGCGATCAGGGCTACACCGCGAGCGCTGGTGAGCTGGCTGAAGTGCGCACGCACGCCGGTTTGCTCGACCAACAGCAGATCCCGGGCCAGAGCCACGGTCTCAGCGGTTTCCGGAATGCCCGGCAAGCCGAGGAAGCTCGCGGTCGGGCCTTCGTGGGCCAGGCCACCTTCGGCAAGGTCGTGATCCTGAGAGTTGAAAATCACCGTCAGGTCGAAGGTTGCCGCGTAGTCCAGCGCCCGGCACAGGGTGCGGGTATTGCGGAAGCTCTCCAGGCCGTTGCCGAAAGCCACGCAACCGGCGTCGCGCAAGGCAACCAGTTCGGCCAGCTGTTCGCCGTCCAGACCCTTGCTCAGGGCGCCGATCGGAAAGACTTTGGTGTTGCCGGCCTCGCGGGCGCGGTCGAGGATCAGTTCAGCCACTGCCGAAGTGTCCAGCACCGGTTTGGTCTTCGGCGGGCAGCACAGGCTGGTGACACCGCCGGCCGCTGCGGCACGGGTTTCGCTGACGATCGAGCCTTTGCGGCTGTAGCCCGGCTCTCGCAGGGCGACGTTGAGGTCGACCAAGCCAGGCGCGGCTACCAGGCCTTTGGCGTCGATGGTGTCGACAGCGGAAAAACCGGCCGGTGCGGCGCCCAGGGCGACGATCTTGCAGGCTTCGATGTGAATATCGGTGACTTGATCCAGGCCGCTGGCCGGATCGATGACGCGGGCGCCGAGAATGCTGAGCTTCACTGAACGTTCTCCTGCTCGAATTGGCGCTGGGCTGTTTGCCCGCTCATGGCCATGGACAGCACGGCCATACGAATTGCGATGCCGTAGGTCACCTGGTTGAGGATCACCGAGTGCGGACCGTCGGCCACCGCCGACTCAATCTCCACGCCGCGGTTGATCGGCCCCGGGTGCATGACGATGCAGTCGGGTTTGGCGCCGGCCAGGCGCGCAGTGGTCAGGCCGAACAGGCGATAGAACTCGCCTTCGCTCGGCAGCAGGCCACCGGTCATGCGCTCTCGTTGCAGGCGCAGCATGATCACCACGTCGACGTCTTTTAGGCCTTCGGTCATGTCGGTGTAGACCTTCACGCCGTATTGCTCGATGCCGATTGGCAGCAGGGTTTTCGGCGCAATCACGCGGATGTCCGGGCAACCGAGGGTTTTCAGGGCCAGCATGTTCGAGCGCGCTACCCGCGAGTGCAGGATGTCGCCGACGATGGCCACCGAGAGATTTTCGAAGCCGCCCTTGTGCCGGCGGATGGTGAGCATGTCGAGCATGCCCTGGGTCGGGTGCGCGTGACGGCCGTCGCCACCGTTGATGATCGCCACTTGCGGGCAGACATGTTCAGCGATGAAATGCGCGGCGCCGGAATCACCATGGCGCACGACGAACATGTCGGCGGCCATGGCTTCCAGATTGCGCAGCGTGTCGAGCAGGGTTTCGCCCTTGCTCGCCGACGAAGTCGACACGTTCAGGGTGATCACGTCCGCCGACAAACGCTGGGCCGCCAGTTCGAAGGTGGTGCGGGTGCGGGTGGAGTTCTCGAAAAACACGTTGCACACGGTCTTGCCGCGCAGCAACGGGACTTTCTTCACCGCCCGGGCGCCGACTTCGAGGAAGGAGTCGGCAGTGTCGAGGATTTCCGTCAGCAACTCGCGGCGCAAACCGTCGAGCGAGAGGAAGTGGCGCAGCTGGCCCTGATCATTGAGCTGCAGCGGGCGCTTGGTATCTAGAGGCGTCATCGCGAGGGGGACTCTCAATAGGGCGGATTAAAGGGCGAGGTCTTGCAGTTCAAGCGCAAGCTCCGGGCCGGACAGCTTCACGCGCTCGTGAGCGGCGAGCGACAGGGTTGCGCCGACCACGTTCGGGCGGATCGGCAGCTCGCCGGCGTCCAGGTCCAGCAGGCATACCAGCGTCACGCTGGCCGGGCGGCCGTAGTCGAACAGTTCGTTCATGGCGGCGCGGATGGTGCGGCCGCTCATCAGCACGTCATCGATCAGCACCAGGTGCTGGCCTTCGATTTCGAACGGCAGCGCAGACGGACGCACTTGCGGGTGCAGGCCGTTCTGGCTGAAGTCATCGCGGTAGAAGGACACGTCCAGGGTGCCGAGCGGCTCGTCGCTGCCCAGTTCCTCGAGCAAGGCCTGGGCGACCCAGACGCCGCCGGTACGAATGCCGATGAAGCGCGGGTCGCTGATGCCGCGGTGTTCCAGGTGGGCCTTCAGGCGAGTGGCCATCTGGCTGATCAGTTCGGCGGGATTGGGCAGGCTCATGGTTGCTCCTTCTTGGGCCCGAGCCGGGTCGTGTAGCGGGTGGCTCGGGTTGTAGCTATATAGAGGCGCGTAGCGGCTCTTCAGGATTCGAACAGTGGGCCGTTTTCGTCGAGCCAGCCTTGCAGCAGCAGGGCGGCGGCGATGGCGTCGACCGGGTTGTCTCGGTAGCTGCCCTTTTGTCCGCCGCGATCACGTCGCTCGCCTTTGGCTTCAAAGGTCGTCAGGCGTTCATCGTGGGTGTAGAAGGGCAGGTTGAAGCGGCCATTGAGGCGGCGGGCAAATTTTTCGGCGCGCAGGCACATGTCGCTTGGCGTACCGTCCATGTTCAATGGCAGCCCGACCACAACGGCATCGGGCTTCCATTCTTTGATCAGGGCTTCAACCTGATCCCAGTCGGGAATGCCATTCTGTGCTTTCAACGTGCACAGCTCGCGGGCCTGGCCGGTAATCACCTGGCCGACCGCAACGCCGATCTGTTTGGTGCCGTAGTCAAAACCCAGAATCAACCGCAGGGCCATCAGGCGTGCCCCGCCTGGCTGGTGAGCAGGCTGAGGTTGACGCCCAGGTGCTTGGCCGCCGCTTCCAGGCGCAGCTCGCTGCTGGTGTTGAACAGGATGTCGGCGTCGAACGGGCAAGTCAGCCAGGCGTTCTGCGCCAGTTCGGCTTCCAGTTGCCCAGCTTCCCAGCCGGCGTAGCCGAGGGCGATCAGGCTCTTGGGCGGGCCGAAGCCGTCGGCGATGGAGAACAGCACGTCCTGGGAGGTCGACAGGGACAACTCGTCTTCCAGATCAACGGTTGCCTGAAAGCTCTGCCCTTTGGGGTGAAGGACGAAGCCGCGATCGGTCTGCACCGGGCCGCCGATGAAGATCGGCACATGCTGGCAGAGCGCTGGCGGCTCGATATCCGGGCGCAATTGCTCAAGGATATCGGCCAGGTTCAGCTCTTGCGGGCGGTTGACCACCAGCCCCATGGCGCCATTGGCCGTGTGCTCGACGATGTAGGTCAAGGTGTGCGCAAAGTTCGGGTCGGCCATGTGTGGCATGGCGATCAGGAATTGATGCTTGAGGTAGCTGGGGCTGACGTTTTTCATGACCGCTAGTGTGGCGTTCGAGGGGCGAACTGACAAGCTTGAACAAGGCAAAAGATCGCAGCCTTCGGCAGCTCCTACAGGGGAATGAGTACATCTGTAGGAGCTGCCGAAGGCTGCGATCTTTTAATTGCTGGACAACCGATCGCCCCGCGCAAACTTCCACGTCCGGATAATTTCCAACCGGTCAATATCCGACAAATCCCCGGTAAACGGCGCAAACGGTGCTGCCAGCCGCACGATGCGCTGCGCCGCCTGATCCAGCAGCGGTTGCCCGGAAGACTCCAGTACCAGCACTTCGTACAGCGAGCCGTCGCGGTTGATCGACACCATCAGGCGCAAGTTGCCATAAATCTGTTTGCGCCGCGCTTCGTCGGGGTAGTTGAGGTTGCCGATGCGCTCGACCTTCTTGCGCCATTCGTCTTTGTACCAGGCGCCCTTGTCGCGCATGGTCGAGGCGGCGCTCAGGCGGTGGATGCGCGGGCGCTTGGCGTACAGCTGTTGTTCGTTGGCCAGTTCGGCTTCCAGGCTGGCGATGTCGCTGGACAGTTGTTCAGTGTCGAATGTCGGCGCGGCTACCGCAGGCTTGGTGACAGGCTTGGGTTCTTCGGTTTTGGTGGCGGCTTTCTTCGGTTTCGGGGCGACGGTGGTCACGGCGGCCTTGGGCGGGGCTTCCTGTTGTTCAGGCTTGGCCGCTGGCGGTGGCGTGACTTTTTGCACCTTGTTGTCCTGGAACGGCGCGATCTCGGTGGTCTTGGGGATCGCCTTTTTGTCCAGGGTGCCGCTGCCTTGCTGGTTTTCCTGGGCGAGGAAATCGGCCTTTTCCGGCTTCTTTTCGCTCTTGAACGTGGCGAGGGTGATTTCCAGGGTCCGGCTGATCTGCTTGGGCTCGACCACCGCGAACCCGACGCCCAGCAGCAAGGCCAGGTGAATCAGCGCCGCCAGAAACAGGGTAAAACCGAGGCGATCGGCCGGGCGCACGCCACGGTGGGCGAGTTCGGCGGGCAGATCGGACGGGAGGGTCATGACAGAAAAACCAACATCGCGTTTTTATGGGCTCGGCATGATAACGCAATGTTGGTTTTTAGCTTCAAGCTCCAAGCTTCAAGCGACAAGCTGTAGAGGAGCAGCTTCAAATCTCGAGCTGCAAGGAAGAAGCAGGGCGTGCGCGCATCAAGCTTGTGGCTTGGAGCTTGCGGCTTGCAGCTGCTTCTCGATGGCATCCATCAGCATGCCGCCGATATCAGTGCCGAACGCGTTGTCGATCTCGCGGATGCAGGTCGGGCTGGTGACGTTGATTTCCGTGAGGTGCTCGCCGATCACGTCGAGGCCGACGAACAGCAGGCCTTTCTCGCGCAGGGTCGGGCCGACTTGTGCGGCGATCCAGCGATCCTTTTCGGTCAGCGGACGCGCTTCGCCACGGCCACCGGCGGCGAGGTTGCCACGGGTTTCACCGGCGGCTGGAATGCGCGCCAGGCAATAATCCACAGGTTCGCCGTCGATCATCAGGATGCGTTTGTCGCCATCGACGATGGCCGGCAGGTAGCCCTGGATCATGATCTGTTGCTGACCATGCAAGGTCAGGGTTTCGAGAATCACTGACAGGTTCGGATGCCCGGCGGTGTGGCGGAAGATCGACGAGCCGCCCATGCCGTCCAGCGGCTTGAGGATCACGTCGCCGTGATGATCAGCGAATTCGCGCAGTACATCCGGACGACGGCTGACGATGGTCGGCGGCGTGCACTGCGGGAACAGTGTGGCGAACAGTTTTTCGTTGCAGTCGCGCAGGCTCTGCGGTTTGTTGACCACCAGCACGCCGGCGCTTTCGGCCTGTTCCAGCAAATAAGTGGAGTAGACGAACTCCATGTCGAACGGCGGATCCTTGCGCATCAGGATCACGTCCAGATCGCTCAGCAGCGCATCTTGCTCGGCTTCGAGTTCGAACCACTTTTCCGGGTTGGCGAACACTTTCAGTGGACGCATCCGCGCCCGCGCCTGGCCTTCGGCCTGGTACAGGTCGCGCTGTTCCATATAGAACAGTTCCCAGCCACGCTTCTGCGCGGCCAGCAGCATGGCCAGCGAGCTATCCTTTTTATAGGAAATGCTGGCGATTGGGTCCATGACAATCCCGACGCGAACGCTCATTGGGTTTTCCTCGAAAATTGGCTACCGGATCGGTACGAAAAAAGTGGCGTCAGAGTGGCGCTGAGTGTGTTCCCGGTCAAGGAAAAACCACCGCGCCGGTCGGCCGATAGATTGGTTATTGAGACTGTGCTAAAAAGACTGCCATGTTGTGGTGGCCCTTGAGTATCAAGGGTTTCGAGCCGCCAAACGGACAAATTGATTCACAAAGGCGACGGTAGAGCATTTATGGAACAGCACCCCAGCGCCTTGAAGGTCATGGTGATCGACGATTCGAAGACGATTCGCCGCACCGCCGAAACGCTGCTCAAGAACGTGGGTTGTGAGGTCATCACGGCCATCGACGGTTTCGATGCCCTGGCCAAGATTGCCGACAATCACCCCGGCATCATCTTTGTCGACATCATGATGCCGCGTCTGGATGGCTATCAGACCTGCGCTTTAATCAAGAACAACAGTGCATTCAAGTCCACGCCGGTGATTATGCTGTCGTCCAAGGACGGGCTGTTCGACAAGGCCAAGGGGCGCATCGTCGGCTCCGACCAGTTTTTGACCAAGCCTTTCAGCAAGGAAGAACTGCTGAACGCGATCCAGGCCCATGTTCCGGGCTTCGCCGCCGTTTTGCCGCAGTAAGACACGCACAGTGACGCTCGGCCAGCGGGCCTTGCGTCGACAAGAATGGGGAAGACCATGGCACGTATTCTGATCGTCGATGATTCGCCGACTGAAATGTACAAACTGACCGGCATGCTGGAAAAGCACGGTCATGAAGTCTTGAAAGCCGAAAACGGCGCCGACGGCGTGGCCCTGGCCCGCCTGGAAAAACCCGATGCGGTGCTGATGGACATCGTCATGCCCGGCCTCAACGGCTTCCAGGCGACCCGCCAGCTGACCAAAGACCCGGAAACCGGGCACATCCCGGTGATCATCATCACCACCAAGGATCAGGAAACCGACAAGGTCTGGGGCACGCGCCAGGGCGCCAAGGATTACCTGACCAAACCGGTCGATGAAGAAACCCTGCTGAAAACCCTGAACAACGTGCTGGCCGGTTGATCATCCGGCCATGACCGAGTCGCTGACGGCTTTTGAGCTGCTGCTGCAGATCGACCAGCGCTGTCGCCTGCTGGCGGCGGACTTGCCGTCGCAGCCGACCCGACAGGACAGCTGGAGCGGTATCGGCTTCCGCTTGGGCGAACACTGGTACGTCGCGCCCATGAGCGAAGTCAGCGAAGTGCTGCACGAACCGCGTTTTACCCAGGTGCCGGGCGTCAAATCCTGGGTCAAGGGCGTGGCCAACCTGCGTGGGCGCTTGCTGCCGATCATGGATCTGGGGGCGTTCTTCGGGCACGAACTGTCGGTGGCGCGTCGACAACGGCGAGTGCTGGTGGTGGAGCATCAAGAGGTGTTCGCCGGGCTGATGGTCGATGAAGTGTTCGGCCTTCAACACTTTGCCCAGGACAGTCTGGAAGCCGTGCCGATAAATGACGTGCAGGTGCCGATGGCGGCGTTCGTCGAAGGCTGCTTTCAGCGCGAACAGACCTGGCGGGTGTTCAGCCCGTTCGCGCTGGCGCGGTCGCAGGGGTTCATGAACATCGCGGTATAGGCTCTTGTAGGAGCCGAGCTTGCTCGCGATGCAGGCGCAGAAGTTCATCAGGTACACCGCGTTATCGTTCATCGCGGGCAAGCCTTGCTCCTACAAGAGCGGGGGGAATTGGGCAGGACAGGCGAAGACCGATGATAAAAGCAAAAACAGGCAAGCCAATGGAAGGGTCGCGCAGTCGTTCGCAGATCATCGCGCTGTTCATCGCGCTGATCATTTTCATCATGCTGTTGTTCGCCAACTTCGCGTACCTCAACACCCAGGCCACGTACGACAAACAGTACATCGGTCACGCCGGCGAGCTGCGCGTGCTGTCGCAGCGCATTGCCAAGAATGCCACCGAAGCCGCCGCCGGCAAGGCCGCGGCGTTCAAGTTGCTCAGCGATGCGCGCAACGACTTTGCCCAGCGCTGGAGCTATCTGAAAAAAGGTGACCCTTCCACCGGCCTGCCACCGGCACCGGCCACCGTGCGCCCGGAAATGCGCGCCGTACAGATGGATTGGGAACGCCTGCTGAAAAATACCGACGCCATTCTTTCCAGTGAGCAGACGGTGTTGTCGCTGCATCAGGTCGCCGCGACCCTGGCCGAAACCGTGCCGCAGTTGCAGGTCGAGTACGAGAAGGTCGTGGAAATCCTCTTGCAACGCGGCGCCCCGGCCGCTCAGGTCGCGGTGGCCCAGCGTCAATCGCTGCTGGCCGAACGCATTCTGGGCGCGGTGAATACGGTGTTGTCCGGCGACGAAAGTTCGCAACAGGCCGCCGACGCGTTCGGTCGCGATGCGGCGCGATTCGGTCAGGTGCTCAACGGCATGCTCCAGGGCAATGCGGCGCTGAAAATCAGTCAGGTCGAGGATCAGGATGCGCGGGCGCGGTTGAGTGAAATTTCCGAGCTGTTCGAATTCGTTTCCGGCTCGGTGGATGAAATCCTCGAAACCTCGCCGGAACTGTTCAAGGTGCGTGAGTCGGCGACCAATATCTTCACTCTGTCGCAAACCCTGCTCGACGAAGCCTCGCACCTTGCCGGTGGTTTCGAAAACCTTGCCGGCGGGCGTAATACCGACACCATCGGTGGTTATGTACTGGGTCTGGCGGCGCTGATGTCGATCATCCTCATCGGACTGGTGATGGTCCGCGAAACCAATCGCCAGTTGCGCGAAACCGCCGAGAAGAACGAGCGCAACCAGAACGCGATCATGCGCCTGCTCGATGAAATCGAGGACCTGGCCGACGGTGACCTGACCGTGACCGCCTCGGTGACTGAAGACTTCACCGGCACCATCGCCGACTCGATCAACTATTCCGTGGACCAGCTGCGCGACCTCGTGGCCACGATCAACCTGACCGCCGGGCAGGTCGCCGCTGCCGTGCAGGAAACCCAGGCCACCGCCATGCACCTGGCGCAGGCCTCGGAGCATCAGGCGCAGCAGATTTCCGAAGCCTCCACCGCGATCAACGACATGGCCGAGTCCATCGATCAGGTGTCGGCCAACGCCGCCGAATCCTCGGCGGTGGCCGAGCGCTCGGTGGAAATCGCCAACAAGGGCAACGAGGTGGTGCACAACACCATCCACGGCATGGACAACATTCGCGAGCAGATCCAGGACACCGCCAAACGCATCAAGCGCCTCGGCGAGTCTTCCCAGGAAATCGGCGACATCGTCAGCCTGATCGATGACATTGCCGATCAGACCAACATCCTCGCGCTCAACGCAGCGATCCAGGCATCGATGGCCGGTGATGCCGGGCGCGGATTCGCGGTGGTAGCCGACGAAGTTCAACGCTTGGCCGAGCGCTCTTCAGCGGCCACGCGACAGATTGAAACGCTGGTGCGGGCGATCCAGACCGACACCAACGAAGCGGTCATCTCCATGGAACAGACCACCACCGAAGTGGTGCGCGGCGCCCGTCTGGCGCAGGATGCCGGCGTGGCCCTGGAAGAAATCGAAGGGGTGTCCAAAACCCTCGCGGCGCTGATCCAGAGCATTTCCAACGCTGCACAGCAACAGACGTCGTCTGCCGGTCAGATTTCCCTGACGATGAACGTGATCCAGCAGATCACCACGCAGACCTCGTCCGGTTCTACCGCCACCGCCGAGAGCATCGGCAACCTGGCGAAAATGGCCAGTCAGCTGCGCCGCTCGGTGTCCGGTTTCACCTTGCCGGCCAGCAAGGCGCAAGTGACGGACAAAGCTTGAACCGCCCACGGGCGTAGGCACATTGACTGAAGTGGGAACTGGAGTGGTTATGGGTGATCGGCACGACTATGTGGCCCTCGAATGGGTCAAAGGCGAGATTGCCGAAACGCTGAAGCAGGCTCATCACGCGATCGAAACCCAGCTTGATGACCCGCAGGCGACGCACGCCCTGAGCGAATGCCTGGCGTGCATCCATCAGGTTCACGGCAGTTTGCAGATGGTCGAATTCTACGGCGCAGCCCTGCTCGCCGAAGAAATGGAACATCTGGTCAGCGCCTTGCAACAGGGGCGCGTCAGCCATCGTGACGAAGCGTTGCACCTGATGCTGCAAGCCCTCGGGCAACTGCCGATCTACCTCGACCGGGTACAAAGTGCCCGCCGCGACTTGCCGCTGGTGGTGCTGCCGCTGATCAACGACCTGCGCAGCGCCCGTGGTGAAAGCCTGTTGTCGGAAACCAGCCTGTTCAGCCCGCAATTGCCGGACCTGCCGCCGTTGGACGCAGAATCCCTCGCGTTGCTGGAACCGGCGGAGCTGCCGAATGTGCTGCGCAAGTTGCGACAGATGTTGCAGATGGCGTTGGTTGGTTTGTTGCGCGAACAGGATGACGATACCCACCTCGGTTATCTGGCCAAGGTTTTCACCCGTCTCGAAGGACTGTGCGGCAACGCGCCGCTGAGCCCGTTGTGGCAGGTCGCTTCGGCGCTGGTCGAAGGCATGCGCGGCGGCGCGATCGCCAACAGTCCGGCCTTGCGCAGCCTGTTCAAGGACGCCGACAAGGAACTCAAGCGCCTGCTCGAACAGGGCATGGACGCCATCAATCAACCGGCGCCGCCGGAGCTGCTCAAGAGTTTGCTGTTTTACATTGCCAAGGCCGAACACCCCACCGGGCAGATGCTGACCATGAAAGATCGCTACGGACTGGACGATGCGCTGCCCAACAGCGCGATGGTCGACGAAGAACGCGCACGGCTGGCCGGTCCTGACCGCGATGCCATGCGCTCGGTGTTGGCCGCGTTGTGCGAAGAGCTGGTGCGGGTCAAGGAGCGACTGGACCTGTTCGTGCGCAGCGACCGGCAACACACCTCCGATCTCGACAGCCTGCTGGCGCCGCTGCGGCAAATCGCCGACACCCTGGCGGTGCTGGGTTTCGGCCAGCCGCGCAAGGTCATCATCGATCAACTGGCGGTGGTGCTGAGCCTCGCCCAAGGCCAGCGCGCGCCGGATGACGCGATCCTCATGGATGTCGCCGGGGCCTTGCTCTACGTCGAAGCCACGCTGGCCGGCATGGTCGGTACGGTCGAGCCCGAGAGCCAGGAAGACAGTCGCCTGCCGACCACCGACCTGACGCAGATCCATCAGATCGTGATCAAGGAAGCACGCATCTGCCTGCAACAGGCCAAGGACATGATCGTCGACTACATCGACGCCGACTGGGACCGTCAGCATTTGCAGGCACTGCCGGCCTTGCTGACTCAGGTGCGTGGCGCGCTGGCGATGATTCCGTTGAGCCGTGCCGCGAGCCTGATCGAAACCTGCAATCACTTCATCCGCGAACATCTGTTGCTCGACCCCGGCCAGCCCGACTGGCAGGAACTCGACAGTCTGGCCGACGTCATCACCAGCCTCGAGTATTACCTTGAGCGCCTCAGCGACGACCCCGAGGCGCCCGGCGAACAACTACTCGACGTGGCGGAAAAAAGCCTGGCCGCGCTCGGCTTCTTCCCTAATGAAAAACCCAGCGAACAGCATGTGCCGGTGCTTGACGATGTGTTGAGCCCCAGCGAAGCGCAAATCATGCAGCAACGCCAGGAACTGGACGCTCCCGCCATCGTCCAGACCCTGGCCGATGTGCTTGCCAGCCCGGTCTCGGCCCTGAACCCGCCCGCCCTGAATACACCGGGCAGCCTGTTGCCGCCGCCTGTTGGCGAGGAACCGGTGGACGATGAATTGCGCGAAGTGTTCCTCGAAGAAACCGACGAAGTCCTGGAGATTCTTCGCGAGTATTTGCCGCGCTGGTCGGTCAATCCCGACAACCGCTCGGCCTTGAGTGAATTGCGTCGTGCCTTCCATACCCTCAAGGGCAGTGGCCGCATGGTCCGCGCGCTGGTGCTGGGCGAACTGGCCTGGGCCATGGAGAACCTGCTCAACCGCGTACTGGAAAACAGCGTGGAACCGGGCGCTACGGTGCAGCAACTGCTCGGCGATGTATTGAACCTGCTGCCGGAACTGGTGGCTGAATACGCCGCCAATACCCAGCGCCAGCGCAATGATGTCGACCAATTGGCGGCTCGCGCCCATGCCCTGGCCAAGGGTGAAGAGCCGATCTGCGACGAGGACACGCAAGACGTCGCGGCGCTCGATCCGCTGTTGCTGGAGATCTTCCGCAAAGAAGCCGAAACCCATTTGGGCAGTCTCAATCGCTTCCTCGAACAGGCCGCCGAACATGTGCCGTTGCAGGCCAGTGATGAGTTGCTGCGTGCCTTGCACACCCTCAAGGGTAGTGCGTCGATGGCCGGGGTTTTGCCGATTGTCGAACTGGCCACGCCGCTGGATCAACTGGCTCGGGAATACAAGGCCCACCAGATCGCCCTGGACCTGGATGAAGTCGAAGTGCTGCTGGAGGCCGAAGGTTTGTTCCGGCTCGGTTTGCGTCAGCTCAGGACCGATCCGCTGGCGGAAATTCCCCACGCTCAATCGTTGATCGAGCGGGCTCGGGCGATGCTGGCCGAGCGTCTGCAAAACCTTCTGGATACGCCGAGCAGCGGCTTGCGCATCAAGCGTGATCCGCAGCTGATCAACAACTTCCTGGCTGAAGGCATGGACATCCTGCTCGACGCCGAAAGTCTGCTGCAGCGTTGGCAGCAACACCCCGGCGAGCGTCAGGAACTCAGTGCGCTGCTCGACGAATTGACCACCCTCGGCGAAGGCGCGCACCTGGCCGATCTGCATCCGGTGGATGAGCTTTGCGAAGCCTTGCTCGACCTCTACGGTGCCGTGGAAGAAAGCAGTCTGGCCGTCAGCGAGGCGTTTTTCCACGAGGCGCAAGGTGCCCACGAAGCGCTGGTCAACATGCTCGACGAACTGGCCGCCGGCCAGGAAGTCACGCCGCGCCCGGAGCGGATTCAGGCCTTGCACGGATTGCTCGATCAGAGCCTTGACCCGTCGGCCATGGGCCTGATTCGCAGCGACGGCAGCCGCACCCTGAGCATTCGTGAACTGTCCGATGCCACCGCCGAATTGGCACAGACCGCGACCGACGTGGAGCTGGACGACGAGATCGTCTCGATCTTCCTCGAAGAAGCGGTGGACATCCTCGAAAGCGCCGGCCAGGCCTTGCAGCGCTGGTTGAACGAACCGCAAAACGGTGCGCCGCTGTCGTCTTTGCAACGTGACCTGCACACCCTCAAGGGCGGCGCGCGGATGGCCGAGGTCGAGCCGGTCGGTGATTTGGCCCATGAGCTGGAAAGCCTCTACGAAGGTTTGGTGGATCGCCGCTACAGCCACAGCGAAGTGCTCGTGCAGTTGCTGCAACACAGCCATGACCGGTTGGCGCAATTACTTGAGCAGTTGCAGAACCACCAGCCGCTGGGCGACCCGAGCGAGCTGATCGAGGCGATTCGCGCGTTCCGTCAGGGCCACGCGGGCCACGCCGATGTGATCGAGCCGGCGGCCAGCAATGATTCGGCGCATCACGACAGCGAGCTGCTGGACATCTTCCTCGAGGAAGGTTTCGACATCATCGAGAGCTCCGGTGCGGCGCTGGTGCGCTGGCAGGCCGAGCCTTCGAGCCGCCAGGAAGTGGAAACCCTGCTGCGCGACCTGCACACCCTCAAGGGCGGTGCACGGATGGTGGAAATTGCGCCCATCGGCGATCTGGCCCATGAGCTGGAATTTCTCTACGAAGGCTTGTCGGCCGGTGTACTGAAACCCACAGACGCGTTGTTTGAACTGCTGCAACGCAGCCATGACCGGTTGGCGCAAATGCTCGACGCGGCCCGCGCCGGTGAGCCGTTGCCGCCTGCGGATCGATTGATCGACACGATCAAGAATTTCAGTCACCCGGCCGTACCCGAAGCACCGCCACCGGCGGCACTGCCCGCAGCGGCAAAACCCGAGGCGCCGCAGCTGCAAGCGGATGCCGGGGCGGACATGGTCAAGGTCTCGGCGGAACTGCTCGACGATCTGGTCAACCTGGCCGGTGAAACGTCGATCTTCCGTGGCCGGATCGAACAGCAGGTCAGCGATGCCCAGGTGGCGCTGAACGAGATGGAAACCACCATCGAGCGGATACGCGACCAGTTGCGCCGTCTCGATACCGAAACCCAGGGTCGGATTCTCAGCCGCCAGCAAGTCGATGCCGAGCGCCTGGGTTACGAAGAGTTCGACCCGCTGGAGATGGACCGTCACTCGCAATTGCAGCAATTGTCGCGGGCCTTGTTCGAATCCGCCTCCGATTTGCTCGACCTCAAGGAAACCCTCGACCGGCGTAATCAGGACGCGGAAAACCTGCTGCAACAGCAGGGCCGCATCAACACCGAGTTGCAGGAAGGCTTGATGCGTACGCGCATGGTGCCGTTCGAGCGGATGTTGCCGCGCTTGAGGCGCATCGTCCGTCAGGTCGCCGGTGAGTTGGGCAAGGACGTCGAATTCATCGTTGGCAACGCCGAAGGCGAGATGGACCGCAACGTGCTCGAACGCATGGCGGCGCCGCTGGAACACATGCTGCGCAACGCTGTGGACCATGGCCTTGAGTCCACTGAGGTGCGGGTCGCGGCGGGTAAGCCGGCGCAAGGGCGGATCACCCTCGACCTGTTGCGCGAGGGCGGCGACATCATTTTCGACATCCGCGACGACGGTGCCGGCGTGCCGCTGGACGCCGTGCGGCGCAAGGCAATCAAGCGCGGTTTGCTCGATCCGAACAGTGAAGTCAGCGATCGCGATGTGTTGCAGTTCATCCTGCAACCGGGCTTTTCCACTGCCGAGAAAATCACCCAGATCTCCGGTCGCGGCGTCGGCATGGACGTGGTGCACGAAGAGGTGCGGCAACTGGGTGGCAGCATGAGCATCGACTCGGTGCCGGGGCAGGGCGTGCACTTCCGCATTCGTCTGCCGTTCACCGTGTCGGTCAATCGGGCGCTGATGGTGCAATGCTTTGAGGATCAGTATGCGATTCCGCTGAACACCATCGAAGGCATCGTTCGCGTGTTGCCCAACGAACTCGAAGGGCATTTCCGCCTCGATCCGCCGACCTACGAATACGCCGGGCAGCGCTACGAACTGTGCTACCTGGGCGAGTTGCTGAAGACCAGCCCCCGGCCAAAACTGTTGGGCCAGAGCCTGCCGTTGCCAGTGCTGCTGGTGCAATGCAACGAGCGTCACATCGCGGTGCAAGTCGATGCCATGGCCGGCACCCGAGAGATCGTGGTCAAGAGCCTCGGCCCGCAATTTGCGGCAGTGCAGGGCGTGTCCGGGGCGACGATTCTGGGGGATGGCCGGGTGGTGCTGATTCTCGATTTGCTGGCGCCGATCCGCGCAATGCAGGCCCATGTGCCGCAACGCCCGGTGAGTCACGAAACCGAGGCCGAACCGCAACGGCCATTGCTGGTGATGGTGGTCGACGACTCGGTCACGGTGCGCAAGGTCACCAGTCGTTTGCTCGAACGCCACGGCATGAACGTACTGACTGCCAAGGATGGGGTCGACGCCATGCTGCTGCTCGAAGAACACCTGCCGGACGTGATGCTGCTGGACATCGAAATGCCGCGCATGGACGGCTTCGAAGTGGCGACGCAAGTGCGCAACGATGAGCGCTTGCAGCACCTGCCGATCATCATGATCACCTCCCGCACCGGCCAGAAACACCGCGACCGGGCCATGGCCATCGGCGTCAACGATTACCTCGGCAAGCCGTACCAGGAATCGGTACTGCTCGAAAGCATCGCCCTGTGGAGCAAAACCCATGCTTGAGCGGCGCATCAATCAGCGCAGCATCAACCTCACCGGCCTGGTGCTGCCCCTGGCCGACCGCAACCTGATCCTGCCCAACGTGGCGATCGCCGAGCTGATCGATTACCAGCCTGCGGCGTTCGATCTGGATACGCCACCGTGGTATCTAGGTCGGGTCAGCTGGCGCAACCGGCAGATTCCGCTGCTCAGTTTCGAGTCGGCGTGCGGGCAGAAAATCGTCATCGGCGAACGCGCGCGGATCGTCATTCTCAATGCGCTCGGCGGTCGGCCTGAACTGAAGTTCATTGCCATGCTGGTACAAGGGATTCCACGTTCGTACAAGCTCGACAGTCAGTTGAGTTATGTCGATGTGCCGTTGTGTTCGCTGGAAACAGCGGCGGTGCAGGTGGCAGATCAGGTGGCGAAGGTGCCGGATTTGTTGGCGCTGGAGGAGTTGTTGGTGGACGCAGGGTTGGGTATTTGATCCCGAGTTTGAGGTGATTTTACTGGCCCCATCGCGGGCAAGCCTTGCTCCTACGGATTTGTGGAGTACGCAATTTTGCGAACGGCATGAGACCTGTAGGAGCAAGGCTTGCCCGCGATGGCGTCAGTTCAGGCAACCATTACTCTGACCGTAACAATCCACCACTCTGCTTGATTGATGCGCCCCATCCAACGCTCCTAAGGTAGCTCCACGACAGCGAACCCGTGGAGTGGTCATGACAACAACAATATCCCCCGACTCGCGATGGACGCGGCGGCGCAGCGAAAAGCAGCGGCGTCTGGCGCAAGTGGCGAGTCTGGCTGACGGTGTGGTGTTGCCCACCGACAAAATCGTCGCGGCGCTTGAGGCGTTGATCCTGCCGGGCGACCGCGTGGTACTGGAGGGCAACAACCAGAAGCAGGCGGATTTTCTTTCGCGCTCCCTGGCCAAAGCCGATCCGGGCAAACTCCACGACCTGCACATGATCATGCCCAGTGTCGGCCGCTCCGAGCACCTGGACCTGTTCGAACGCGGGATCGCCCGCAAGCTCGACTTCTCTTTTGCCGGTACTCAAAGCCTGCGTATCAGCCAGTTGCTCGAGGACGGCCTGCTGGAAATCGGCGCGATCCACACCTACATCGAACTCTATGCGCGGCTGGTGGTGGACCTGATTCCCAACGTCGTGCTCTCCGCCGGTTTCATGGCCGACCGCGCCGGCAACATCTACACCGGACCGAGCACCGAAGACACCCCGGCGCTGATCGAACCAGCGGCGTTCAGCGACGGCATCGTCATCGTTCAGGTCAACCAATTGGTGGACGACGTCAGCGACTTGCCACGCGTCGACATCCCGGCCTCCTGGGTGGATTTCGTTGTGGTGGCCGACAAGCCGTTCTACATCGAGCCGCTGTTCACTCGCGACCCACGGCACATCAAGCCAGTGCACGTGTTGATGGCGATGATGGCGATTCGCGGAATCTACGAAAAACACAACGTGCAGTCGCTCAATCACGGCATCGGTTTCAACACTGCCGCGATTGAACTGATCCTGCCCACTTACGGTGAATCCCTCGGCCTCAAAGGCAAAATCTGCCGCAACTGGACGCTCAATCCGCACCCGACCCTGATCCCGGCGATCGAAAGCGGCTGGGTCGAAAGCGTGCATTGCTTCGGCACCGAACTGGGCATGGAGAACTACATCGCCGCCCGCCCCGATGTGTTCTTTACCGGGCGCGATGGCTCCCTGCGTTCCAACCGGATGTTCAGCCAATTGGCCGGGCAATACGCGGTGGACCTGTTCATCGGCGCCACTCTGCAAGTCGATGGCGACGGCCATTCTTCCACCGTGACCCGTGGTCGTCTGGCCGGTTTCGGCGGGGCGCCGAACATGGGCCACGACCCACGCGGCCGTCGCCACGGCACACCGGCCTGGCTCGACATGCGCCACACCGACGTCGCCGAACCGATGCTCGAGCGCGGCAAGAAACTCGTGGTGCAAATGGTCGAGACCTTCCAGGAGGGCGGCAAACCGACCTTCGTCGAAACCCTCGATGCCATCGAAGTGGCGAAAAAAAGCGGCATGCCGCTGGCGCCGATCATGGTCTACGGCGACGACGTCACCCACCTGCTGACCGAAGAAGGCATTGCCTATCTGTACAAGGCGCGTTCGCTGGAGGAGCGTCAGGCAATGATCGCTGCCGTCGCAGGCGTGACTGCTATCGGCCTGCGCCACAACCCGAAAGACACCGCACGCATGCGCCGCGAAGGCCTGATCGCCTTGCCCGAAGACCTCGGTATCCGTCGCACCGACGCCACCCGCGAACTGCTCGCCGCCAAAAGCGTGGCCGATCTGGTCGAGTGGTCCGGTGGCCTCTACAACCCGCCCGCCAAATTCAGGAGCTGGTAATGCACGCATTCAACCTGCAACCGAAAACCCTGACCCTCGCCGAGCGGCTGGCGGATATGGCGGTGGACGCGCTGATCGACGAAGCGGACTTGTCGCCGAAACCGGCGCTTGTCGACCGTCGCGGCAATGGCGCCCATACCGATTTGCACTTGGGGCTGATGCACGCTTCTGCACTTTCCCTTTGGCCAACCTTCAAGGAAATGGCCGAAGCCGCTATCGACATCGGCGAGATCGGTTTGCCGCTGCGCGAAGCCGTGGGCCTGATCGGTCGTGAAGGCGAGCAAGCGATGCTCGCGACCACCCAAGGCGTCAATACTCATCGCGGGGCAATTTGGGCATTGGGCCTGTTGGTCGCCGCTGCCGCGTTGCAACCCGAATCCACTGGCGCCGGTGCAATCACGTTGCGCGCTGCGCGGCTGGCCCTGCTCGACGATCGTTATGCGCCGCGTCCGCTCAGCCACGGTGCGCAAGTCGCCCAACGCTACGGCGCTCGCGGTGCCCGTGAAGAAGCGCAACTGGGCTTCCCGGCGGTGACTCAACGCGCTCTGCCGCAACTCAAGCGCAGCCGCGCCAACGGGCAGGGCGAACAGAACGCCCGGCTCGATGCGCTGCTGGCGATCATGACCAATCTGGCCGACACCTGTGTGCTGTACCGCGCAGGCGAGCAAGGCTTGCAGACCATGCAGATCGGCGCCCAAGCGGTGCTCGACGCAGGCGGCAGTGCCAGCCTCGCCGGTCGTCGTCGGCTGCATGAGCTGGACGAACAACTCATCGCATTGAATGCCTCGCCCGGTGGTGCTGCCGACCTGCTCGCAGCCTGCCTGTTCATCGACCGTGTCGAGTCGGGCGACAGCCTTATCCAGGGAGCTTTTTGATGGAAACCTTATCCTTTGAATTCCCCGCCGGACAGCCGCCACGCGGACGCACGCTGGTGGGTTGTGTCGGCTCGGGCGATCTGGAAGTGCTGATCCAGCCGGGTCAGGCTGGCAAGCTGACAATAACCGTGCAGACCTCGGTCAATGGCAGCGAACAGCGCTGGCAGCACTTGTTTGCGCGGATGTTCGACGGTCAGATGCCAGCGGCAATGGACATCGATATCCACGATTTCGGCGCCACGCCCGGCGTTGTACGCCTGCGTCTGGAACAAGGCTTCGAGGAGATCGGCCATGACTGACAGTGCAGCCTTGCTCAACAAACACAGTTTCGTCGAACTCGGGGCGCGGCAACGGGCGAAGGCCTTGCTCGACGAAGGTACTTTTCGTGAATTGATCGATCCGTTTCAGCGAGTCATGTCGCCATGGTTGTCGCGTCAGGGCGTCGTGCCGCAAGCCGATGACGGCGTGGTGATTGCCAAGGGCAGCATCGACGGATTGCCGGTGGTAATCGCCGCCATCGAAGGCGCTTTCCAGGGCGGCAGCCTCGGTGAAGTCGGCGGGGCGAAAATTTCCGGCGCGCTGGAACTGGCCGCTGAAGACAACCGCAAAGGCATTCCGACCCGCGCCGTGTTGCTGCTGGAAACCGGTGGCGTGCGTTTGCAGGAAGCCAACCTGGGTTTGGCGGCGATTGCCGATATCCATGCGGCGATTGTCGACCTGCGCCAGTACCAACCGGTGGTTGGCGTAGTCGCGGGCAGCGTTGGTTGCTTCGGCGGCATGTCGATTGCGGCCGGGTTGTGCAGTTACCTCGTGGTAACCCAGGAAGCGCGCCTTGGCTTGAACGGTCCGCAGGTGATCGAGCAGGAAGCCGGGTTGGAGGAATACGACTCCCGCGACCGTCCGTTCATCTGGAGCCTGACCGGTGGCGAGCAGCGTTTCGCCACGGGGCTGGCGGATCGCTACGCGGAAGACGACGTTGCGCAAATTCGCCAGCAGGTCGGTGAGTTGCTCAAGCAAGGTTTGCCGGCCCAGCAACGCAGCCGTCAGGCTGACCTGTACCTGCAACGGCTGGCGCGTCTGGACGCCGAACCGCAAATTGAACCGTCGGTGGTTCGCGACCTGTATCAAGGAGAGCGCTCATGAGCTCGTATTCCCTCAGAGGCTTGAACTGGTTCAACGCCTTGAGTGCCGATGCCAAACCGGTCGACGGTTTGCCGGCCTCGTTGAAAGTCGCCGATGGATTCCTGGCCGGGCAGCCTGTGCGGTTTATCGCCGTGGTGGCTGATCCTGACAACCGTTTCGTCCGAGCCCGCAATGGCGAAGTCGGTTTGCTCGAAGGTTGGGGTCTGGCCAAGGCTGTGGATGAAGTGATCACAGCCGATCAAGACAAACCGCAGAAACGCGCCTTGATCGCCATCGTAGACGTGCCGAGCCAGGCCTACGGTCGTCGTGAAGAAGCCCTTGGCATTCATCAGGCGCTGGCCGGCGCGGCGGACAGTTATGCCCGCGCACGTCTGGCCGGGCATGCCGTGATCGGTCTGCTGGTGGGCAAGGTAATGTCCGGGGCGTTTCTCGCTCACGGTTATCAGGCCAACCGCCTGATCGCCCTGCGTGATCCGGGCGTGATGGTGCACGCCATGGGCAAGGCATCGGCGGCGCGGGTGACTTTGCGCAGTGTCGAAGAACTGGAAACCCTGGCCGCCAGCGTGCCGCCGATGGCCTATGACATCGACAGCTATGCCAGCCTTGGTTTGCTTTGGGAAACCTTGTCGGTGGAGCAGATCGAGCAGCCGACTTCGGTGGATCTGGCGCGTGTGACTGACTGCCTGACACAAGCGATGGGCGATGTCGCGGAGAAGGGCGCTGATCTCAGCGGTCGCCTCGGCGCAACCAACCGCGCGGCATCGAGCAAGGTCCGCCAATTGCTGAGAGAGCAGTGGTGAACACGTTTCTGGCCCACGACCTGCTCTGGGGCATGACCCCGGCGCAGTTGCCTGCGGAGGCGCCTGCGTGGGCGATCGAATCGCTCAACGCCGGGCAACCAGTGGTGGTGCGTCGCGCGGTGTCGGCGTCGGATCGGATTGCGGTCGGCGTGCGTGGGCGTTTGCGTGAGCAGCGTTTTGCGACGTCGATGGCGATGGCTTCGATTAGCCGTCGAGTGACGCCAGAACAACTTTGCCACGTCGACATTGACCGCGACTTGCCGGCCCTCGAAGCCTTGGCGCAATTGCGTCCTGCACTCGATGCCTGCGGTTGGGTCTGGGGTGTCAGCGGCAGCGCCGGGTTTGAATTGGCCAGCGGGTTTGCAGCCCTTCATCAGGGCAGTGATCTGGATCTGATTTTGCGCACGCCACAACCTCTGGCGCGTGACCGGGCTCGGGAGTTGGTGGCGCTGCTCGATACGGCGTCGTGTGTGGTGGACATGCAATTGCAGACGCCGTTTGGCGCCGTTGCCTTGCGCGAATGGGCGGGTGCGTCGAATCGCGTGTTGCTGAAAAACGCCATCGAAGCCTGTCTGGTGACTGATGCGTGGAACCCGCAGGAGCAAGCAGCGTGAGCAGCTTGCTGGTGTTCCCTGGCCAAGGCGCGCAGCAGCCGGGCATGCTCCAGCGTTTGCCTCGGGAAATCCTGAGTGAGGCGAGCGATGTCCTCAGTGAAGACGTTTTGCTACTGGATTCCGCCGAGGCATTGCGGTCGACAAGGGCGGTTCAGCTTTGCTTGCTGATCGCCGGTGTCGCGGCTTCACGGCAGTTGTCGATGTCGCCGGATTACGTCGCGGGGCTTTCCATCGGCGCCTATCCGGCAGCGGTGGTGGCCGGTGCCTTGGGTTTCAGCGATGCGCTGCATCTGGTCAGCCTGCGCGGTGAACTGATGCAACGGGCGTATCCGCAGGGCTACGGCATGACCGCGATCATCGGTCTCGATCTGGCGACGGTAGAAGGCTTGCTGGCGCAGGTTCACAACGTCGACACACCGGTTTATCTGGCCAACATCAACGCCGATAACCAGGTGGTGATCGCCGGTAGTGACGTTGCGATGAAGGCAGTGGCCGAGCTGGCGAGAAGTCGTGGGGCAGGGCTGGCCAAGCGTCTGGCAGTGAGCGTGCCGTCGCACTGTCCGTTGCTGGAAACGCCTGCGAAAGCCCTCGCCGAAGCCTTCGCCAAGGTGTCACTGCAAACGCCGAAGATCGGTTATCTGAGCGGCAGTCGCGCGCGGCCGGTGATCAAGGTCGATGCGCTGCGCGACGACCTCGCCTTCAACATGTGCCGCGTGGTGGATTGGCGCGGCACCGTGCAAAGCGCTTATGAGCGTGGCGTACGCCTACAGATCGAACTGCCGCCCGGTGCGGTACTGACCGGGCTGGCGCGCCGGGTGTTCGAGCAAGGCACCGTGATTGCCTTTGACGGTGCGCGACTCGATACCCTGCAGGCGCTGATGCGTGAGGAGGGAACCCGCCACTCCTAAATCACCGACTCAGGCTTCGAACAACAAAAACAACATTCGACGATGCACTTTGAGGACAACAACAATGATTATCTACGGTGTGGCGTTTCTCGCCTTCTGTACCCTGGTAGGCATATTCATCGGTGAACTGCTCGGCAAGTTGATCGGCGTTCCGGCCAACGTCGGCGGCGTCGGCATTGCCATGCTGCTGCTGATCGGCCTGGGCAGCTACCTCAACAAAAACGGTTGGTTCAAAGGCAAGACCGAGCAGGGCGTGGAGTTCTGGAGCGCGGTCTACATTCCGATTGTCGTGGCGATGGCGGCCCAGCAAAACGTATACGGCGCACTCAAGGGCGGGCCGATGGCGATCCTGGCGGGGACCGTGGCGGTGGTGATTGCCTTTGCCCTGGTGCC
This sequence comes from Pseudomonas sp. NFX98, assembly GCF_047784845.1. Taxonomy (NCBI): domain Bacteria; kingdom Pseudomonadati; phylum Pseudomonadota; class Gammaproteobacteria; order Pseudomonadales; family Pseudomonadaceae; genus Pseudomonas; species Pseudomonas sp. NFX98. The sequence goes on along the minus strand of NZ_JBLNNF010000006.1, from coordinate 231,536 downwards.
GGTGCTGGTGCGTATCGGCAACAAACAGCCGACTTCGATCAATCCTGCGAAGACAGTGGGGTAATCGCCATGTACGAATCGATGATGAAGGTGATTACCGGCTACGGCCTGATCAGTGGTTTTTTGGTGGTCGGCGTGACCATGTGGGTGTCCTACTGGATCTCCAACACGTTCACCAAAGGTCGTCTGCACGGTTCGGCCATTGCCATTCTGCTTGGGCTGGTGCTGTCCTATGTTGGCGGCGCGTTGACCGGTGGCCAGAAGGGCGTGGTGGACATTCCATTGTTGTCCGGGATCGGTCTGTTGGGCGGCGCGATGCTGCGGGATTTTGCCATCGTTGCCACGGCATTCGGCGTGAGTGTCGATGAGCTCAAGCGTGCCGGGTTTGTCGGTGTTCTGGCGTTGTTTGTCGGCGTGGGTACCTCGTTCATCGCCGGTGTCGCGGTGGCGATGGCGTTCGGTTACACCGATGCGGTGAGCCTGACCACGATCGGCGCAGGCGCCGTGACCTACATCGTCGGCCCGGTGACCGGAGCGGCCATCGGTGCCAGCTCAGAAGTCATGGCACTGTCGATTGCAGCGGGACTGATCAAGGCGATTCTGGTGATGGTGATGACACCGTTCGTGGCACCGATGATCGGCCTGAACAACCCGCGCAGTGCAGTGATTTTCGGCGGCTTGATGGGCACTTCCAGTGGCGTGGCCGGTGGCTTGGCGGCAACTGATCCGAAGCTGGTGCCTTATGGGTGCCTGACGGCGGCGTTCTATACCGCGCTGGGTTGTCTGCTCGGGCCTTCGCTGCTGTTTTTGATCATGCGTGGGTTGTTGGGCTAAGGACGCCATCGCGGGCAAGTTGGATCGCCGCACCGCCACTCCCACAGGGACAGCGCAGTACCTGTGGGCGCGTGGCTTGCCCGCGATGCAGGCGACTCGGTTTCATGCCTGCCGATTGGCATACATCCGACACTCCGCCAGCAACGCCAGCAGGTTCGGATCGCGCTCCTTGGCTTTCAGAAACACCACGCCGATGTGCTGCTGCAACCGGTACTTTTCCTGCAACGGGATCAGCTTCACCCGGTTCTCGTACACCGCCGCAATCCTCCCCGGCAGCAACGCATAACCCACGCCTGAGCTGACCATGCTCAGCAGGGTGAAGATGTCGTTGACCTGCATCGCCACCTTCGGCTCAAACCCTGCCTGCTCGAAAACCCGCTTGCCGTCCTGGTGCGTGGCGAAGCCCTGGGTCAGGGTGATGAAGGTTTCATCGCGCACTTCCGCCAGGTCCACTTCGGATCGTTGCGCGAACTTCGAATCGGCCGGCGTGGCGAGGAAAATGTCATCGGAGAACAGGGGAATCTGCTCGCAGTCAGGGTCGTTGACGCTGTCGTCCAGCGACACCAGGATCGCATCGACTTCCATGTTCTTGAGCTTGTAGAGCAGGTCGATATTGGAGCCCAGAATCAGATCGATGTTGAGCTCGCTGCGACGGATCTTCAGGCCCATGATCAATTGCGGTACGGTCTTCACAGTCAGCGAATACAGCGAGCCCAACTTGAAGCGTTCCGCGGAAAACCCGGCAGCCTCGCGGGTCAGGCGCACGCTTTCGACCACGTCCTGAATCAGCTTCTGCGCTCGTTCTTCCAGCACAAAAGCACTTTCCAGTGGCGTCAGGTTGCGGCCCTCGTGCTTGAACAGCGGGCAACGCAAGGCGCTTTCCAGAGAGTGGATCGCCCGGTGTACGCTAACGTTGCTGGTCTGCAACTCGGCGGCGGCGCGGGCCAGGTTGCCGGTGCGCATGAAGGCCAGGAACACCTCGAGTTTTTTCAGGGTCAACTCTTCATCGATCAGCATGGGGTGAACTCTTTTTGGAATGACCCGATTGTGCACGCACGCGGGTTGTTGTAGGAGCTTTGTAGGAGCTGTCGAGTGAAACGAGGCTGCGATCTTTTGATCTGTGCTTTGAAAAACAACCTCAAAAGATCGCAGCCTCGTTTCACTCGACAGCTCCTACAGGGGACGCGTTGTACAGAAATATTGCGCTTTTAAGCTTCAGACCTGAGCCTTGTGTGTTGTGGTAGCGATTTTCGAGGAAAGCAACCGATGTATCACGGGGAAAGATTGAACGCCTGGACGCATTTGGTCGGGGCGGTGGCGGCGACGGTCGGTGTGGTGTGGATGCTGGTGATCGCCAGCATGGACGGCAGTCCGTGGAAGATCGTCAGCGTGGCGATCTACGGGTTTACCTTGATGTCGCTCTACAGCGCATCGACCGTTTACCACAGTGTGCGCGGGCGCAAGAAAGCGATCATGCAGAAGGTCGATCACTTCTCTATCTACCTGTTGATCGCGGGCAGCTACACGCCGTTTTGCCTGGTGACCTTGCGCGGACCATGGGGCTGGACGCTGTTCGGGATTGTCTGGGGGCTGGCGCTGATCGGCATTCTGCAAGAGATCAAGCCGCGTTCGGAAGCGCGCATCCTGTCGATCGTGATTTATGCGGTGATGGGCTGGATCGTGCTGGTGGCGGTCAAGCCATTGCTGGCGGCGCTGGGGGGCGCCGGGTTCGCCTGGCTGGCGTCGGGCGGCGTGTTGTACACAGCGGGCATTATCTTTTTTGCCCTGGATCATCGGTTGCGGCATGCCCACGGCATCTGGCATCTGTTTGTGATCGCCGGGAGCTTGCTGCACTTTGTGGCGATATTTTTTTATGTGTTGTGAAGATCAAGAGATCGCAGCCTTCGGCAGCTCCTACAGAAATCTGTGTAGGAGCTGCCGAAGGCTGCGATCTTTTAGAATCTAGAAATCCCCCCAAAGCTGCTGGGCCACCGCCAATGCCACCACCGGTGCGGTCTCGGTACGCAACACCCGCGGACCGAGGCGGGCGGCATGAAAACCGTTGGCCTTGGCTTGTTCGACTTCGGCGTCGGACAACCCGCCTTCGGGGCCGATCAGGAACGCCAGCGTCGCAGGCTTGGCATGGCTCACCAACGGCTCGGCGACCGGATGCAGTACCAGCTTCAATTCAGCTTCAGTCTGTTTCAACCAATCAGCCAACAGCATCGGCGGATGAATCACCGGCACCCTTGAACGACCACACTGCTCGCACGCGCTGATCGCCACCTGACGCCAGTGCAGCAGGCGTTTGTCGGCGCGCTCGTCTTTCAATCGCACTTCGCAGCGCTCGCTGAAAATCGGCGTGATTTCGCTGACGCCCAGTTCGGTGGCTTTCTGAATCGCCCAGTCCATGCGCTCGCCCCGGGACAGGCCCTGACCGAGGTGGATCGGCAACGGCGATTCGATCTGACCGGCGAATTGCTCATCGATCTGCACCACCACGCGTTTCTTGCCGACTTCCACCAGCGTGCCGCGAAACTCGTGGCCGGAACCGTCGAACAGTTGCAACGCATCGCCCTCGGCCATGCGCAGTACGCGACCGATGTAATGGGCCTGGGCCTCGGGCAATTCGTGCTCGCCGGTGCTCAGGGGGGCGTCGATGAAGAAGCGGGACAGTCTCATTTTGGTTCTCTGGAAAGATGTGAATCAGTTGAATCGGTGTCGACTTCATTCGCGAGCAAGCCCGCTCCCACTGGGAAATGCATTCCAATGTGGGAGCGGGCTTGCTCGCGAAAGCGGCAGTCCAGGCACCACAAATGATGGATAAATACAATCAACCCGGATCACGGAACCCCGGATGGAAATCCTTCGGCACTGCCACGCTGACGCTATCACGCGTGGCGATGTCGATGCCTTCACTCGCCACTTCGGCCAGGAAGTCGATCTGCTCCGGCGTAATCACATACGGCGGCAGGAAATACACCACGCTGCCCAATGGACGCAGTAAAGCACCACGTTCCAGCGCATGCTGGAACACCTTGAGGCCGCGGCGTTCCTGCCACGGATACGCTTCTTTAGTCGCCTTGTCCTTGACCATCTCGATGGCCAGCACCATGCCGGTCTGGCGCACTTCGGAAACGTTCGGGTGATCGACCAGATGCGCGGTCGACGAGGCCATGCGTTGGGCCAAGGCCTTGTTGTTCTCGATGACGTTGTCTTCTTCGAAGATATCCAGCGTCGCCAACGCCGCCGCGCAGGCCAACGGGTTGCCGGTGTAGCTGTGCGAATGCAAGAACGCGCGCAAGGTCGGATAGTCGTCGTAGAACGCGCTGTAGACCTCATCGGTGGTGATGCATGCCGCCAGCGGCAGGTAGCCGCCGGTCAGGGCCTTGGACAGGCACAGGAAGTCCGGGCGGATGCCAGCCTGTTCGCAGGCGAACATCGTCCCGGTGCGGCCGAAGCCGACGGCGATTTCGTCGTGGATCAGGTGCACGCCATAACGGTCGCAGGCTTCACGCAGCAGCTTGAGGTACACCGGGTGATACATGCGCATGCCGCCGGCGCCCTGGATCAGCGGCTCGACAATGACGGCGGCAACACTGTCATGGTTCTCGGCCAACGCCTGTTCCATTGCGGCGAACATGTTGCGCGAGTGTTCTTCCCAGCTCATGCCCTCGGGACGCATGTAGCAATCCGGGCTCGGCACTTTGATGGTGTCCATCAACAGCGCTTTGTAGGTTTCGGTGAACAGCGGCACGTCGCCCACCGACATCGCCGCCATGGTTTCACCGTGGTAGCTGTTGGTCAGGGTGACAAAACGCTTTTTGTTCGGCTGGCCGCGATTGAGCCAGTAGTGAAAGCTCATTTTCAGCGCGACTTCGATGCAGGACGAACCGTTATCGGCGTAGAAGCACCGGGTCAGGCCTTCTGGCGTCATCTTCACCAGACGCTCGGACAGTTCGATCACCGGCTGATGGCTGAAACCGGCGAGGATCACGTGCTCGAGCTGATCGACCTGATCCTTGATGCGCTGGTTGATCCGCGGGTTGGCGTGGCCGAACACGTTGACCCACCAGGAACTGACCGCATCGAGGTAGCGTTTGCCTTCGAAATCTTCGAGCCAGACGCCTTCACCACGCTTGATCGGGATCAGCGGCAGTTGTTCGTGATCTTTCATCTGGGTGCAGGGATGCCACAGCACCGCGAGGTCGCGTTGCATCCACTGATTATTCAGGCCCATTTTCTCTCTCCTCGAGGCGGTCCGCGGCAGGCGCGAACAAACAATCGCGCAAGCCTATGCAATGCATCGCGCGGGGACAACCCATTGTGTCGATTGAGCTACTTTGTATAGGCCGATAGACGCTGCTGGCGGGCGTTTGAAGGCTGACGTATCCTTCGCGGTTCTTGAGCTGTCTGGCTCGCAAAACCGCTATTTTTTCGTGTATTTCCGGAGTTCGCTGAATGTCTGTCGGTTGGCTGCGCGCCTGTGCGCTGGTGATGTTGGGGCTGTTCAGCGTGTCTGCGCTGGCCAAGGATAAAACCGCGATCGTGATCGGCGGCGGGGTCTCGGGCCTCACGGCGGCGTATGAGCTGCAGAACAAGGGCTGGCAGGTCACGCTGCTGGAAGCCAAACCGAGCCTGGGCGGTCGCTCCGGCATGGCCACCAGCGAGTGGATCGGCAACGACAAGACCCAACCAGTGCTGAACAAGTACGTATCGACCTTCAAGTTGAGCACCACGCCAGCCCCTGAGTTCGTGCGCACCCCAAGTTATCTGATCGATGGCGAGTATTTTTCCGCCGCTGACCTGACGACCAAGCAACCGGCCACTGCCGAAGCGCTCAAGCGCTACGAAAAGACCCTGGACGATCTCGCGCGCTCGATTGACGACCCGCTGAACCCGGCCGCCAACAGCACGCTGCATGCGCTGGACCAGATCAACGTGTCCAACTGGCTGGATCGCCTGAATCTGCCCGCCACCGCCCGTCAGCTGGTGAACCAGCAGATTCGCACCCGTTATGACGAACCTTCGCGCATCTCGCTGCTGTACTTCGCTCAGCAGAGCCGCGTCTACCGTGGTGTTTCCGACCGTGACCTGCGGGCTTCGCGTCTGGTCGGTGGCAGCCCGGTGCTGGCCCAGGCCTTCGTCAAACAGCTGAAAACCATCAAGACCAGCTCGCCGGTCTCGGCGATCATCCAGGACAAGGACAGCGTTACCGTCAAAGTCGGCAGCGTCGGCTATCAGGCTGACTACGTAGTACTGGCTGTGCCATTGCGCGCCCTGAACAAGATCCAGATGACCCCGGCGCTGGACGCGCAGCACCTGGCTGCGATCAAGGGCACCAACTACGGTTGGCGCGACCAGATCATGCTGAAGTTCAAGACCCCGGTATGGGAGCCTAAGGCGCGCATGTCCGGCGAGATCTTCAGCAACGCCGGCCTTGGCATGTTGTGGATCGAGCCAGCCCTGAAGGGTGGCGCCAACGTGGTGATCAACCTGTCCGGCGACAACGCCCGCGTGATGCAGGCGTTCGGCGACAAGCAGATGGTCGATCAGGTGTTGATTCGCCTGCATGCGTTTTATCCACAGGCGCGCGGTTCGTTCACCGGTTATGAAATCCGTCGCTATAGCACCGACCCATCGATGGGCGGCGCGTACCTGGCCTTCGGCCCGGGCCAGATCAGCAAGTTCTGGCGCTTGTGGGAACGTCCGATTCAGCGCGTAGCCTTTGCCGGCGAACACACTGACACCTTGTACCCGGGCACTCTGGAAGGCGCATTGCGTACCGGTCAGCGTGCGGCCAGTCAGGTTGAAGATCTGGCGGCGGGCAAGTCGTTCGAGCCGGAAAAAGTGGCCCCGGTGGCGGCGGCTGCAGCGGCAGGCGCGGGCGCGGCGGCGGCGAAGAAGGGCAACTTCTTCACGAACCTGTTCGGCGGCTCGGATGACGAGAAGAAGCCAGAGCCAGCCAAGACGCCTGAGCCGGTAGCACCGGCCCCTGCACCTGCTCCGACGCCAGCCCCGGCCGCTGCTCCGGCGCCGGTTGAAGCGCCGAAGCCTGCGACGCCAGTGAAAGCCGAGCCTGCGAAGAAAGCTCCAGCCAAGACCCCGGCGAAACCGGCAGCCAAAACCGAGGCCAAAAAAGCCCCGGCCAAGGCTCCGGTCAAGAAGGCTGAACCGGCGAAGAAGCCAGCAGCCAAACCGGCGGCGACTACTGAGAGCAAGGCTCAGTAACGGTCAGATGTAGAAAAGCGCGGCCCAAGGGTCGCGCTTTTTTTGTCATCAAAATGAGATATCTCGGCGTTGTCTGCCAGTCCTACACGCCTCAGCGGTACATCAGAGACTTCCCACAAGCGAATCAGAAGGGAATGATGGGTCGCGTTTGATCTTGAACTCTATGCTCTTCAGAAACTGGAGAGCATATGAAAGAACTGACATTGATCATCCTATTGATAGCCCTTTCCGGTTGTGCAAATGCCGAGCTATTTACCGAGGAGTACAGCCGGAGATACCGCCAAGAACTGGCATTTAAATGCGATATGGATCCTTACAGTCCTGACTGTTTACAGCCCCCTCCCGTGTACCACAACTAGGAAGGGCGAGACCGTTGAGTCCATGTCTCCGTAAAGTTCAGGCAAAAAATGCGCGGCTCAAAAGCCGCGCTTTTTTTGCCTGGAGAAAAATCGGAGATAGCCATCGAATAAACCTTTTGATACAGGTGTTCTCTGGTTTGTATTCACTTTTTTTCACAATTTCGACTTTAATCTTTCCTTAACTCGCTTGCTTCAGACTCTTGATCGGTTTTCTCGATATTTCAAAGCGAAATTTTCGGCTTTAATTCGATAGATAACTCGATAGTCTTGGGCCAGCACTTACAGGGATCTAGGCAATGCAGCTACGAAACTCTACTTCCCGCTACGGCTGGGTCAGCATTTTCATGCACTGGGGCGTGGCGCTGGCGGTTGTCGGTCTGTTCGCGTTGGGGTTGTGGATGGTCGGTCTCGACTACTACAGCACCTGGCGTAAAGACGCGCCGGACCTGCACAAGAGCATCGGCCTGGTGTTGCTGGGTGTGATGCTGCTGCGGGTGTTGTGGCGTTTTGTCAGTCCGCCGCCGCCGGCCTTGTCCAGCTACAGCCGCATGACGCGCCTCGGCGCCAAGTTCGGCCATGGCTTTCTGTATCTCAGCCTGTTCGCTGTGATGATTGCCGGTTACCTGATTTCCACCGCAGAAGGTGTCGGTATCCCGGTGTTTGGTTTGTTTGAAGTGCCTGCACTGGTGTCCGGACTACCGGACCAGGCAGATACCGCTGGCGTGATTCACCTCTACCTGGCATGGGTGCTGGTAATTTTTTCCGGCCTCCATGCGTTGGCAGCATTGAAGCACCACTTTATCGACCGTGATGTGACCCTCAAGCGAATGCTGGGTCGCAAAGCTTGAAGTTCAACCTCGACTCCAAAGGAAAACAAAGCATGTTGAAAAAGACTCTGGCCGCTCTGGCAATCGGTTCCGCCCTGTTGTCCGCCGGTAACGTAATGGCCGCTGACTACGTGGTCGACAAAGAAGGCCAGCACGCCTTCGTTGACTTCAAGATCAGCCACCTGGGCTACAGCTACATCACCGGTACTTTCAAGGACATCGACGGCAAGTTCAGCTTCGACGCTGCCAAGCCTGAAGCCAGCAAGATCGAGTTCAACGTGAACACCGCCAGTGTGTTCACCAACAACGCCGAACGTGACAAGCACATCGCCAGCAAAGATTTCCTGAACGCCAGCAAAGCCACATTCGTTTCCACCAGCGTCAAACCTACCGGCAAAAACGCCGATGGCAAGGACACTGCTGACGTGGCTGGCGACCTGACTATCCTCGGTGTCACCAAGCCAATCGTGGTCAAGGCCACTTTCCTGGGTGAAGGCAAGGATCCATGGGGCGGCTACCGTGCAGGCTTCGAGGGTAACTTCAGCCTCAAGCGTTCCGATTTCGGCAAGCAGAAAGACCTGGGCCCATCGTCCGATGCAGTTGAAATGTACGTGACCTTTGAAGGTGTTAAAGCGAAGTAATGCTGAGACTGTAGGAGCTGCCGCAGGCTGCGATCTTTTGATCTTTTAAAAGATCGCAGCCTGCGGCAGCTCCTACAAAAGCACTTTGCAGCACATACAAAAATGCCCCGATTCTCACGAATCGGGGCATTTTTTATTGCAGCGATAAATCAGCGATTGCGGGTCAGCAATGCCGGTTTTTCACCGCGAGGACGGCTTGGCAGTTGATCAAGCTGCTCAGGTGTCGGGAAGCGGTCAGCCTTCGACTCCTTGTGCATGATCTTCGGCGCAGGACCGCGCGGGTTCTGCACGGCCGGTTCCGAACGTGGCTGATCGTCACGGGCCGGGCGGCGGTTGCGCGACGAGTCTTCGCGACGGGCCTGGCCGTCACGTGGTGCACCGTTGCGTGGGCCGCTGCGCTTGGCGGGTGGCGTACCGGTGGTGGCGCCATCGCTGCTGCGTGGACCGCTCTGGCGACCCTGTGGCTTGCCGCCACGTGGCGCGCCCGAACCTGCAGCCGTGCCTTGTGCCGAAGCACCCGGACGACGGCCACGGCCCTGGGCCGGTTTCTGCTGCGGGACGTAGTCGACGCGGTTACCGAAGTTATCGACATCATCGTCCAGGAACTCGTCCGGCGCACGGTCAGCAGCGGCGCGTGGCGGCTGGCTTGGCTGACGCTGTTCACGGGCCGGAGTGCCTTCGCGAGGCTTCTGCTGACGGGCTGGACGCTCGCCGCGTTCGCCCGATGCCGGTTTTTCCTTGCCCTTGTCCTTGCCTTTGTCCTTGCGACCGCTACCGCCGCCACCGCCATTCGGACCGTCGCCGCGCGGGCCACGTGGATTGCGCGGGTTGCGCATGTCCGGACGCTCGCGTACTTCAGGTTTTTCCGCTTCGATGGTGCTGGCATCGAAGCCCATCAGGTTGCCGTCGGCGATTTTCTGCTTGGTCATGCGTTCGATGCTTTTCAGCAGTTTTTCTTCGTCCGGAGCCACCAGCGAGATCGCCTCGCCCGAACGACCGGCACGGCCCGTACGGCCGATACGGTGAACGTAGTCTTCATCGACGTTCGGCAGTTCGAAGTTGACCACGTGAGGCAACTGGTCGATATCGAGACCGCGCGCAGCGATGTCGGTGGCAACCAGGATGCGCACGCTACCGGCCTTGAAGTCGGCCAGGGCTTTGGTGCGGGCGTTCTGACTCTTGTTGCCGTGGATCGCGACGGCGCTCAGGCCGTGTTTGTCCAGGTACTCGGCCAGGCGGTTGGCGCCGTGCTTGGTGCGGGTGAACACCAGCACCTGTTCCCACGCACCAGCGGTGATCAGGTGCGCCAGCAGCGCACGCTTGTGGCTGGCATGCAGACGGAACACGCGCTGTTCGATACGCTCGACCGTGGTGTTCGGCGGCGTGACTTCGATGCGTTCCGGGTTGTGCAGCAGCTTGCCGGCGAGGTCGGTGATGTCCTTGGAGAACGTCGCCGAGAACAGCAGGTTCTGCCGTTTGGCCGGCAGACGGGCCAGGACCTTCTTCACGTCATGGACGAAGCCCATGTCGAGCATGCGGTCGGCTTCGTCCAACACGAGGATTTCCACGTGGGACAGGTCGACGCTGCCTTGGCCGGCGAGATCGAGCAAGCGACCAGGGCAGGCTACCAGCACGTCTACGCCACGGGACATGGCCTGAACCTGCGGGTTCATGCCGACGCCGCCGAAGATGCAGGCACTGACGAACTTCAGGTCACGGGCATAGACCTTGAAGCTTTCGTGCACTTGCGCCGCGAGTTCGCGAGTGGGGGTCAGGACCAGTACGCGCGGTTGGCGCGGGCCGTGACGCTGGGATTTGTCCGGGTGACCGTTAGGGAACAACCGCTCCAGAATCGGAAGGGCGAAACCGCCGGTTTTACCAGTACCTGTCTGTGCCGCGACCATCAGGTCGCGACCTTGCAACACGGCGGGAATGGCCCGCTGTTGCACCGGAGTAGGCTCGGTATAGCCCGCCGCCTCGATGGCGCGGACTAAAGCCTCGGAGAGACCGAGGGAAGCAAAGGACATGAGTAATCCTGTTTTAGTTAGGGCTTGGCCCAATGGGAGTCTTGCCTGGCGCGAATAGCGTTTAAGAGGACGCAATCCCGTCCGGTCCTGCTTCGGTCTCGAAGGCTCGTCTGGAGCGCTCGCGCGGGCTGAAAAGCTGCGCTGTAGCGGGGTCGAGATGCCTTGAACGATTCCGAGCGTCCGGGCGTGAGCCTGGCGGGAAGGCCGGAGTATAACAGAGCAATCACTGCGCGCCGCTTTCCTGCTGCTCAACGGTTTTTGCACGTATAGCCGTGGCGCTTGCGGGACTCACGGTAGCGCTGGGATCTGCGCCGTAGCGGGCGCTCAGCTCCGCGTAGGCCGGTTCGCGCTTGAAGCGCTTGAGTTCCGCACCGAAGCGTTGCACCAGCAAATCCATGCCGGCATTGCGGCGTACCGCCAGAAACTGGCTTTGCTGGCTGATGATGGTCGGGTTTTCAGTGATCTTGTCGCGGATCTTCAGCTCGTCGAGCAAATGCTGGCCGACCCGGCGGTCGGTGATCAGCAGGTCGATTCGTCCGCGCACCAGTTTGCCGAAGTTGGCTTCATGGCTCGGTGCCGGTTCGCGGGTGAACAGTGTCGAGTCCCTGAAATCCTGGCTGTAGAGGTAGCCTGGCGAGGTGCCGATGGTCAGGCCGCGCAGTTCGTCGAGGGTGCGAAACGGGTGCGGGCGCTCGTTGGCGTAGAACATCACGAACTGGACTTCCGAGAGCGGCTCGCTGGGGTAGAGCAGTGTCGCATCGCGCTCATCGCTGTGAAAAATGTCCAGCGCGCCATCGGCCTGACCGGTTTCGAGCATCGACAGGCAACGTTTCCACGGCAGGAACTGCCATTCCACTTCGATGCCCAGGCGCTTGAAGACGATCGCCGTGGTTTCGTAGTCCAGGCCCAGGGCTTTGCCGTTCTCCTCATAGACGTAAGGCGCCCACGGTTCCGTGACAATGCGCAGCTTCTCGCCCCAAGCGGTGAAGCTCAAGCAAGTAAAAAGCACAACGGTGAGCAACTGGGCAATGGCGGGCATGGCCTGAGGTTAGTATGCCTATCGCCTAATGAGAAGCTCTGGCGTGCATGTTTAACCGCTGTGTTGGGCAGATTGCGTGCGACTTCTCTATTTGCTTGGAGAATTGAGCAAGTGATCGTGGATTGCCTCGCGCCGCTGCCCAAGAATCAGCTTGACCAGGCCATTGGTGAACCAATCTTCGAGCAAATGCCGGCAAACCGGGGTGCCAAGGCGTTCCTGCTGGTTTTGCAGGGCCTTTTCCCACCAGACCGGCCCGCAGGCTTTGTCGAATTCGTTGGGATGCTCATAGCAACCATAGAGAATTTCACGAATGAACTGACGCAGATGTGCGGGCAGTGCCAGGGTGATGATCTTGTAGAGCATCCGCTGGGATCGTGGTGGCCGTGGAAGCCGGGCCGATACGCGACGGGTGTCGTTCAGGGCTGCCTGGCTGGTCGGTTGCGCGGCATGTTTGACCACCCAGGCCTTGACCTTGGCCCTGAACAATTGCTTGCGGCTCCAGTAGTGATGGATCAGGTCCGGACACTTCTTGACCTCCAGCGTCCGATAGGCCGCCACCGACAGACAGAACTCTTCGAGGGTGTAGGCGCCTTGCGCGGAAGGGAACAACTCGTCGATCAGCGCGATCGAGCGATCCAGCACGTGAATATCCTGGCGGTGCAAACCGATGACGCCCGAGTTGAGCAGCATCATTTGATCGTCAGCCAGGCCTTTTTCCATGAGCGTGGCCGACAGTGCGCTGTAGAGCACGTTTTCTTTGTTGTTGCCGTAGTGGGTGTAGTAGTCGTTGCACAGCAGAGTGCCGGGTTGCACGCGTTCAAACAGCTCGAGCGGCGAGCTGTGGAAGAACGTGTCGGTGTCGATCAGCAGCGCGGTTTCGGCCTCTTCGAGCACCGTACGCAAAGCGACGTGCTTGGCGCGGAAATGATAGCCGTGGGGTTCGTTCCAGCGTCGGCGTGTTTCTTCGTCGAGCGCGCGCACGCGCACCGGCAGGTGTTCATAGGGCTGCGGGTTGTCGCTGAAGACCTGGATGTCGAGCGCCGCATCGGGTGTTTCACGCAACCAGCTCAGGGCACTGGAGATACTGAACACGGCTTCCTGATGGTAAGTCTCGGAGCCGAAAACCAGGTAGACGAGTTGTGGGCGTGACGTCGAAGGGGCGGTCATCATTGAACTACAGCGTTCCGTGGGTTCGTTTAAAAGTAAAAAGCCCTCCGAAGAGGGCCCGCGTACCTGTGTGGAGACGATCAGCGCGGTAGCTTCAGGTTGTTCCACACGGCCAGGCTGGCTTCTGCCTGGTTCAGGGTATAGAAATGCAAACCGGGTGCACCACCTTGCAACAAACGCTCACACATTTCGGTGATGACCTGCTCACCAAAGCGTTGAATGCTTGAAGTGTCATCGCCGTAGGCTTCCAGTTGCTTGCGGATCCAGCGCGGAATTTCCGCACCGCAGGCATCGGAGAAGCGCGCCAGTTTGCTGTAGTTGGTGATCGGCATGATCCCCGGAACGATCGGGATGTTCACGCCCAGCGCCCGTACGCGATCCACGAAGTAGAAATAGCTGTCGGCGTTGAAGAAGTACTGAGTAATCGCACTGTCGGCGCCAGCCTTGGCCTTGCGCACGAAGTTGGCGATATCGTCTTCGAAGTTGCGCGCTTGCGGATGCATTTCCGGGTAAGCGGCGACTTCGATGTGGAAATGATCGCCGGTCTCTTCACGAATGAATTCGACCAGGTCATTGGCGTGGCGCAATTCACCGCTGGCCATGCCCATGCCTGACGGCAGGTCACCGCGCAGGGCGACGATACGGGTGATGCCGGCGGCCTTGTACTGGCTCAGCAGGCCGCGCAAGTCGTCCTTGCTGTCGCCCACGCAAGACAAATGCGGTGCGGCAGGGATTTTGACTTCGCTTTCGAGCTGCAACACGGTGTTGAGGGTGCGATCACGGGTCGAACCGCCAGCACCATAGGTGCAGGAGAAAAAATCGGGGTTGTAGGCAGCCAACTGACGAGCAGTGACGAGCAGCTTTTCATGCCCAGCATCGGTCTTCGTAGGGAAGAACTCGAAACTGTAGCGACGATCTTGGGACATGGTCATATCCTTGGAAACACGTAAGCCGGGCGCGTGCCCCTTGTAGGAGCTGCCGCAGGCCGCGATCTTTGAAGATCAAAAGATCGCAGGCTACGCCAGCTCCTACAAGAAGCGTTCAGTCAGCGACTGTTAGTAACGGTAAGCGTGCGGCTTGAACGGACCTTCGACCGTCACGCCGATGTAGTCGGCCTGGGTCTTGGTCAGTTGAGTCACGACGCCGCCGAAGCCACGGACCATTTCCAGGGCCACTTCTTCGTCGAGTTTTTTCGGCAGTACTTCAACGGTCAGGCGCTCGGCTTTCTGGGCTGGCGACAGGTCGGCGTACTTCTGGCCGAACAGGAAGATCTGCGCCAGAACCTGGTTGGCGAACGAACCGTCCATGATGCGGCTTGGGTGGCCAGTAGCGTTGCCCAGGTTAACCAGACGGCCTTCGGCCAGCAGAATCAGGTAGTCATCATTCTGCGGATCGAAATCGCCAGCGCCGGTACGGTGGATCTTGTGAACCTGCGGCTTCACTTCTTCCCATGCCCAGTTCTTGCGCATGAAAGCGGTGTCGATTTCGTTGTCGAAGTGGCCGATGTTGCAGACAACAGCACGCTTCTTCAGGGCTTTGAGCATGTTTGCGTCGCAAACGTTGACGTTACCGGTGGTGGTCACGATCAGGTCGATCTTGCCCAGCAGCGCTTTGTCGATGCTTGCTTCAGTACCGGTATTGATACCGTCGATGAACGGCGAAACCAGTTCGAAACCGTCCATGCAGGCTTGCATGGCGCAGATCGGGTCGACTTCGGAGACTTTGACGATCATGCCTTCCTGACGCAGGGACTGAGCGGAGCCCTTGCCCACGTCGCCGTAACCGATGACCAGCGCTTGCTTGCCGGACAGCAGGTGGTCGGTGCCGCGCTTGATCGCGTCGTTCAGGCTGTGACGGCAGCCGTACTTGTTGTCGTTCTTGGATTTGGTCACCGAGTCGTTGACGTTGATGGCCGGGATCTTCAGCTCGCCTTTGGCCAGCATGTCCAGCAGGCGGTGTACGCCGGTGGTGGTTTCTTCGGTCACGCCGTGGACGCGATCCAGCACCTGTGGGTACTTCTTGTGCAGCAGCTCGGTCAGGTCGCCGCCGTCGTCGAGGATCATGTTGGCATCCCAAGGCGCGCCATCCTTCAGGATGGTTTGCTCCAGGCACCACTCGTACTCTTGTTCGGTTTCACCTTTCCAGGCGAAAACCGGGATGCCGGCAGCGGCGATGGCAGCAGCAGCCTGGTCCTGAGTCGAGAAAATGTTGCAGGACGACCAGCGTACTTCGGCACCCAGGGCAACCAGGGTTTCGATCAGCACGGCGGTCTGGATGGTCATGTGGATGCAGCCGAGAATCTTCGCGCCCTTGAGCGGTTGCTCAGCGGAATACTTGTTGCGCAGACCCATCAGGGCTGGCATTTCGGATTCGGCGATGATGGTTTCGCGACGGCCCCAGGCAGCCAGGGACATGTCGGCGACTTTGTAATCGGTAAAATCTGCAGGCGTGATAACAGCGCTCATGAAGAGCCTCCATTCGTAATGTATGCGAATGGGCGCCGTTGTGCGTTTAGTGTCCGGCCGAGGCCAGGCAACGCCCCATCCGAGCCTGACAGGTTGAACCTGCTGCAGCGCCCCTCGGACAGGTGGCGGGAAAACGGTAGCAAGTGGAAGTTACCGTTTTGAAACGGGGGCGATTATAGCGGGCTATGCTGATCTTCCAAAGGGTTTCTGTTGGTCAATGTCCGAACGGTAATCGAGGTCATAGTCGATGCTTGATAGAGCTCTGGCGCGGGCTCTGCCATGATTGCGGGCATCAATCGGCAAGACGGTCAGGAGTGAATATGAATTTCCACACCCGCAAATGGGTTAAACCCGAAGACCTCAACCCCAACGGCACGCTGTTCGGCGGCAGTCTTCTGCGCTGGATCGACGAAGAAGCGGCGATTTACGCCATCGTTCAGTTAGGCAACCAGCGTGTCGTCACCAAGTACATTTCTGAAATCAACTTCGTCAGTGCTTCGCGTCAGGGCGACATCATCGAGCTGGGCATCACCGCCACCGAATTCGGTCGCACCTCGATCACCCTGACTTGCGAAGTGCGCAACAAGATCACCCGCAAAAGCATCCTGACGGTGGAGAAGATGGTCTTCGTCAACCTGGGTGAGGACGGCTTGCCTGCGCCCCATGGCCGGACCGAGATCAAGTACGTCAAGGACCAGTTCAAGGATGACGGCAGCGTCGAATAATTCGAGGATGACGAACGGAATCTGAACCGCGCGGGTCGTAACTACATCGCACGCCAGCGGTTCAGGAGTTCCATGGACACTCGAAAAGACGGCAAGACCCCCGATCTCTCGGCAAAAGAACAGCACGAGGTCGAAAAAAACCAGCCACCGCGCGCGGCGGTGCTGCACGAAATCATCCGTACCCAAGGCGATAAGGAACTTGAGCGCAGCGTCGCCGCGCTGTGGTGGTCAGCGTTGGCGGCTGGCCTGACCATGGGCCTGTCGCTGATGGGGATGGGTTTGCTCAATTCCCGCTTGCCCGATGGCGAAGGCTTCAAAGTGATTGCGAGTTTTGGCTACTGCGCCGGTTTTCTCGCAGTGATCCTCTCCCGTCAGCAACTCTTTACCGAAAACACCCTGACCGCCGTACTGCCGATCATGAGCAAACCCACGATCGGCAATTTCGGCCGGTTGCTGCGGCTGTGGACGGTGGTGCTGTTCGGCAATCTCTGCGGCACGTTGCTGGTGGCTTACGTCATGCTGGAACTGCCGATTTTCGACAGCAAGACCGACGTGGCTTTCCTCGACATCGGCCGCAAGGTCATGGAAAACCATGCCAGCCAGATGTTCGCCAAGGGCATTATTTCCGGCTGGATGATCGCCACCATGGTCTGGATGATCCCTTCCATGGAGAGCGCCAAGATGTGGATCATCATCCTCATCACCTACTTCATGGCGCTGGGGGATTTCACCCACATCGTGGTGGGTTCGCTGGAGGTCTCCTATCTGGTATTCGCCGGTGAATTGCCCTGGCAGGATTTTTTTCTGGTGTTCGCAGGCCCAACGCTGGCGGGCAACATCATCGGCGGCAGCTTCATCTTTGCGCTGATCAGTCATGCGCAGATTCGCAGTGAAAGCGGGCCACCCTCCGGTAAAGCGTGATGAATGTTGAGGGTGTACTCGCGGATACCAGTCTCAGGCTTCGATTGACGGTCTGTTCGGTTCGTCGGCGGGTACGCTATCAGGCGCCTTCAACTGGCCCTCCCAACGGGCGATCACCAGAGGCGCGAGAGCATTGCCCAGTACGTTAAGCGCCGTGACCGGCATGTCCATCAATCGATAGACGCCTGCGATGATCGCCACGCCTTCCACCGGTAGGCCTGCCGCCGTCAGGGTTGCTGTCAGGATGATGAACATGAATCCAGGCACTCCTGCGGCTCCCTTTGATGTCAGGACCATGATCAGGACCAGCATCGCCTGATCAGCCAGACTCAGGTCAATTCCATAGGCTTGTGCGATGAACAGGGTGCCCAGCGCTGCGAAAAGAGATGCACCGTCCAGATTGAATGAGTAACCCAGCGGAATGACCATGCTGGTAATAGGGCGTGGTGCGCCATAACGCTCCATTTTCTCGATCAGTTGTGGCATCACCGTAGCGGAAGCTGCACTGCTATAGGCCAGCAGCAATTCACTACGAATTTCGCGCAATAGATGGAAAAAACCGACCCCCGCCATCCTGGCCACAGATCCCAGCACGCATACCGCAAACAGCAGCACGGCTACATAGGTGATGCCGATCAGTTTGGCCAGCGGCAACAGGGCGCCGAGACCAAAGCTGGCGACAGTCACCGCAATCAGTCCGAAAATTCCGATCGGCGAGTAGTGCATGACAAGGTGAGTGACTTTGAACATGGTGTCGGAAATGCTCTGCATGACGCTGATCAGAGGGCGTTTCTGTTGCTCCGGCAGCATCGACAATGCGCTGCCGAACAGAATTGCGAAGAACAACACTGAGAGTAACTTGCCTTGGGACATGGCCAGCACAATGTTGTCCGGCACAATGGCCACCAGGACTTGCCCCAGGTTTTGCGTTCCTTGGCCGGAGGCCAGGCTGGTCACGGGTGCTTGTAAAGAGCTGCTGAAGTCCGCTCCGGAGCCAGGCTGGAACACATTGCCGACAATCAGTCCAAATACGATCGCAATGCTGGTAATCGTAAAGAAATACACAAACGTCTTTATTCCTACCCGGCCCAGAGCCCTCGTATTGCCAGCGCCGGCGATGCCGACCGTCATGCAGGCAAACACCAGTGGTACAACGATCATCTTCATCAACTTGATGAACAAGTCTCCTGCCGGTTGCAGAAGATTGGCGATGAACCACGTTTTTTGTTCGGGAAATTGATTGAGCAGTACGCCAACGATCACGCCGGCGACAAGCCCGATCATGATGCGGGTGACAAGGCTTGTTGATTTTGTTGCAGTCATCTGGATACCCCTTGTTGTTGTGTTTGTTGGGGATTCAATGGGCGAAAAGGCCGCTGAAGTTTTTGAAACCCTTGACTTCAATCGGGTTGCCGCTTGGGTCAAGGAAGAACATCGTTCGCTGCTCGCCCGCTTCGCCGGAGAAGCGGACCACAGGTGGAATTTCGAAGCGTGTGCCCATTCGCGTAAGGCGCTCGGCCAACACCAGCCATTCTTCCAGCGGGAGCACTACACCCATGTGAGGCATTAATACCTTGTGCTCCCCGACCTGACCGGTTCGGTTGGTAGGGAAGGGGATTCCCAGGTGCAATGAGAGCTGATTGCCGAAAAAGTCGAAATCGACCCAGGTCTCGGTGCTGCGGCCTTCAGTGCAGCCCAAAACATCTCGATAAAAAGTACGCGCCTGCTCTAGGTCGCAAACATGGTATGCAGCGTGAAAGGGTCTGTTCATGGTGTGTTCCCGAGTGGAGGAATACTCAGGTTAAACAGGGTGTGTAGCAGGGTAAAACGGCTTTGCCTTGCTCTGAGCGAAAGGAAAACTTATGGATGTCCGTTTCCTGAAAAGCCTGGTTGCGGTGATTGAAACCGGCTCCATTGCCGCTGCCGCGCGTCGTGAAAACCGCACCGCTGCGGCAATCAGTCAGCGCGTCCAGGCACTCGAACGAACACTGGGTTGCACTTTGCTGTTGCGTACGGCACATACCGCGAACCCTTCAGATCAGTGCTTGCTCTTACTACCGAAAATCCAGGCGATCATAGAGCAGGCTCGGGAGCTGCAGGACTATCTGACGCACGATGGGCTGGCGGGTGAGGTGAAGATCGGCGCGATTTCGACGGCCTTGACGGGGGTATTGCCGGGAGTGATCGAACGACTGTCGTTATCGGCGCCAGGCATTAAGCTGAAGATTACGCCAGGCGATTCACGAAGCCTCTACGAGAAGCTTCTGGCCGGTGACCTGGATGCGGCCATTCTTGTAAAACCGCCGTTTCAGCCGCCAAAGACATTGGCAGTGGTGCAGCTCAAAGCCGAGCCGCTGATTTTGGTTGCTCCGGCCAAACTTGGGGCAATGCCCCTTGAAATACTGTTACGCGAGCATCCGTTTATCCGCTACGACGCCCGTTCATGGGGAGGACAGATTGCTCAGCGTTATCTTGATGAACAGTTGTTCGAACCGCAGATACTGTGCGAACTCGACGCGCTGGAAACCATCGTAATGCTGGTCGCCCGGGGCATGGGGGTTTCGCTCGTACCGCAGTGGGCTGGAATGTCGCTGGAAGGATTATGTGTCTTGCCGGTCGGTGGTGGGCAGCGTTTTTCGCGCGATCTGGTAGTGATGCACAGATCGACGCCACGCCGCCCGATGGCGATGCGGCATCTACTGGATCTATTGCGCGGTTTATCGCACTGCCCGCGCGTCTATGCGGAGCTGGATGAGAAAGGTTGATCAGCCCGGCGCATTGACGGCAGCGGCACGCCGTCGTTGGAGATAAATAAAATAAAGAGCAGTGAGCACCGTCAAGCCGCTGACCAGTGCGCCCGTCCACGGCAAGTCCGCCAGGTCGGCGCCGCTGGCAACAACCAGCCCGCCGATCCAGGCGCCCGCCGCGTTGCCGAGGTTGAATGCGCTCTGGTTCAGGGTTGAACCGAGGTTCGGGGCTTCGTGAGCCTGATCGATGATCAGCAGTTGCAGGATCGGGCACAACGCGAAGGCGAAGATGCCCCACAGCACGAGCGTAATCGCTGCCGGGATGACCGAGTGGCTGGTCTGGCTGAATGCGGCCAATACCAGCACCACGGCCAGCGCCATGCCGACCAGTGAAGGCAGCAATCGGCTGTCGGCGAGACGGCCGCCGAGCATGCTGCCCGCGGTCAGACCGACGCCAAACAACAACAGCATGATCGTCACGCCGTGGGGGCTGACGCCGGTGATGTCCTGCAGGATCGGCGCGATGTAGGTGAATACGCTGAACAGACTGGTCGAGGCCAATACGCTCATGCCCAGGGCCAACAGCACATTGATTTTGCCCAGCACTTTGAACTCGCTGGCCAGGTTGGCCTTGTCCATGACGATGTCTTTCGGCAACCAGACCCACTGCGCAATGGCGGCAATCACGCCGATCACCGAAACGGCCCAGAACGTCGAACGCCAGCCGGCGTACTGTCCGAGCGCGGTGCCCAACGGCACGCCGAGGACGTTGGCCAGGGTCAGCCCGGTAAACATCATGGCAATCGCCTGGGCCCGTTTGTTCGGCGCGACCAACCCGGCTGCAACCACTGAGCCGATCCCGAAAAACGCGCCATGACACAGCGCCGTGACCACTCGCGCAGCCATCAACGTGGCGTAGTTCGGCGCCAAAGCGCAGAGCATGTTGCCGAGGATGAACATCAGCGTCATGCCCAGCAACGTGGCTTTACGTGGCATGTTGGCGGTGCCGACCGCGAGGATCGGCGCGCCGAACACCACGCCCAAGGCGTAACCGGTGATCAACAATCCGGCATGGGGAATGCTCACCGCGAGATCGCGGGCGACATCGGGCAGCAGGCCCATGATGACGAATTCAGTGGTGCCGATGCCGAACGCGGCAACAGCGAGGGCAAGCAAAGCGAGTGGCATGCGCAAGGTCTCTGTCGGTAGTCTTGACGCTCTGATCAGGCATACGCATGCCGAAGACCGTTCTCGACAGAGAGCGGGCAAGGGCAGATTTTTATTGGAATTAGTCTGTGTGCAACTGAGTGCGGCGTGGTCGTTTGCAGTATAAACAGCCGCTGACATATGGCGAATCAAATCTCCATCCGCTTTATGTAGGAGCTGCCGAAGGCTGCGATCTTTTGATTTTTAAAAAGCACGATCAAAAGATCGCAGCCTTCGGCAGCTCCTACAGGTGGAAATTGGGGCAACAATAAGGAGTGTGCCGTGCTTGCGACGGCGTTGGTGTTGGTGGCGGCGCTGTTGCATGCGGCGTGGAATACCCTGATCAAATTCAGTGCGGAACGGTTGCTGGTCGTGGCCTGCATGGACAGCGTGGCGTTGCTGTTTGTCGCCATGATGTTGCCATTCGTGTCCTTGCCGCCGCTGGAACTATGGCCGTGGATTCTGGCTTCGGCGGCCTTCGAGTTGCTCTACCGCTATCTGCTCATCCAGGCGTATCGGGTCGGCGATCTGGGGCTGGTCTATCCGCTGATGCGTGGGTTGTCGCCGCTGGTGGTATTGGCGCTGACGCTGATTTTTGCCGGCGAGGTGCTGACGAACCAGCAGATCTTCGGGATCCTGCTGATTCCGCTCGGCATGTTGTGTCTGCTCTGGCAGGGCGGAGGTGGGGCACGCCTGCCGTGGTCGATGTTGCCGGTGGTGGCGCTGATCGGCCTGTGCATCGGTTGCTACACCTTCATCGACGGTCAGGCGCTGCGGCGCTGGTCGCATCCGCTGGATTATCTGGTCTGGGTCACGCTGCTCAGTGCCTGGCCGTTCCCGTTGCTGGCGTGGGTGCGCAAGCGGCCGGCCTTCAAGTTGTTCTGGCGTGAACAGTGGCGGTTGGGTTTGGCGGTCGGTTTCTGCGTGTTGTTCAGCTACGCTCTGGTGCTGTGGGCCATGCAGCTGGGCTCGATTGCAGAAGCGGCGGCCCTGCGTGAAATCAGCGTGATTCTGGTGGTGCTGTTCGGCATGCGCTACCTGAAAGAACCTTTCGGCCGACCCCGGCTTCTGGCCTGCGGGCTGGTGCTGATCGGCATGCTGGTGATGAAATTCTGACTGCTCTGAAACGTGAAGAAGGGACTGCTTTATGACGGTTGCTCTGTGGTGCATTTTGATCGCGATCTTCCTGCCGTATGTGTGCACGGGCGTGGCCAAGATCAGCGGCGGATACGGTTTGAGACACAATCATGACCCTCGGGGGTTTCTTGATTCCCTGGAAGGTCTGGGCAAGCGGGCGAATGCGGCGCAGCTGAACAGCTTTGAAGTGACGCCAGCGTTTGCGGCTGCAGTGATCGTGGCGCATCTGGCGGGCAATGCCGAATTGGTGACGATCAATGTGCTGTCGGTGTTGTTCATCACCAGTCGTCTGCTCTACATCATTTTCTATCTGACGGACCTGGCGACGCTGCGGTCGTTGATGTGGTTTGTGGGGATGGGGCTGATCGTGAGTTTCTTTGTGGTGTCGGCTTAAAAGAAGGATCAAAAGATCGCAGGCTGCGCCAGCTCCTACATCGAACGTGCAGCCTGCGATCTTTTGTTTTTAAAGCTTATCGGCCACTTGAGGCACTTGCGGCAGCGCTGCACCTTTGGGCCAGAGCATCCAGATTTGCCCCTGCTGCTTCATGTCTCCGGCCAGTTGCCCGGCCGCATCGCCGGTGCCCCAGAACAAGTCAGCACGCACTTCACCGGCAATCGCGCCACCGGTGTCCTGCGCCGCGACCGGCCGAACCAATGCTGTGCCATCCGGTTTGGTTGTGGATAACCAAAGCAGGCTGCCCAGCGGAATCACCTTGCGATCTACCGCTGCGCTGTATCCCGCCGTCAGCGGCACATTGAGTGAGCCGCGCGGCCCTTCGTTGCTGTCCGGGTTGCGAGTGAAGAACACATAGCTCGGGTTGCTGCCGAGCAGCTCCGGAATGCGCGACGGATTGGCCTTGGCCCAATTACTGATCGCGCCCATGGTTACGTCTTCTTTTTTCAGCTCGCCTTGCTCCACCAGCCAGCGACCGATTGGCCGATACGGGTGGCCATTCTGGTCGGCATAGGCAATGCGCAGCTGGCGACCACTGTCGAGCTGGATACGACCCGACCCCTGGATTTGCAGGAACTGCAGATTCATCGGATCGGTCAGCCAAGCGACTACCGGCGCCTTGACTCCGTTGGTCTCGATGGTCGCGGCATCGTCGTAAGGCTTGAGCACGCGACCTTCTAGCCGACCGCGCAGGCGTTTGCCTTTGAGTTCCGGATAAATGCTGTCGAGCGCGACGATGATCATGTCTTCGGGAACGCCGTACACCGGGATGTTGGCCACGCTGGTCTGGGTCAGGCTGCCGGGATAGACCGGTTCGTAGTAGCCGGTGATCAAGCCGTTGGGGTTGTCGTTGGCGGCGCGCAGGCCGTAGACGTCGAGGTTCTGCTTGAGAAAGCCTCGAATGTCGCTGGCCGTTTGCGGCACATTGGCGGCGGCTGCGCACGTACCGCCCCAGACCGGGTCGGCCTTGAGTCGGGTGCAGGCGCTGCGCCATGAGCCGAAACCGGCGACGAGGTCGGTGTCCGACACTGCCGGCAGCGCTTCCCATGTAGCACTGGAGTAAGTGGCCAGGGCATGGGTTTTCGGTTGTTGCTTGTCGCCACCGGTACAGCCTGCGAGCAGGGCTACCATCGGCAGGGTCCAGGCCAGGCTGTGACGCCACGCCTTGAAACAGCTGTTCATGGAGTAATTCCTTTGCCGGTTGCCTGGGTGCTCCATGCGCTCAGGCAACCCGTATTGATAATAGGGCTATTGGTGTTTGCCGATGACACGAGGATACTGGCCGCCGTTTCCCGTGACCTGAAGCCACCATGACTCTCAAAAGACTTTCTGTTGTATTGCTGGCCTGTTTGACGTTGTCCGCTTGCGGTGGTGTCGATCCCAATTCTCCGCTCGGTCAGCGCAAGGCCATTTTCAAGCAAATGCTCAAGACCGGCGAAGACCTTGGCGGCATGTTGCGTGGGCGTATTCCGTTCGACGGCCCGAAATTCGCTGACGGCGCGGTGAAACTCGACGCGCTGTCCCATGAACCATGGAAGCATTTTCCTCAGGTGCGTGAAGAAGACCACACCAGCGCCACAAGCGATGTCTGGGACAAACAGGCACGTTTCCAGGAAATGGCCCGCACCCTTGAAGCCGCCACCGGTGAGTTGGTGATCGCCAGCCAGGTCCAACCCTACAAGGCCAGCAACCTGGGGCCGGCGGTGCAGAAGGTCGAAGACGCCTGCAGTGCGTGCCATAAACAGTTTCGGGATCATTGATCGCTGAAAAGATCGCAGCCTTCGACAACTCCTACAATGAAATACGAACTCCTGTAGGAGCTGCCGAAGGCTGCGATCTTTTGATTTATTTATCCAATTCGTCGACAGCTTCCTGCAACTCCTTGCGGGACTCGGCGAGTTTGTCTTTGCGCTTGTTGATCTTCTCGGGGTCGCCTTTTTTCATGGCCTTGTCGAGATCAGCCTGACGCTTGCTGACTTCGTGCTTGGCGTCGAGCACCTTGTTTTCCCGTTCTTTCTTCAGCGAAGCGTCGGTGCAATTGGAGGTGACTTCGCTCAAGGCTTTTTCCAGGCCTGCCTGCTGGTCGGCATTGCCATGGGATTTGGCCAGTTCGATCTGGTTGATGATGCCTTGCTTCTTGGCGGCGCAGCCGGTCAGGCCCGGGGCGTCTTCGGCGGCCATCAATGGAGCGGCCATTACGCTGCAAAGGGTCAACAGGGCCAGCGGTGAAAGAAATTTCATAAAAGCTCCATGTGAAAAGGCAATCGGGTCGAAGCGGCGATGGCTTGTTTGAGCCCATCAGTACTATTGGGTTCCCGGGTGGGAAGGCATTGCCGGTGACTAAAAGCCGCCAATCCCTGCCTCACGTAATGTTTCACTCAAGGCCAGGACCTGTGGGTCGCGGAAAAATGCGCTCAGTTGCGTCGCGCGTCCGGGGCCGATACCAGGTTCGGCCCGCCAGTGTTCAGTACTTCGTTGTGCGAGCGTCTGCCAGGAATCCGCGAGGCGTGCCTGGCCGGTCGGCGGCATGCCCAGCGCTTTGAGCCAGCGGGCGAAGGGGCGTTGCCGGGCACTCTCGAAGCTGCTCAAAAGACGCGCAGCACTGCGCTCGCCGAAACCATCAATGGTAGCAAGCTCTTGAGCATCGAGGGTCAACCAATCCAGCAGGCTGTTCAGACGGCCTGTTACAAAAAGTTTTTCCCAAGTGCCGGGGCCGACGTGGGGCAAGGCCAGGCCCTGCTTGCCACTGAGCCAGGTCAGGCGGGCGAGAAACTGACCTTCACATCCCGTTGTCGGCTGCCAACAACTCAGCGCATGAAAATCCGTCGCCAGCGGCACACTCAATTCCGCGCGCTCTATGCTGCGCACCACCACTGAGTCCAGTCTGGGAATGGTCAGGCCGGCCAGGCTGATGGCGACCTGGTCGCCCGGTCGGATGTCGAGCGCTTGCCAGCGTTGCAGGGAACTCACACTGACGCGTTTGATTAGTCGGTCGTCGAGCATCACAGGCGTCAGGTCCAGCACTGGGGTGATCCGCCCGGTCCTGCCGATCTTGAACTGGACCTTGCGCACTTCGGCCAGTGCCTGGGCAAAGGGGTACTTCCAGGCAACGCTCCAGAATGGCGGTTTGGCTTGCCAGCGTTCGGCGGGTGGGCGCTGATTTTGCCGCAGAACGATACCGTCGCTGGCGAATGGCAGGGGCGAGCGATACCAGTGATCGCGCCACTGCTCGGCATCGGCAAATTTATTGATGGAGTGGCTGTACGGCGTGGTTGGCGGAAAACCCAGTTCCTCCAGCCTTTCGATGCGCTCCGACACACTAGCCGGACCTTCGGGCCAGTCCCAGATAAACAGGCCAATCCCGGTCGCCTGCTCGGCGCTCAAATTCTTGCGGGCCATTAAACCTGCAACCGTGGAGCGGGCATTCAGACTGCCGGCCTGGGCCTGAATGTGATCGGTCAGGCGCCAGTAGAGTTCGCCTTGCACCAGCAGGTCCAGCGGCTGTGACAGTCGCTGGGGAATGGCGGCGATCTGGCGGGCCGAAACTGTCCAGTCCTGGCCGTGCGTACCGTCACCGCGACTGATGGCTTGAATGAACGAGCCTTGACGATAAATCAGGGTCACGGCAACGCCGTCGACCTTGGGTTGGACCCAGATATCTGTACGGTCACGCAGCCAGTTTTCGACCGCTTGCCCATCGCGCAATTTGTCCAGGCCGGTATGGGCGACGGGGTGCGCGAGCGTGCCGCGTGCAGTGCGTAATGGCTCTGCGGACATGCTCAGGTTGAAGCAATGGCGCCATTCGCTCAGGCGCGTGCGGGACTGATCGTAGAGTTCGTCGGCGACCAGTGAGCGGCCCTGGCGGTGATAGTTGTCGTCCCAGAGATCGATTTGATTTTGCAGTGCGGTGATTTCGTTCGAGGCGCGTTCGAGTGGCCAGTCGGGGCATTCGGCGGCGTTGGTTGCCAGACAGAGGAATGTCAGAAGAAAAGCGATCAGCACGGGCATTGTGAGCTTCCTTGCTCGTTGAGGGCTCTTGAAGGCTAGTCAGGATTTCGTGGTTAGTAGAGAAGGTGTTTTGCCGGGTATTACTGGTGGCGAAGCGGCTGCACGCAAGACAACAAAAAGCCCCGCACGGCGAACCGTGCGGGGCTTTTGGTACAGCCTGGGAAGTCTTACAGGCCGGCAGCGGAACGCAGGGCGTCGGCGCGGTCGGTTTTTTCCCAGGTGAACGTGGTGAAAGTATCGTCACCGACAGTCTTGGTCGCCGGGGTGCGACCGAAGTGGCCGTACGCTGCGGTTTCCTGGTACATCGGGTGCAGCAGGTCGAGCATTTTGGTGATCGCGTACGGACGCAGGTCGAACACTTCGCGGACCAGTTTGACGATCTTGTCATCGCTGATCTTGCCGGTGCCAAAGGTGTTCAAAGAGATCGAAGTCGGTTGAGCGACGCCAATGGCGTAGGAAACCTGGATCTCGCAACGCTCGGCCAGGCCGGCAGCGACGATGTTCTTCGCCACGTAACGACCGGCGTAGGCAGCGGAACGGTCAACCTTCGATGGATCCTTGCCGGAGAACGCGCCGCCGCCGTGACGGGCCATGCCGCCGTAGCTGTCGACGATGATTTTGCGACCGGTCAGACCGCAGTCACCTACCGGGCCGCCGATGATGAACTGGCCGGTCGGGTTGATGTGGAACTGGGTGTCCTTGGTCAGCAGTTCGGCAGGCAGCACGTGCTTGACGATCAGCTCCATCACGCCTTCGCGCAGGTCGTTGTAGGACACTTCCGGGTTGTGCTGGGTCGACAGGACAACCGCGTCGATACCGACAACCTTGCCGTTTTCGTAACGGCAGGTCACTTGCGATTTGGCGTCCGGGCGCAGCCAAGGCAGCAGGCCGGATTTACGGGCTTCGGCCTGGCGCTGCACCAGCTGGTGCGAGAAGGTGATCGGTGCAGGCATCAGCACCTCGGTTTCGTTGCTGGCGTAGCCGAACATCAGGCCCTGGTCACCGGCACCCTGATCTTCAGGCTTGGCACGGTCGACGCCCTGGTTGATGTCAGGGGACTGCTTGCCGATGATGTTCATCACGCCGCAGGTCGCACCGTCGAAGCCGACGTTGGAGCTGGTGTAGCCGATGTCGGTGATCACGTCACGAACGATCTGCTCCAGGTCAACCCAGGCGGAAGTGGTGACTTCGCCGGCGATGATCGCCACGCCCGTTTTCACCAGAGTCTCGCACGCCACACGGGCGAACTTGTCTTCAGCAATGATTGCGTCCAGCACCGCATCAGAAATCTGGTCGGCGATTTTGTCCGGATGCCCTTCAGACACGGACTCGGAGGTGAAAAGGGAGTATTCGCTCATCTCGATGTTTTCCTGAAATTACCGATGGTGAGTGTCGCCAGTCGGCCGCTGAAAGTGGCGGACCTGAATCTGGAAACCATTACGTAAGCCTACATAGAGGCTTTCCCCGGGAACGAGTCCCGCAGCGGTGGCCCAACGGGCCAGATCGTCCTGTTCAAACCCCAACCAGAGATCACCGCAGGCTTCCCTGGCCCAACTCTGGTTGTGGCTACATAACTCTGTCACTAACAGGCTACCGCCTGGTTGCAGCAAATTTGCCATGTGCTTGAGTGCATCGGCCGGCGCGGCGAAATGATGCAGTACCATGTTCAGTACAACGCAATCGGCCTTGAGGCTCACGCCGTTCAAGGCATCGGCCAGTTGCAGGCTGACGTTGGTCAGCATTTGCCGTTCGCACACCTGGCGCGCCAGTTCTAGCATCGCCTGGCTGTTGTCCAGCGCCGTGACCTGCGTGAAGCGGCGCGCCAGTTCCGGCAGAAAAGCACCGTCTCCGGGACCGACTTCAATGGCCGTAGCGTCTGCGCTGAAACTCAGCTTGTCGAGCAAGGCCACCACGCTCTCGCGGTACTGCGGCAGGCCGGCGATCAAGTCTTGCTGGGCGCGAAACTTCTCCGCGACCCGTGAGAAAAAGTCCTGACTGGCCGCCGCCCGTTGTGCATGGACCTGAGTGATCCGCGACTGCACATCCGCAGGCAAGGTCAGGTTGTCCACTTCTTCGAGCAGGGCCGCGTGCAGCTTGCCACCCAACAGATCGGTGTGGGGCAGGGCGCGACGGTAGAAAATCGCATTGCCTTCACGGCGGGTCGCCACCAGGTCGGCCTGGGCCAATACCTTGAGGTGATGGCTCATGCCGGACTGGCCAATGCCGAAGATCTGCGCCAGTTCCAGTACGCCGAACGAGTCGTTGGCCAGTGCGCGCAAAACATTCAACCGCAGAGGATCGCCGCCGGCCTTGCACAGGGCCGCCAGCTCATCGCAATCGTCATGGCGAATGGAAGGCACGCGTAAATTCATAAGGCCGGCAGTCTAGTCACGCACCGATAGCATCGCAAGAGCAATATCAAAAAGTTTTGATATTGCTCGATAGATGGCACTTCTTAACGTTAGCTTCAGTCAACAAACGAATGGCGGAAAGGTTTCACCAGCCCAAACCGTCGTTATCCATTGGAAAAACGCCTCCAGATGACTATCTGTCATTGCCCCGAGGCGTCTGGGTGAGGGAAAATGCTCGCCTTTTTTCCGTTTCGATTATTCACCCTTGTTACAGAACCCCAGGAGATCAGCGATGCCTAGCCGTCGTGAGCGTGCCAACGCCATTCGTGCCCTCAGCATGGATGCCGTGCAAAAAGCCAACAGCGGCCATCCCGGTGCCCCTATGGGTATGGCAGATATCGCCGAAGTGCTTTGGCGCGACTACCTCAAGCACAACCCGAGCAATCCATCGTTCGCCGACCGTGACCGCTTCGTGCTGTCCAACGGCCACGGCTCGATGTTGATCTACTCGCTGCTGCACCTGACCGGCTACGACCTGTCGATCGAAGACCTCAAGCAGTTCCGTCAACTGCACAGCCGCACCCCGGGCCACCCGGAACTCGGCTACACCCCGGGCGTCGAGACCACCACCGGTCCACTGGGCCAGGGTCTGGCCAACGCCGTGGGTTTTGCCCTGGCTGAAAAAGTCCTGGCGGCGCAGTTCAACCGTCCTGGCCACAACATCGTCGACCACCACACCTATGTGTTCCTGGGTGATGGCTGCATGATGGAAGGCATTTCCCACGAAGTCGCTTCGCTGGCCGGCACCTTGGGCCTGGGCAAGCTGATCGCCTTCTACGATGACAACGGCATCTCCATCGATGGCGAAGTCGAAGGCTGGTTCACCGATGACACGCCAAAGCGTTTCGAAGCCTACAACTGGCAAGTGATCCGCAATGTCGACGGTCACGACCCGGAAGAGATCAAGACCGCGATCGAGACTGCACGCAAAAGCGCCCAGCCGACCCTGATCTGCTGCAAGACCACCATCGGCTTCGGTTCGCCGAACAAGCAAGGCAAGGAAGATTGCCACGGCGCCCCATTGGGTGACGCGGAAATCGCCCTGACCCGCGCGGCGCTGAAGTGGAACCACGGCCCGTTCGAAATCCCGGCCGACATCTATGCCGAGTGGGATGCCAAGGAAGCCGGCCGCGCAGTTGAAGCCGAGTGGGATCAGCGTTTCGCTGCTTACTCCGCTGCGTTCCCGACCGAAGCCAACGAACTGGTGCGTCGCCTGAGCGGCGAGCTGCCAGCCGACTTCTCCGAGAAGGCCGAAGCCTACATCGCCGAAGTGGCTGCCAAAGGCGAAACCATCGCCAGCCGTAAAGCCAGCCAGAACGCCCTGAACGCGTTCGGCCCGCTGCTGCCTGAGTTCCTCGGCGGCTCGGCTGACCTGGCCGGTTCCAACCTGACTCTGTGGAAAGGTTGCAAAGGCGTTACCGCCGAAGACGCCAGCGGCAACTACATGTACTACGGCGTGCGCGAATTCGGCATGACCGCGATCATGAACGGCGTTGCCCTGCACGGTGGCCTGGTGCCTTACGGCGCGACCTTCCTGATGTTCATGGAATACGCCCGCAACGCAGTGCGCATGTCGGCCCTGATGAAGCAGCGTGTGATCCACGTCTACACCCACGACTCCATCGGTCTGGGCGAAGACGGCCCGACTCACCAGCCAATCGAGCAGCTGGCCAGCCTGCGCTGCACGCCGAACCTTGACACCTGGCGTCCGGCCGATGCCGTTGAATCGGCGGTAGCCTGGAAAAACGCTCTGGAGCGCAAGGACGGTCCTTCGGCCCTGATCTTCTCGCGTCAGAACCTGCAGCATCAAACCCGTGATGACGGCCAGATCGCCGACATCAGCCGTGGTGGTTATGTGCTGAAAGACTGCGCAGGCGAGCCGGAGCTGATCCTGATCGCTACCGGTTCGGAAGTGGGTCTGGCCGTTCAGGCCTACGACAAACTGACCGAGCAGGGTCGCAAGGTGCGTGTGGTTTCCATGCCTTGCACCAGCGTGTTCGATGCCCAGGACGCCGGCTACAAGCAATCGGTTCTGCCGTTGCAGGTCAGCGCGCGTATCGCCATCGAAGCTGCTCACGCGGACTACTGGTACAAGTACGTGGGCCTGGAAGGCCGCGTGATCGGCATGACCACCTACGGCGAGTCGGCGCCCGCGCCTGCCTTGTTCGAAGAGTTCGGCTTCACCCTGGAAAACATCCTGGGTCAGGCTGAAGAGCTGCTGGAAGACTAAGCACTGTGCGGTGGTCTCACGACCACCGCCGCTCCCTGTAGGAGCTGCCGCAGGCTGCGATCTTTTGATCTTGATCTTCAAAACCAAGATCAAAAGATCGCAGCCTCGTTTCACTCGACAGCTCCTACACGGGATTGTGTTGTTAGCGACTACTATCGAGAACCCCATGCCTCAACCGCGTCCCTACAAAGTTGCACTCAACGGCTACGGCCGGATTGGTCGTTGCGTCTTGCGTGCGTTGTTCGAGCGAGGCTCGACGGCTGGGTTTGAAATTGTCGCGATCAACGATCTGGCCGACATGGCCAGCATCGAATACCTGACACGCTTCGACTCCACTCACGGACGTTTTCCCGGTGAAGTGAAGGTCGACGGCGATTGTCTGCATATTAATGGCGACTGCGTGAAGGTCTTGCGCAGTGCCACCCCTGAAGGCGTCGATTGGGCGTCGTTGGGCGTCGATCTGGTGCTGGAGTGCTCCGGCGCTTACCACACCCGCGAAGACGGCCAGCGTTTCCTCGATGCCGGCGCGCCGCGTGTGCTGTTTTCCCAGCCGATGGCCAGCGAGGCGGACGTCGACGCCACCATCGTCTACGGTGTGAACCAGGATTGTCTGACCGGTGACGAGCTGCTGGTATCCAACGCCTCCTGCACCACCAATTGCGGCGTGCCGCTGTTGCGTCTGCTGGACCAAGCCATTGGCCTGGAGTACGTGTCGATCACCACGATTCACTCGGCGATGAACGATCAGCCGGTGATCGATGCCTATCACCACGAAGACCTGCGCCGCACCCGTTCGGCGTTCCAGTCGGTGATCCCGGTGTCCACTGGTCTGGCGCGCGGCATCGAGCGCCTGTTGCCGGAACTTGCCGGACGAATTCAGGCCAAAGCCGTACGTGTGCCGACGGTGAACGTGTCTTGCCTCGACATTACGATGCAAACGGTGAGCGACACCGACGCCACCGAGGTCAACCGGATCCTGCGCGAGGCTGCCACCAGCGGCCCGCTCAAAGGCCTTCTGGCCTACACCGAGTTGCCTCACGCCAGCTGTGATTTCAACCATGACCCACATTCGGCGATCGTCGATGCCAGTCAGACCCGCGTTTCCGGCCCACGGCTGGTGAACATCCTGGCCTGGTTCGACAACGAATGGGGTTTTGCCAACCGAATGCTGGACGTTGCAGAACACTATCTGCAAACAGCCTCTCCATCATCAAAACAGTAACTCAGGAACTGCGACCCATGACCGTGTTGAAGATGTCCGACCTCGATCTGCAAGGTAAGCGCGTACTGATCCGCGAAGACCTCAACGTCCCAGTCAAGGACGGTGTTGTCACCAGCGATGCGCGAATCCTGGCTTCGCTGCCGACCATCAAGCTGGCCCTGGAAAAAGGCGCGGCCGTAATGGTTTGCTCGCACCTTGGCCGTCCGACCGAAGGTGAGTTCTCGGCCGAGAACAGCCTCAAGCCAGTCGCTGACTACCTGAGCAAGGCCCTGGGCCGCGAAGTGCCGCTGGTGGCTGATTACCTGGGCGGCGTCGACGTGAAAGCGGGCGACATCGTGCTGTTCGAAAACGTGCGCTTCAACAAGGGCGAGAAAAAGAACGCTGACGAGCTGGCCCAGCAATACGCCGCCCTGTGCGACGTGTTCGTGATGGACGCTTTCGGCACCGCTCACCGTGCCGAGGGGTCGACCCACGGCGTGGCCAAGTTCGCCAAAGTCGCTGCTGCCGGTCCGTTGCTGGCCGCAGAACTGGATGCACTGGGCAAAGCCCTGGGCGCTCCGGCACAGCCAATGGCGGCGATTGTTGCCGGCTCCAAGGTGTCGACCAAACTCGACGTACTGAACAGCCTGAGCCAGATCTGCGATCAACTGATCGTCGGCGGCGGCATCGCCAACACTTTCCTGGCCGCTGCCGGTCACCCGGTCGGCAAGTCGCTGTACGAGCCGGACCTGCTGGACACCGCCCGTGCCATCGCCGCCAAAGTCAGCGTGCCGTTGCCGGTTGATGTTGTGGTAGCCAAGGAATTCGCCGAAAGCGCTGCGGCCACCGTCAAGCTGATCGCTGACGTTGCTGCCGACGACATGATCCTCGACATCGGCCCGCAGACTGCGGCCAACTTCGCCGAGCTGCTGAAATCGTCGAAAACCATCCTGTGGAACGGTCCGGTCGGCGTGTTTGAATTCGACCAGTTCGGTAACGGCACCAAAGTGCTGGCCCAGGCCATCGCTGAAAGCTCGGCGTTCTCGATCGCGGGCGGTGGCGATACGCTGGCGGCCATCGACAAATATGGCGTTGCCGACCAAATCTCCTACATTTCTACCGGCGGCGGCGCATTCCTCGAATTCGTCGAAGGCAAAGTGCTGCCTGCCGTTGAAGTCCTGGAAAGCCGGGCCAAGGCCTGAGGGTTGCCCGTTTGACCAGGCGAGGGAGTGTTGAAATGGTCAAGACGTTAGCGCTGTTGATCGTCGCCGGTTCGCTGGTGGCTTGCGGGAGTAACCCGAAAGCCACCCCGGAACCTGCGCCATCGGCGCCGGAAAAAGGTTGCTACCAGGCCGACTGGCAGGCGGAAACCAATCCGGTGCTCAACAAGCGTTCCGGGCCTGAAGGCCTGGACAAATACGAGACCCAGGCACCCGCCAAGGAACATGGTTGTCCTTGACGGGTCTGACTCTTTACTCAGGGCTGGTGGCGTGCGCCGTCAGTCGAGGAACACGGATGAAAGGTTTTATCGCCATTACGGCGCTGGCATTGCTGGCAGGGTGCGCCAATTTGAACCCGTTCCAGTCGTCCGCTCCGGCTGACAACTGGACCACCTGGACCTGCGACAGTCAGGCCAAGGTGCTGTGGCGCTACACCGACGACAGCCGCAAGCAAGTCGACGTACGCCTGGGCGGCGCCGATCAGGTCTATCGCCTGAAGGAAGAGCCGGGCGCCTCGGGTTCGCTGTACAGCGACAACATGCTGGCGTTTCACATGAAAGGTGAGGAAGGCCTGGTTTACTGGGTCGCCACGAATGATTTGATTGGCCGTGGCTGTAAGGCTGAGTAATACGGGACGACGCGAAACCCTGTAGGAGCCGAGCTTGCTCGCGATAGCGTCAGCACATTCAACGTATGTGCTAGCAGTCAGACCGCCATCGCGAGCAAGCTCGGCTCCTACAGGAAATCGATGTTTCTCAGGACTTTTGCAACACCGAATTCGCAGCCCGGGCCTAACCCCCGATCTGCAATAACTTGAATAGCCGCCGCCGCTCCGGCAGGCTGGCACGATTAACGACCCTCAACCGGGAGAGACATACACAATGGCACTTATCAGCATGCGCCAGATGCTGGACCACGCAGCCGAGTTCGGCTACGGCGTTCCAGCTTTCAACGTCAACAACCTTGAGCAGATGCGCGCCATCATGGAAGCCGCTGACAAGACTGACTCCCCGGTGATCGTCCAGGCTTCGGCCGGTGCTCGCAAATACGCCGGCGCGCCGTTCCTGCGTCACCTGATCCTGGCGGCCATCGAAGAATTCCCGCACATCCCGGTGTGCATGCACCAGGACCACGGCACCAGCCCTGACGTCTGCCAGCGCTCCATCCAACTGGGCTTCAGCTCGGTGATGATGGACGGTTCCCTGGGCGAAGACGGCAAGACCCCGACCGACTACGACTACAACGTCCGCGTTACCCAACAAACCGTAGCCATGGCTCACGCCTGCGGCGTTTCGGTAGAAGGCGAGCTGGGTTGCCTGGGTTCGCTGGAAACCGGTATGGCCGGTGAAGAAGACGGCATCGGCGCCGAAGGCGTTCTGGATCACAGCCAGATGCTGACCGACCCGGAAGAAGCCGCTGACTTCGTCAAACGCACTCAGGTCGATGCCTTGGCCATCGCCATCGGCACCAGCCACGGCGCTTACAAGTTCACCAAGCCACCTACCGGCGACGTGCTGGCGATCGACCGCATCAAAGAGATCCACAAGCGCATCCCGAACACTCACCTGGTAATGCACGGTTCGTCTTCGGTTCCGCAAGAGTGGCTGGCGATCATCAACCAGTACGGCGGCGACATCAAAGAAACCTACGGCGTACCGGTTGAAGAAATCGTCGAAGGCATCAAGCACGGCGTGCGTAAGGTCAACATCGACACCGACCTGCGCCTGGCGTCCACCGGCGCAATGCGTCGCCTGATGGCCACCAACCCCAGCGAGTTCGACCCGCGTAAATTCTTCGGCGCCACCGTAACTGCCATGCGCGACGTGTGCATCGCCCGTTACGAAGCCTTCGGCACTGCCGGCAACGCTTCGAAGATCAAGCCGATCTCCCTGGAAGCGATGTATCAGCGTTACCTGAAAGGTGAGTTGAACGCCAAGGTCAACTAAGACCCGTCGCGTTTAAGTCGCATTAAAAACCCGCCGAGAGGCGGGTTTTTTGTGGGTGTATTTCGGCTATTTATCGTGATCAATATCCAGCTTGCTGAATGTCACTTTCCCGCCCTCACTGGTGTACCCCGTGTTGTCTTGCACATACACCCCAGCCTTGAAATACAGCGGTTTGTCGCGCCAGGTCGCACTGATGTTGGTGTCCCACTGATAGCCCGCTGCGCTGATGCCCAGCGCACCGCCAGGGCTGAGGTGAATAAGGTAGGAAAACTCGCGGTCAAGTTTCACGCCGGTAGCGATGGTGATGACCCGGCCTTCGTCATCATCGGGGCGCATGCGCACCTTGGCGACGATGTTGCCGGTCTCGGTTTTGGTCTTGTACTGGTATTCGACTTTCACCATCGGCTTCTGGCTGTTATAGGCATGGATCTGCCCGATGACGATCTTGCCCGAGCTCGGCACCTGATTCACCGCCAGCGTGGCATGCAGCAGGTTGTCGGCATCCGGGTAGTACCAGTTGCGCAATGTGCCGTTGCTGTAGGTTTCGCGCAGTTCGGTACGTGGGTAGATTGCGTTCTCGGTCTTTGAACCGGTCACCGGGGACCAGAAAAACAGCGTGCCAGTGTCGGAGTGGAAGTATTGATCCTTGAAGCCGTCCACCAATTTTGAGGTTTCAACGGTGTACGGCGGGCTGCCGACGGGAACACTGAGGTTCCAGGTTGC
Source organism: Pseudomonas sp. NFX98 (assembly GCF_047784845.1). Classification (NCBI taxonomy): domain Bacteria; kingdom Pseudomonadati; phylum Pseudomonadota; class Gammaproteobacteria; order Pseudomonadales; family Pseudomonadaceae; genus Pseudomonas; species Pseudomonas sp. NFX98. The sequence continues at coordinate 195,017 of NZ_JBLNNF010000006.1, read as the reverse complement.
GAGGTCGATCATAAAATAGCTTCCACGAATTGTGCTGCACGCACGTGCCAGAAGCTCTAGCACGCGCCTCGGAGGGCGGTCTTTATAAGCGTAGGCAGCCTTTTTGTTAACGTCGGGCTGACAGATGGATGACGTCAAAATCCTGTTAAAAGGCCATCTTTCCCGGTTTTAGCGGGCTGCAGGGACGACCGTTAGTCGGCGAATTAACCCTTTAGTTAGATGGTGGCGTACTGACAGCTTCTGCTTTTCTGGATCCAGGTCTAGAGTGGTGGTTAGTATTTGTCCGGTTTTCACGAGAAGCCGGCCTGCCCCGAACATAGAGAAGCAGCATGGAATGCGCGCAGCCCCGGCCAACTGACGGCAACTCAACGTTATTAATAGTCGATGATTACCCTGAGAATCTGATCAGCATGCGCGCGTTGTTGCAGCGCCAGGACTGGCAGGTCATTACGGCTGCCTCGGGTTTCGAGGCCCTCAGTCTGTTGCTTGAACACGATGTCGACCTGGTGCTGCTGGACGTGCAGATGCCGGGCATGGACGGTTTCGAAGTGGCGCGCCTGATGCGCGGCAGCCAGCGGACGCGCCTTACGCCGATCATTTTCCTGACCGCCAACGAACAGTCCCAGGACGCCGTGATCAAAGGCTATGCCAGTGGTGCGGTGGATTACCTGTTCAAACCGTTCGATCCACAGATTCTCAAGCCCAAGGTCCAGGCGCTGCTGGAGCACCAGCGCAATCGTCGGGCCTTGCAGCGCCTGAGCCATGACCTGGAGGTCGCTCGCGCCTTCAATGCCTCGGTGCTGGAGAACGCCGCCGAAGGCATTCTGGTGGTAAGCGAGGACGGTCTGATCCGCTTCGCCAATCCGGCGATGTCGCGCTTGCTCAATGCCACGGTGCAAGAGCTGCAAGGCAAAGAGTTTCTGGATTTTCTGCAAAAGCCGCATATCCCGGTGTGGGCCGAATCCGACCTGCTGGCCGGGTACAGGCGCGGCGAGACGTTTCGTTTGCACGATGCGTTGCTGCGTACCGCGCCCGGCCAGCAGGTGCCGGTGGCGCTGTCGTGTGCGCCGTTACCCGCCGAGCAGCACGCCATGGTGGTGACGGTGCTGGACATGTCGGTGGTGCGCCACCTGCACAAGCAACTCGAATTCCAGGCCGTCACTGATCCGCTGACCGGACTGCTCAACCGCCGAGGTTTTTACCAGACCGTGGAAAACCTGCTGCTGCGCGGCGAACGCACCGACAGCACCTGGGTCCTGATGTACCTGGACCTCGATGGCTTCAAACGGGTCAATGATTCTCTCGGTCACGATGCCGGCGATCGGGTGCTGCGCTGGGTGTCCGAGCAGTTGAAGGCTTGTCTGCGGCCCTTCGACATTCTGGCGCGCATGGGTGGTGACGAGTTCACCGCATTGCTGGACCTGGAGTTCCCCGAACAAGCGGCGAAGATTGCCGAGAAACTGATTGAGCGCGTGTCGATCTGTCAGCAAATCGACGGTCTGGACATCGCCTTGGGCGCGAGCATCGGCATTGCCACGTTCCCCGATTGCGGGGCCAATCTGGACGGTTTGCTGCGGGCTTCAGACATCGCGATGTACGAAGCCAAACGTGCCGGTCGCCAGCAATATCGCTTCTACGATCACGAAATGAACGGCCGGGCCCGCTCGCGGCTGATGCTCGAAGAAAGCGTACGCGACGCTATCGAGAACCGTGACTTCAACCTCGTTTATCAGCCGCAGGTAGCCATTGTCGGCGGGCAGATTCGCGGGTTTGAAGCCTTGCTGCGTTGGCAGCATCCGAGCGTCGGCGACGTTCCGCCTGGGCTGTTTTTACCGTTGCTGGAAGAAGCGCGGTTGATCAGTCGCCTGGGCAGCTGGATTTACCAGCGCGGCGCCGGGCAACGCAAAGCCTGGGAAGCGCTGTTTGCCGAGGACCTGGTGCTGGGCGTCAGTTTGAGCGGCAGTCAGTTCGCCATGCCGAATCTGGTTACCGAGTTGCGTCAGGTGCTGGAGCGTAATGGCTTGCAGCCCCGTCACTTGGAAGTCGAGGTGACGGAAGACGCCTTGATGCACAACCCGGAAGAAACCCGCAAACAGCTGCGTCTGCTGCGCGGTTTGGGCGTCAGGGTGGCGCTGGATGATTTCGGTACTGGGCCATGCTCGCTGGCTCATTTACGCGACCTGGAACTGGACACGCTCAAGCTCGACCGCCATTTGATTGCGCGGCTGCCCGAGTCGTCACGGGACGCAGCGCTGGTGCGCAATGTGATCGAGCTGTGCAAACAGTACGACATGCTGGTGATCGCCGAAGGGGTGGAAACCGTGGCGCAATACGAGTGGTTGCAAGCCAATGGTTGCGAGTATGTGCAGGGTTTTCTGGTGGCGCGGCCGATGATGGCCGAAGACACCGGGCACTTTGTGCAGCCCTTCGACTGGAGCGCGCTGACCCGTTGAATTCGCTACACTGGCGACCTTTTCGTCATTTGTGTTGCTGCTGCGATGACCGCGTTGAAATACCTCCAGGCTTATCCCGCTTCGTTGCAGGATCAGGTGCGCCAGTTGATCGCCGACGGTCGGCTGGGCGAATACTTGAGCAAGCGTTACCCCGAACAGCACAGCGTGCAGAGCGACAAGGCGCTGTACACCTACGCGTTGGACCTCAAGCAGGCGTATTTGCGTAACGCTCCGACCATCGACAAAGTGCTGTTCGATAACCGCCTCGACCTGACCCACCGCGCCCTCGGCCTGCACACCACGATCTCTCGGGTGCAGGGCGGAAAACTCAAGGCCAAGAAAGAAATCCGCGTTGCGTCGCTGTTCAAGGAGGCGCCGTCGGAGTTTCTGAAAATGATCGTGGTGCATGAACTGGCGCATTTCAAAGAGTCGGATCACAACAAGGCGTTCTACAAGCTGTGCGAACACATGCAGCCGGGCTATCACCAGGTGGAGTTCGATGTGCGGGTGTACCTGACGTGGCGGGATTTGCAGACTGCGATTTGATCTTCCAGAAAGGAGCGAACGTGACGGACGTAAGCAAGACCAAGAGCAGCTTCTACCGCCGCCTGTACGTGGCGTATCTGATCGACAGCGGTCTGGCCAGCAGCGTCCCGGCGCTGACCGAAGTCACCGGCATGCCGCGCCGCACCGCCCAGGACACCATCGCTGCGCTTGCGGATCTGGATATCATCTGCGAGTTCGAGCAGGAAGAAGGCGCACGTAACCATGCCGGACGCTATCGGATTCGCGAGTGGGGGGCGATTGATCGAGGGTGGATCGAGCGTAATCTGCGGCAGGTCAAAGCTGTGCTGGAGTATCCCTGAGATTGGTGGCGCGGCTGCTGACGTCATCGCGAGCAAGCTCGCTCCCACAAGGATCTCCAGTGAATACAGATTTTGAGTAAGCCATAAAACCTGTGGGAGCGGGCCCGCGATGGGGGCCTCAGGAACGACGCATCCCGATATGCGGAATGCCATCCTCGACAAACTCCTCGCCCGCCACCACAAATCCGTATCGCCCGTAGTACCCCTGCAAATGCGCCTGGGCCGAGAGATAGATCGGCGTCTCAGGCCAGCGCTTTTCGGCCTGTACCAGCGCCTTCTCCATCATTACGTGGCCCAACCCTTTGCCCCGGCCCAGCGGCGCGGTCACAACCCGGCCGATGACCACATCGCCCCCTTGTAGCTCGGGGTCGAGCAAGCGCAGGTACGCTACCAGTCGATCCCCGTCCCAACCCATCAAATGGCAGGTATCGCCTTCCAGGTCCTGGCCATCGATATCCTGATAAATGCACTTCTGCTCGACGACGAATACCTCGTCACGCAACTGCAAAATGGCGTACAGCTGTTCTTTGCCCAGATCGCTGTGGTGTTTGCAGACCCATTCGATTGTCATGTTTTGATTCCCTGAAAACGTCCCTCCGATACTAAGCGTCCTGACGCTGGATGTCTTTATGGCGGAGAAATCTGTGATAAAGACCAAAATGCCATCATTCATTTCGCGCGCCGCTGCCTTCTTTGTGTAATCTGGAATCAAGCGATGTGCAGTGGCTTCAATGAGCTAACGTTTAGTGCCTGGGTGTGCCGGTACGGGGTCTTGGAGTTTTGGCTGAAAAACACGTCGGGCAGCCCGCCCGCTAAGGATTTTCTAGCATGCCGCGATTGCTTCAAGCCTTTGCTTTGATTGGATTGCTGTTGCTGACTCAACACGCTGCAGCAGAAAAGCTGCGTCTGGTGGCTGATGCCTGGCCGCCTTTTACCGACGCCACGCTGGTCAATGGCGGGTTGGCCACGGATATTGTCAGCACCGCGCTGGCGCGGGCCGGCTTTGCCAGTGATTTTGAACAGGTGCCTTGGGCGCGGGCCTTGCTGGGAGTGGGCGAGGGTCGCTACGACGTATTGGTGAATGCCTGGTACACCGATGAACGCACCAAGCTCGGGCAGTTTTCCGGTGAATACCTGGTCAACCGCGTGCGCTTTCTCAAGCGCAAAGACGCACCGATCGAATTCAACAATCTGCAGCAATTGCATACGTACCCGATTGCCGTGGTGCGCGGTTACGCGTATTCACCGGCCTTTGACGAGGACGAATCACTGCAGAAAATCCCGGTGCACAGTTTTGCGATGGCGGTGCGAATGGTGGCCGCCGACAGGGTCAAGCTGACGCTGGAAGACGAATACGTCGCGCGTTATTACCTGGCCCGCGAGCCTGCCAAGGTACGCAATGCCGTGGAGTTCCTGCCCAAGCCATTGAGCGAGAACAGCCTGCACATTCTGGTCAGCCTGAAGAACCCTCAGCATGAGCAGATCGTCGCCGGTTTCGACCGCGAGATTGCGGCGATGAAGGCGGATGGGAGTTATGCGCGGCTGCTCAAACAGCATGGGATGTAGGTGGAGCGGCAGGCCTCATCGTTGGCAAGCCAGCTCCCACAGTGTTCGGTGATTTACATAGGATTTGGATCTAACACAATTCCCTGTGGGAGCTGGCTTGCCAGCGATGGCGTCCGCCATAACACCGCAGTCCTCAATCCTCACTCGTATCCTTGATCAAATGCGTCGCCAGTGTGCGCAGCGGTCCCAACTGCCGGCAGATCAAGGCCAGTTGCGTCTGCACCAATCGTTGGCCTTCATCGATTTCGTCAGGCATCTGCTCCAGCATATTGGCCAGCGTTTCCTCTTCATCACTCTGAATGGCAATCGCGGATTTGCTCGCCAGCCCCTGGGCGATTTCGTCGATGCTGCTGGCCAGTTTCACACCGGCGCCTTCGATCAAGTGTTCGCGCACATCCTGCGGCAACTGGGTTTCCCGATGCGCGCCGAGGCCTGACAAGTAACTGAGCAAGGTGTGCGACAGCACCAGAAAACGGAAACCTACATCCGCTTCCTTACGGAAATGCCCCGGCTCCATCAGCATGTTGGCCAAAGTGGTCGACAGCGCCGCGTCGGCGTTGTGTGCGTTGCGGCGGGCCAGGCGATAGGCCAGGTCGTCGCTTTTGCCGGCGGCGTATTGCTGCATGATCTGGCGCAGGTAAATGCTGTTGCAGGTCAGGGTGTTGGCCAGCACTTTGTTCAGGCGCCGACCCTGCCAGTCCGGCAGGAACAGGAATACCGCCAGCCCGGCAATCAGGCTGCCGAGCAAGGTATCGAACAACCGCGGCAGGAACAGCCCGTAGCCGTCACCGACCTGGTTGAAGCAGAACAAAATCATCAAGGTGATTGCCGCCGTCGCCAGCGTGTAGCGGGTGGTGCGGTTGGTAAAGAACACAATGCCGGCGGCGATGGCGAAACACGACTGAATCAGCGGATTGGGGAACAGGTCGAACAGCGCCCACGCCAGGGTGAGGCCGATGGCGGTGCCGATGATCCGCTGACCGAGCTTGCGCCGGGTGGCGCCGTAGTTCGGTTGGCAGACAAACAGCGTGGTGAGGATGATCCAGTAACCTTGGGACGGGTGGATCAAGTGAACCATCGCGTAACCGATGCTCAAGGCCAGGGGCAAACGCAGGGCATGACGGAACAGCAGCGATGTTGGCGTCAGCTGCGTACGCAAGCGTATCCAGACGTCCTTGAGGTTGCGCGGCGAACGGTCGAGCAGACTGCTGTCGGTGGCGTCGGCGAGGGCGTCGGGGTTGCTGGCGTCGCTAAGCAAACGGTCGAGGGTGCCAAGGTTGGCCGCCAGCGCCCGCAACGAACGCAGCAAACCGCGCCAGGCCGGATTGCTCTGGATGCGCAGGTGTTCGAGGGAAGCGTGCAGGTCGCCCAGGGCTTCGGCGAAGCTGGCGTCATAGATAAACGGCTGACGCATCTGGATCGACTCGGCTAGCGCCCGGCAGGCCTTGCCTTGCTGGCGCAGCAGGCGCTGACAGCGGAACAGCACGTCGCTGTGGAAGAACGCATCGGCCAGTGCGTTGTAAGGGTAGTGCGAAGAGCTGGCGCGCTCGTGGATGTCCTGAGCGAGGAAGTACAGTTTCAGGTAACGGCTGACTTTAGAACCCGGCCGACCGTTGCCGACCCGGTGCAGGATGATTTCCTTGGCGGCGTTCAGTGCCGCGACCACGCGACCGTTCTGTTGCGCCAGTTCCAGGCGCCGTGCTTCCACGTCCATCTGCCGGATCGGCTCGAACAGCGACGATTTCAATTTCAGGTAAAACCCAAGTTCCCGAAACAACCGCGCCAGGCTTTGCTGCACCGGTTGATTGGAAAACAGCGCCTGCCACAACACCGAGAGCAAGCCGTACCAGGCCGCGCCGGCTACTAGCAGCACCGGTTCGTGCCAGAAATCGGTGACCGCACCGCCGCGCTGGTCCACGCCGATCATGGTGTAGACCGACAGGATCAGCGTCGCCGAGGCAATCGCGCCATAACGTTCGCCAAGGGCGCCGAGCATGGTCAGGCAGAACGCGGCGAGGGCGAAGGCAATGATGAAAAGAATGGGATAGGGGAACAGCAGTTCGACGGACAGGGCAGCGACGGCGAAACACACCAGCGTCACTGCAAGCGCATTGAGGCGGCCCTGCCAACTGTCGTCGGTCTCGGCCAGGGCACTGGCGATAATCCCGAGGAACAACGGGATCAGCAGCCCCATCTCATCCTGATACCAACACAGCGCCATGGTGCCGGTCAGGGCGATGAACACCCGCACGCTGTAACTGAACTTATCCAGCGCCCAAAGGCGACGCAGAGACTGACGGAACGAAGTCGATGACATGAAATGCGAAGGCCTTCCGAGGCGATGACGCTAAATTGAGCCACTAATGACGCCGACGCAATGGCGCCGATCACATTGGGCAGCAAAATTTGTTCCTTCCCTGACTGAAACACGATCCTTGTAGGAGCTGCCGCAGGCTGCGATCTTTTGACTTTGCTTTTCAAGATCAAAAGATCGCAGCCTCGTTTCACTCGGCAGCTCCTACAGGAGTGGTGTGATCAGACGTATTGTGCGGCCGCGTAACCCGAAGCCCATGCCCACTGGAAGTTGAAGCCACCCAGATGCCCGGTCACGTCCAGCACTTCACCGATGAAGTACAGCCCCGGGCTTTTCAGCGATTCCATGGTCTTGGATGACACCTCGTTGGTGTCCACGCCGCCCAGTGTCACTTCCGCAGTCCGGTAGCCTTCAGTGCCCGCCGGCACGACTTTCCAGCTCGCCAGTTTTTCGGCGATGTCTGCAATTTCGGCGTGGGTGTACTGCTTCATCGGCTTGGAGACAAACCAGTTGTCCGCCAGCAGATTGGCCAACTTCTTGGTGAAGATTTCCCCAAGCAGGGTTTTCAGTTCGCTGTTGGGACGCTCGGCCTGTTGCTGTTGCAGCCAGCTCGGTACGTCATGATCCGGCATCAGGTTGATTTCGACGGTGTCACCGGATTCCCAGAACGAAGAAATCTGCAAAATCGCCGGGCCGCTGAGGCCGCGGTGAGTAAACAGGATGTTCTCGCGGAAACTTTGGTCGTTGCAGCTCACCAGGCAATCCACCGAAGTGCCGGACAGCTCAGTGCACAATTCCTTGAGCTGATCGGTGATGGTGAACGGCACCAGACCAGCGCGGGTCGGCAGCAGGTCGTGGCCGAATTGCTTGGCCACCTGATAGCCGAAACCGGTGGCGCCGAGGGTCGGGATCGACAGGCCGCCGGTGGCAATCACCAGCGATTCGCACGTCACCTGCCCGAGCGTCGTGTCGAGCAAATAACCTTTCTCAAGCTTCTCGATGGTCTGGATCGACGTGTCCAGGTGCAGGCTGACGCCGACCTGATCGCACTCGTTCAACAGCATTTCGAGGATGTCGCTGGATTTGTTATCGCAGAACAACTGGCCGAGTTTTTTCTCGTGGTAGGGCACGCCGTGCTTGGCGACCATGCCGATGAAATCCCACTGGGTGTAGCGGGCCAAGGCCGATTTGCAGAAGTGCGCATTCTGCGAGAGGAAATTGCTTGGCTCGGTGTACATGTTGGTGAAATTGCAGCGGCCACCGCCCGACATCAGGATTTTCTTGCCGGCCTTGTTGGCATGGTCGAGCAACAGCACCTTGCGCCCGCGCCCGGCGGCGGTCAGCGCACACATCAACCCTGCGGCGCCAGCGCCAATGATCACGACTTCGGTAGAGCGCAAAACGGTGTCCTCAGAATAGAAAACCCGTAGGAGCTGCCGAAGGCTGCGATCTTTTGATTTTGATTCTTAAAAGCAAAGTCAAAAGATCGCAGCCTTCGGCAGCTCCTACAGGGAGATGTGTGGCGGTTTTACAGAATACGCACGCGCAACGAACGGCCCTTGATCTTGCCGTCGTTCAAGCGCTGCAGGGCCTGCTTGGCAACCCCGCGATCCACAGCCACGTAAGCCTGGAAGTCGAAAATCGCGATCTTGCCGACCTGCGCGCCCGGAATGCCGGCGTCACCGGTCAGAGCGCCAAGGATGTCGCCCGGACGAACCTTGTCTTTACGGCCGGCGCCGATGCACAGGGTGCTCATCTGCGGCAGCAGCGGACCGCCACCCTGTGAGACGAGGTTGTCCACCTGATCCCAGGTCAATGGCGACTTCTGCAATTGTTCGATGGCTTGTGCGCGCTGCGCTTCGGACGGCGCAACCAGGCTGATCGCCAGGCCTTTCTCGCCGGCACGACCGGTACGGCCGACGCGGTGGATGTGGATTTCCGAGTCACGGGCCAGCTCGACGTTGATCACCATGTCCAGCGAATCGATGTCCAGACCACGGGCGGCGACGTCGGTGGCGACCAGTACCGAGGTGCTGCGGTTGGCGAACATCGCCAACACCTGATCGCGGTCACGCTGTTCCAGATCGCCGTGCAGGCCAACGGCGGAGATGCCTTTGGCGGTCAGGTGATCGACGGTTTCCTGAACCTGTTGCTTGGTGTAGCAGAACGCCACGCAGGACGCCGGGCGGAAGTGGCCGAGGACCTTGGTCACGGCGCTCATGCGCTCTTCCGGGGAAATCTCGTAGAAGCGCTGCTCGATCTGCGTGTCGTCGTGGAACGCTTCTGCCTTCACTTGCTGCGGGTTGCGCATGAACTTCGAAGCCAGTTGCTTGATGCCCACCGGGTACGTGGCCGAGAACAGCAATGTCTGGCGACGCTCCGGGGACTGCATGATGATTTCTTCGATGGAATCGTAGAAACCCATGTCGAGCATGCGGTCGGCTTCGTCGAGGATCAGCGTGTTCAGGCCGTGAAGGACCAGCGAGCCCTTGCGCAAGTGCTGCTGAATGCGCCCCGGCGTGCCGACGATGATGTGCGCACCGTGTTCCAGCGAAGCGATCTGCGGGCCGAGGGACACGCCGCCGCACAGGGTCAGGACCTTGATGTTGTCTTCGGCGCGGGCCAGACGACGGATTTCCTTGGCGACCTGATCGGCCAGCTCACGGGTCGGGCAGAGGATCAGGGCCTGGCAACCGAAGTAGCGCGGATTGATCGGGTTCAACAGGCCGATACCGAACGCGGCGGTCTTGCCGCTGCCGGTCTTGGCCTGGGCGATCAGGTCCATCCCCTTGAGGATCACCGGCAAGCTTTGCGCCTGGATCGGCGTCATCTGGGCATAACCGAGGGAGTCGAGGTTAGCCAGCATGGCGGCGGACAGCGGCAAAGTATTAAATTCGGTGGCGATGGTGGTCACGGGACTGGCCTGCAAAACAAAATGTCGCGCAGTGTACCAGTCCCGCTGCCACAACCTGCAAATTCTGGACGAGTTGTAGCAGCTGCCGAGGTACGAGGCTGCGTTGCGTGTCCGCAGGACCGCCATCGGGGGCTGCTTCGCCGCCCAACGCAGCCTCGTGCCTCGGCAGCTGCTACGGGTCAGTGTTCGATATCGTGCTCGCGGCTGACCACTCGTCGTCCGTCTTTGGGGGAGAGTTGCGAGAAGATCGTCGCGGCCAGCATGGCCATGATGCCTACCGTCACGAAGGTCAGCTGGAAGGCACCCAGAACCGTGTCTACACCGTCATTTCCAATCTCCGCCGTGAACCCGCCCAGCAGTGCACCGGCGCACGCAACGCCAAGGCTCAACGACAATTGCGCGACCACCGACAGCAGGCTGTTGCCGCTGCTGGCGCTGGCATCGTCGAGGTCGATCAGGGTCACGGTGTTCATCGCGGTGAACTGCAAGGAGTTGATCGCGCCGAGGATCGCCAGCAGGCACAACAGCAGCCAGTACGGCGTCTGCTCACTGACCAGGCCCATGCTCGCCAGCATGATCCCCAGCGCCAGGGTATTGCCGGTCAACACGATGCGGTAGCCCAAACGTTCGATCAGCGGCCGCGCCACCCACTTGGCGATCATCGCCGCCGCAGCAAGCGGCAGCATGCTCATCCCCGCTTGCGACGGCGAATACCCCAGCGCCACTTGCAGCAGCAATGGCACCAAAAACGGCAGGGCGCCGCTGCCGAGGCGGGCGAACAGGTTGCCGAGAATGCCCACGGCAAAAGTCCGGGTCTTGAACAGTGACGGCGCGAACAGCGGATTGTCGATGTGCCCGGCGCGCAACCAGTACGCCGCCAGACACGCCATCCCTCCGAATAACAGCAGCATCACCCGCAGGTGCGGCAAGTGCAGTTCGCCGAGGCCTTCCATGGCGACGGTGATCAGGATCATCGCCGCGCCAAACAGCACGAAACCCAGGCTATCGAAGCGCGTGCGCTCGGAACCGCGCAGGTCGGGGATGAATTTCCACACGGCGTAACAGCCAATCACGCCGACCGGCAGATTGATCAGGAAGATCCAGTGCCAGGTCAGGTATTGCACCATCCAGCCGCCCATGGTCGGGCCGATCAGCGGGCCGAGCAGGCCGGGAATGGTAATGAAGCCCATGATCCGCACCAGTTCCGAGCGGGGGTAGGCACGCAGCACCACCAATCGCCCGACCGGCAACATCAGCGCACCCCCCAGGCCCTGGATTATCCTGGCGCCGATCAGCTGAGTGAGGGTGGTCGACAATGCGCAGAGCAACGAGCCGAAGCTGAATAGCAGAATCGCGCTGAAGAAGATTTTCCTGGTGCCGAAGCGGTCCGCGATCCAGCCCGAGGCGGGGATCAGCAAGGCGACGGTGAGCATGTAGGCGATGATCACGCCTTGCATGCGCAGTGGGTCTTCGGCCAGGTCGCTGGCCATGGCGGGCAGGGCGGTGTTGAGGATCGTCCCGTCGAGGGACTGCATGAAAAACGCGATGGCGACGACCCACGGCACCCAGCGGGCGGTGACAGGGTCGAGAGGCGGGCGGTTGGGCATGGGACCTCTTGGTGTGGTCGGGTAACCGAACCCTGTGGGAGCGGGCTTGCCCGCGAAGGGGTCATAACATTCAACATCAATGTTGACTGACCCGCCGCTTTCGCGGGCAAGCCCGCTCCCACAGGTACTGTGTTTACAGAGTCAAAGTGAGCCGGCTGACCAATGCACCAGGCAACAACGCAGAAGCCGTCGCCCGCTGGCTGTAGGTACTCGCCGACAGCAACATCTCGCGCTCCTCGGTCAATGCTTCCAACTGCGAACCCAGCAGGCTGAACGCACTGTCATCGAAACGCATGGTGCTGACCGGTGCCTGAATCTCGCCGTTCTCGACCCAGAACGTCGCGAAGCGGGTCATGCCGGTCAGGCGTGCTGCCGGTTGATCCGAGAAATTCAGGTACCACAGGTTGCTGATGTACAAACCGGTGCCCAGTTGCTTGAGGATTTCTGCTTCGGGCAAATCACCGGCCTGCAAGTTCAAGGCACTCGGCGATTCGCCGCCGCTGGCGCCGTTGGCGGTCAAGCCGTATTCGGCGGCGCTGCGTGACCCGACCAGTTGCGCGCCGGCCTGCCCCTCGACAATCAACTTCAGATCGCTGCGTGGATAGCCTTCGTCAGAGAATGCCGGGCTCAGCGAACCACTGACTTTTTCATCCAGCGAGACCAGCGGACTGAAGTGTTGATCGCCCGCGTAGAGTTTCTGCAGCGGACTGCTTTTGCTGGCAATCGACTGCGCGGAAAACCCGCCCCAGCAAAGCATGCCCATGATTTCTTCCAGAGCGGCCGGCGCGAGGTAGGCGCGGTATTGTCCCGGTGCCAGAGTGCGTAGCGGCCGCCCCAGAAATTCAAGCTGCTCACGCGCCTGTTGGAAGCGCTTGGCAAAGCCTTCGCTGCTCCAGTCGTGCCCGGCATAGCTGGCTTTAACCGCCTGACCGTTTTCGTGGAACAGGCTGAAGTCGAAATTGAAGCTGTTGGCCTGATGCCAGCCAAATGCCCCGGCAGAACTGGCGAATCCACGACTGATTGGGCCGGCGGCGTAGAAGCCGACCATGTCGAGCCCTTCAGCAGCGCGGGTGATTTCGGCGACTGCTTGCTCAGTGTCCGGCAGCGGATGGTCCTGCACGTTCTTGCTTTGCCAGCCGTTGTAGTTGAGCAGCAGGTACGGGTCCTTTGGCAGCAACGGCAAGGTTTCGCGCAGCTGTTGCAGACCCTCGGCCAGACGCTGAAGGTCGACTTCAGGGTCACCCGCCAGGGTGATCTGCAGATCGGCGTGGCGACCATCGTTGATCAGTTTCAGGCCGATGCTTGCCTGCTGCACCTGCCCGGCCTGCCGTACCTTGGCGTGATTGAAACGCACGAAGGCCGACGACTCGGCGGCGTAACTAAGGGTGAACTGTTCCGGTTCGTGCAGCGCTGCACGCAATCCGGCGACCAAGGCCTTGAACGACTCGGCCTGAGATTTTGAAGTGCTCATCAGGCGTCTCCCCCAAATACATCAACGTTGCTGAACACACACGCTGGCGACGCGTGGCCGACACGAATGACCTGATTTGGCTCGCCTTTGCCGCAGTTCGGCGTGCCGAGAACCTTGAAGGTATTGGCATCGCCGACGGCGCTGAGGCTCTTCCAGAACTGCGCGGAAATGGCCCGGTAGTTCGGGTTTTTCACCACACCCTTGAGTTCGCCGTTTTCGATCAGCTGGCCCCATTCGCAACCGAACTGGAACTTGTTGCGCGCATCGTCGATGGACCACGAACGGTTGGTGCTCATCAGGATGCCGTGTTCGATATTGCCAATCAGTTGTTCCAGCGGTTGATCGCCCGGCTCGATGTTCAGGTTGGCCATGCGGTCGATCGGCGGACGATTCCAGCCACAGGCGCGGCTATTGGCGACACCGTCCATGCCGGCGCGAAATTGCGACAACGCTCCGCCCAATGGCCGCAACAACAGGCCTTCGCGAATCAGGAATTGTTTGCTGGCGGCTGTGCCGTCGTCGTCATGGCCGTAACTGGCGAGCTGTTCGGGGATGTCCGGATCGAAGGTCACGTTGAGCAGTTTCGAACCGTATTGCAGGCGGCCGAAGTCTTCGGCTTTGACGAAACTGGTGCCGGCATAATTACGTTCGTCGCCAAGGATGCGGTCCAGCTCCAGCGGGTGGCCGATGGATTCGTGGATCTGCAGCATCATCTGGTCGGGCATCAGCAGCAGGTCGCGCGGACCTTGCGGTGTATTCGGCGCGAGCAGCAATTGCAGTGCCTGATCGGCGATTTTTACTCCGGCGCCGATCAATCCGCAGCGGCTGATGACATCAAAGCCACCCTGTTGGCCGAAGTTTTCCCGGCCGAGGGTGCGGGTCTGGCTGTCGTTGCCGTCGTAGGCGGTGACATCGAGGCCGGGGTAGACGAAGCGCTGGGCTTGGCGCAGCTCTGCGCCGGCGCTGTTGAGGTAAATCTGCTCGACGTGGGTGATGCCGATGCTCACCTGCCAGTTCACCAGGCGCTCGTCCTTTGGAACGGCGGCGGATTCCGTACTGAGCAATTGGTAGCAATCGCTCAGGGACGGGAACGGTTGGTCGAGGTTCGGCGAAAGATAATCGGCGCGGTCACTGGAGACGGCTTGTTCGCGCAGGTCCAGCAGAGCATGCGGCTTGAGTCGACGGGCTTGTTGCTCGGCTCGGTCCAGCGCCGTTTGCAGGCCTTGTTGCGACAGATCATTGGTCGCGGCATAGGCTTCGACGCCGTTGACCCGCACGGTCAGCATTGCCCCTTCGTCCCGGCTCAGGCTTGGCGGTTCGGCGACGTTCTTGCGTACCGACAGGTACTGGCCGGACTCGCGCACATAACGCAGAGAAAAGAATTCAGCGCCCGTACGCAACGCAGCAAAGCGCTGCTTGAGCTGGGGGTGGAAATCGAACATTCGGGAACCTCCTTGGTATGGAGTGACGGTGACGCGGTGTTGCGAGGGGGGTGAAACGATTGCGTGGCGCTAGAGTAGGCCTGCGCGGGAGGAGGATCAAGTTTGGATCTGTGGAGGGGGCGTTGCAGGGGGTTGTGCGTTGTTTGTTCTGGCCTCATCGCGAGCAAGCTCGGCTCCTACGGTATTGGGTTGATCACCAAAATGTGATTCAACCTCGCACTTGTAGGAGCCGAGCTTGCTCGCGATTGGCCGCGACGCGGTGTAGTGCCTTACGCCGTCTGACCCACTTCCCGCATCGGTTTGCTCTTCACCGGTGCATCGCCTGCTACGTAGTAGTCGGCCTTGCTGCGCGGTAACGGCTGGCGGCCACGGATCTTGTCGGCGATTTTCTCGGCCATCATGATCGTCGGTGCATTCAGGTTGCCGGTGGTGATGATCGGCATGATCGAGGCATCGACTACGCGCAGGCCTTGCATACCGTGTACGCGACCTTCGCCATCGACCACGGCCATCTCGTCGGTGCCCATCTTGCACGAGCAGGACGGATGGAACGCGGTTTCGGCGTGTTCGCGGATGAACTTGTCCAGTTGCTCATCAGATTGCACGTCGATGCCCGGGCTGATCTCGCGACCACGGAAGGCGTCCAGTGCAGGTTGCTGCATGATTTCACGGGTCAGGCGGATGCCGTCGCGGAATTCCTGCCAGTCCTGCTCGGTGGCCATGTAGTTGAACAGGATGCTCGGGTGCTGGCGCGGGTCTTTCGACTTGGCCTGGATGCGACCGCGGCTTGGCGAACGCATGGAGCCCATGTGTGCCTGGAAGCCGTGCTCTTTAACACCGTTGCTGCCGTTGTAGTTAATCGCTACCGGCAGGAAGTGGTACTGAATGTTCGGCCATTCGAATTCCGGACGCGTACGGATGAAACCGCCGGCTTCGAACTGGTTGCTGGCGCCGATACCGGTGCCGTTGAACAGCCACTCGGCGCCGATGGCCGGCTGGTTGTACCAGAGCAGCGACGGGTACAGCGAGACCGGTTGGGTGCAAGCGTATTGCAGGTACAGCTCAAGGTGATCCTGCAGGTTTTCACCGACGCCCGGCAGGTCGTGGACCACCGGAATGTCGAGCTTGTTCAGCAATTCGGCCGGGCCGACGCCGGAGCGTTGCAGGATCTGCGGCGAAGCGATGGCGCCGGAGCATAGCAGCACTTCCTTGCGCGCTTTGACTTCAACGCGCTCTTCAGCGTCGCCAACCAGGTAACGCACGCCGACCGCGCGCTTGCCGTCGAACAGGATCTTGTCGGTCAGGGCGTGGGTGACGATGGTCAGGGTCGAACGCTTCTTGGCGACGTCCAGGTAACCACGGGCGGTGGAGGCACGACGACCTTTCGGCGTCACGGTGCGGTCCATCGGGCCGAAGCCTTCCTGCTGGTAACCGTTGAGGTCTTCGGTGCGCGGGTAACCGGCCTGCACGCCGGCTTCAACCATGGCGTGGAACAGCGGATTGTTGCCGGCTTTCGGCGTGGTCACGCTGACCGGGCCTTCGCCACCGTGGTAGTCGTTCGGGCCGATGTCGCGGGTTTCCGCTTTGCGGAAGTACGGCAGGCAATCGAGGTACGACCAGTCTTCCAGGCCTGGCAGTTTCGCCCAGCCGTCGTAGTCCATGGCGTTGCCGCGGATGTAGCACATGCCGTTGATCAGCGAGGAACCACCCAGGCCCTTGCCGCGACCGCACTCCATGCGACGACCGTCCATGTGTGGCTCGGCATCGGTTTCGTAGGCCCAGTTGTAGCGACGGCCTTGCAGCGGAAACGCCAGCGCCGCAGGCATTTGCGTGCGGAAGTCGAAACGGTAGTCGGGGCCGCCCGCTTCGAGCAGCAGGACGGTGACGCCTGCGTCTTCAGTCAGACGGGTCGCCAGGGTGTTACCGGCCGAGCCGGCACCGATGATGATGTAATCGAATACTTGGGACATTGAATGCACCCTCTTTGAAGTTGGTTCAGGTCAGGCCTTGGCGAGTGCTGCGCACTCGATCGCGGGCAAGCCTTGCTCCTACAGGATCGAGGTTTGCCGCAGGTTTTGTGCACGACACAAAACCTGTAGGAGCAAGGCTTGCCCGCGATGACGGCATCACAGGCAGCGCATGGCTGGGGTCTTAGAACACCGAGACGTAATCGCCCAGTTCGACCTGTACCGATTTGATGCGGGTGAAGTTGTTCAGCGAGCTGATGCCGTTCTCACGGCCGACACCCGACTGCTTGTAGCCGCCGACCGGCATCTTGGCGTCGGACTCGCCCCAGGCGTTGATCCAGCAGATACCGGCTTCCAGCTGATGAATCACGCGGTGGGCGCGGTTCAGATCCTTGGTGACGATACCGGCGGCCAGACCGAAGTCGGTGTCGTTGGCGCGGCGGATCACTTCTTCTTCGGTTTCGTACGACAGGATCGCCATCACCGGGCCAAAGATTTCCTCACGGACGATGGTCATGTCGTCGGTGCAATCGGTGAACACGGTCGGCGCGACGAAGGCACCTTTGCCGAATTCGCCGTCGGTCAGACGCTCGCCGCCGCACAGAACGCGTGCACCTTCTTCCTTGCCCTTGGCGATGTAGCCCAACACGCTTTCCATGTGCGCGAAGCTGACCAGCGGACCGAAGTTGGTGTTTTCGTCTTCCGGGTTACCGATGCGGATACGCGCAACGCGCTCAGCGATCTTGGCTTCGAAAGCGGCTTTCAGTTGAGCCGGTACGAACACGCGAGTGCCGTTGGTGCAGACCTGGCCGGAGCTGTAGAAGTTGGCCATCATCGCGGTGTCGGCAGCGCGATCGAGGTCGGCGTCGTCGCAGATGATCAGCGGAGATTTGCCGCCCAGTTCCATGGTCACGTCTTTGAGCGACGAAGCCGAAGCGCTGGCCATGACTTTCTTGCCGGTGTCGGTGCCGCCGGTGAACGAGATCTTCTCGATGCGCGGGTGCTCGGTCAGCCAGGTGCCGACTTCGCGGCCGCTGCCGGTCAGGACGTTGAACACGCCGTTTGGCAGGCCGGCTTCGGTGTAGATCTCGGCCAGTTTCAGGGTGGTCAGCGAGGTGACTTCACTTGGCTTGAAGATCATCGCGTTACCGGCCGCCAGGGCAGGTGCGGATTTCCACAGGGCGATCTGGATCGGGTAGTTCCACGCGCCGATACCGGCCACGACGCCCAGCGGCTCGCGACGGGTGTAGACGAACGACGTAGTGCGCAGCGGAATCTGCTCGCCTTCGATGGCCGGCACCAGGCCTGCGTAGTATTCCAGCACGTCAGCGCCGGTAACGATGTCGACGTACTTGGTTTCGGAGAACGATTTACCGGTGTCCAGGGTTTCCAGGGCGGCCAGTTCGTCGTTGCGCTCACGCAGGATGTCCACGGCGCGACGCAGGATGCGCGAACGCTCCATGGCGGTCATGGCGGCCCAGATTTTCTGGCCCTTTTCGGCGCTGACGACGGCGCGCTCAACGTCTTCCTTGGTCGCGCGTTGTACTTTTGCGAGGACTTCACCGTTAGCCGGGTTGATGGCTTCGAAAGTGGCGTCGCTGCTGGCGTCGCTGTAAGCACCATCGATGTAGAGTTTTTGCAATTCGAAACGGGCCATAAAGTCCTCGCAAGAGCATAAGTGGTTGGCACGGTCCGGTGGTTGAGCATTCTGTGTGTGCTCTAACTCACCCGCTTGGCCAGTTGGAAATCCATGTATTCGTAAGCGATCTGTTCCGCCTGCCCGGTGTCGAAAGCGTCTCCCGACAGCGCGCCGCGCAACCACAAGCCGTCAATCAACGCTGCCAGGCCCCGGGCGGCGCTGCGCGCATCATCGAGCGGCAGCACACGGCGGAACTGGCAGCACAGGTTGGAATACAGACGGTGATCGTTGATCCGCTGCAACCTGTGCAAAGACGGCTGGTGCATGCTGGTGGCCCAGAAGGCCAGCCAGGTTTTCATTGCCGGGCCGTTGACCTGGCTGGCGTCGAAGTTGCCTTCGATGATCACCTGCAGATGCGCCCGCGGGCTGTCATCTGTCAGCGCCAGTCGGCGCGCGGTGACGTTCTCGCTCAGCACCGTCATCAAGTACCCCATGGTGGCGGCAATCAGGCCGTTCTTGTCCTGAAAGTAGTGACTGATGATGCCGTTCGAGACACCGGCCAAACGGGCGATCAGCGCAATGCTGGCGTCCCCCATTCCGACCTGATCGACGGCCTGCAAAGTGGCTTCGATCAATTGCTGGCGGCGGATGGGTTGCATACCGACCTTGGGCATCTTGCACATCTCCTTAGGCCTTCCGGCAGACGTAGAACGTCTATCGGCTTGTGGGCCAGTCTATTTTGTTTTGATTGAACGTTCAATCAACAAAGAATAAGATCTGCGACAAATCGTCGCTATCAACAGATTTTTCCTACAGGTTGCGGCGAAAAAATCGACTTCCGAAAATGCTCGAAACCTACGCGCCACGGCGCTTCAGGCTTTCGGGCTTTTTTCGGGGTGTCTTTATATCACCCGCTGGTCGGCTGCCCACTAACCGATTGGTCGGGTAACACGTTTGTCTTGCGTTCTTCTCTCGCACTGCCCGGAGCATCTGTGCCATGAGTTCTGCCTCGCTAATAAAGACCCCACCCGAGAAGGTGACGGTCAACGGTTGTGTGTTCTACACCTCTACCGCGTTGATTCTGTTGTTGACCGCCATTCTGATCATCGCCCCGCAAGAGGCCGGCAGAATGCTGGGTACGGCTCAGGCCTGGTTGTCCCGCAGCTTTGGCTGGTACTACATGGTGGTGATTGCCGCCTATCTGATTTTCGTGGTCGGCCTGGCGTTTTCGTCCTACGGCAAACTGAAACTGGGCAGCAAGGACGACACCCCGGACTTCAGCTACGGCGCCTGGGCGGGGATGCTGTTCTCGTCGGGTATCGGCATTTCGTTGCTGTACTTCGGTGCTTCCGAACCGCTGGATCACTACTTCAATCCGCCGGAAGGCGTGGCAGGCAGCAACCTCGCGGCACGTCAGGCGGTGCAGCTGACGTTCCTGCACTGGGGCCTGCACGGCTGGGCGATCTACGCATTGGTCGGTCTGGCCGTTGCTTACTTTGCCTACCGTCACAACCAGCCGCTGGCGTTGCGCTCGGCGCTGTATCCGCTGGTGGGTGAGCGCTGGGTCAAAGGCGCGGCCGGTCATGCGGTAGACGGCTTCGGCATGTTCGTGACCCTGTTGGGTCTGGTGACCAACCTGGGGATTGGTTCGCTGCAAGTGTCGTCGGGCCTGGAAAACCTGTTCGGCATGGAGCACAGCAACACCAACCTGCTGATCGTGATCATCGTGATGAGCACCGTGGCAACCATCGCTGCTGTGTCGGGTGTGGAAAACGGCATTCGTCGTCTGTCCAACCTGAACATCGTGCTGTTCAGCGGCCTGCTGATTTTCGTGCTGCTGTTTGGTCCGACCCTGCACCTGCTCAACGGCTTCGTACAGAACGTCGGTGACTACCTGAACGGCGTGGTGCTGAAGACTTTCGATCTGTATGTGTACGAAGGCGACGGTGAGAAGTCTGACCGCTGGTTGGGCCTGTGGACGCTGTTCTACTGGGCCTGGTGGATTTCCTGGGCGCCATTCGTAGGCATGTTCATCGCGCGTATTTCCCGTGGCCGTACGGTGCGTGAGCTGGTGGCCGGCGTGCTGCTGATTCCGCTGGGTTTCACCCTGGCGTGGCTGTCGATCTTCGGTAACTCGGCCCTGGACCTGGTGATGAACCACGGAGCGGTGGAGCTTGGGAAAACGGCGCTGGAACAGCCGTCCATGGCGATCTACCAGTTGCTTGAGCATTACCCGGCGTCGAAGGTTGTGATCGGCGTATCGATTTTCGTTGGTTTCGTGCTGTTCCTGACTCCTGCGGATTCCGGCGCGGTGATGATGGCCAACCTTTCCTGCAAGGGCGGCAACGTCGACGAAGACGCTCCGCACTGGCTGCGGATTTTCTGGTCGGCGGTGATTACCCTGGTGACCATCGGCCTGCTGTTCGCCGGTAACTTCGAAGCCATGCAGACCATGGTGGTGCTGGCCGGCCTGCCGTTCTCGGTGGTGCTGGTGTTCTTCATGTTCGGCTTGCACAAGGCCATGCGCCAGGACGTGCAGATCGAACAGGAGCAAGCGGAGTTGGCGGCGCGCGGTCGTCGTGGTTTCAGTGAGCGTTTGACGCAACTGGACCTGCAACCGAGCCAGTCGGTGGTCCAGCGTTTCATGGACAAGCATGTGAGCCCGGCATTGCAGGACGCGACGACGCAAATGCGTGCTCAAGGCCTGGAAGTGCAGACGCTGCTGGGCAAGTCCAAGCGTTGCATGGGCGTGCGGGTCGAGATGGAAGAGGGCAACCCGTTTGTCTACGAAGTCAGCCTGGACGGTTATCTGGCCACGCCAACCGAGTCTGCGCAGTCCGATGAAGCGCGTCAGCGCTATTACCGTGCCGAGGTGTACCTGCACAACGGCAGCCAGGATTACGACCTGATGGGCTTCACTCAGGATCAGATCACGCGGGATGTGCTCGATCAGTTTGAAAGCCATCGGCAGCTCCTTGGCCGGGTGTATAGCTAAGTAACCAGTAGCGCGGTGTTTCTGCCTGAAGCACCGCGTTGTTCCTTTAAAAAGATCGCAGCCTTCGGCAGCTCCTACTTTGATCGCATTCCCCTGTGGAGCTGCCGAAGGCTGCGATCTTTTGACCTTCAAACAAAAACGCCGCGATCCTCTCGCGGCGTTTTTGTGTCTGTTGCCTTTACCCCAGGTTCTTGCCGAGCAGCGCGTGATACAGCTCGCTGTCGCCGAGAATCCCCACCACATGGTTGTTGTCGTGCAGCACTAGCTTGTTTCCGGTCTGATAACGAATCTGCAACGCGTCGCGCATGCCGATGTTCGAATCCACCAATGTCGGTTTGCGACCCAGGCCTTCAACGGCCTGGCCCGGTACCCAGTTCTGCAAGTCCAGCGCAGAGCCGTTCTGACGAGCACCTTTGATGGTGTTGCCTTCCGCCAGGTCCAGCCACGAATCGCCACCCGGATCGAGGCACACCGAACCGTTGATGCGTTTGCAGTTGTCCAGGGTGCGCATCAGGCTGCGACCGCACAGCACGTTCAGCGGGTTGGTATGGGCGACGAAAGTCCGCACATAGTCGTCCGCCGGGTTGAGTACGATTTCTTCCGGCTTGCTGTACTGGATGATCCGGCCGTCTTTCATGATCGCAATGCGGCTACCAAGCTTCAGGGCTTCATCAAGGTCGTGGCTCACGAATACGATGGTTTTGCTCAGCTTGCGTTGCAGCTCCAGAAGTTCGTCCTGCAAACCCTGGCGGATCAGTGGGTCGAGTGCCGAGAACGGTTCGTCCATCAGCAAAATGTCGGCGTCCATCGCCAGCGCACGGGCCAGGCCTACACGCTGCTGCATGCCGCCGGACAACTCATCGGGTTTCTTGTTGCGCCATTGGGTCAGGCCCACCAGTTCGAGTTTTTCATCGACCAGTTTCTTGCGTTCCTTCTCCGGACGACCCTGCATTTCCAGACCGAAACTGATGTTTTCGCGCACCGTCAGCCAAGGCATCAGGGCGAACTTCTGGAACACCATCGCGATGCGCTTGGTGCGCATCATTTTCAGTTCGGCCGGGGTACAGGAAGCAATGTTGATCTGCTTGCCTTCGTGCTCGACGAACAGCTTGCCGCGGCTGACGGTGTTGAGGCCGTTGATGCAGCGCAGCAGGCTGGATTTGCCCGAGCCGGACAAGCCCATCAGTACGCAGATTTCACCTTTCTCGACATCCAGGCTGGCCTTTTCCACGCCAACGATCTGCCCGGTCTTTTTCAGGATCTCGCTGCGGGTCAAACCTTGATCGAGAAGCTTCAGGGCTTCGCGCGGATCCCTGGTGAAGATCACATCGACGTCTTCAAAGCGAATAATGCTCATGCGTCACCCCCTACTTTGGCGTCGGGTTGTTTGCAGATACGGTCGAGCATGATCGCCAGCAGTACGATCGCCAGGCCCGCTTCGAAGCCCAGGGCGATATCAGCAGTGTTCAGTGCGTTGACCACCGGTTTGCCGAGTCCATCGGCGCCTACCAGTGCCGCGATCACCACCATCGACAACGACAGCATTATGCACTGGGTGATGCCCGCCGCGATGCTTGGCATGGCGTGGGGCAGTTCGATGCGTGAGAGCAGCTGACGGCGCGAGCAGCCGAAGGCCTTGCCGGCGTCCATCAATTCTTGCGGGACATCGCGGATGCCCAGGTAGGTCAGGCGGATGGGCGCGGCAATCGCGAACACCACCGTCGAGATCAGACCCGGGACCACACCCAGACCGAAGAGGGTCAGGGTAGGAATGAGGTATACGAAGGTCGGTACGGTCTGCATCAGATCGAGCACCGGACGCATCATGGTGTAGAACATCGGTTTGTGCGCGGCGACGATACCCAACGGTACGCCGATGACCACGCAGACCAGGGTGGCGAACAACACCTGGGCGAGGGTTTCCATGGTTTCCTGCCAGTACCCCAGGTTGAGGATCAGCAGAAAGGAAGCGATAACGAAGACGGTCAGTCCCCATTTGCGCTGGATGAAGTGCGCCAGTATTGCGATCAGGCCGATCAAGACCAGCGGGTTGAACCAGGTCAGCGCAAACGTCACGCCGTGGATCATCGTTTCCAGTGACACGGCAATTGCGTCGAAGGTGTTGGCGCCGTGTTGCGTCAACCATTCAACGAAGCCTGCGATGTACTGGCCTAAAGGTATTTTCTGATCAATCAGCATGGTAGTGAACGTCCGCATGCAAGGAAATAAACAGCCCGGACGGCGTGAGCCGTCCGGCATAAGCGATGCTCCCTAATTCAAGGCGTCAGTTTGGCTTTCACGGCCTCCAGGCCTGGTTTACCGTCAATGGTGGTCACGCCAGCGAGCCAGGTATCGAGCACCTGTGGATTCTTTTTCAGCCAGGCCTTGGCGGCCGCGTCAGGCTTCATCTTGTCGTCCAGGATGTTGCCCATCAGTTCACTTTCCATGTCGACGGTGAACTCCAGGTTCTTCAGCAACTGGCCGACGTTGCTGCACTCCTCGGCGTAACCCTTGCGGGTGTTGGTCGCCACGGTGGCGGCACCGAAGTCCGGGCCGAAGAAATCGTCACCACCGGTCAAGTACTGAATCTTGAAGCGCTTGTTCATCGGGTGGGGGGCCCAGCCCAGGAAGACCACGGCGGTGTCGCGTTTCTGGGCGCGGTCGACCTGCGACAGCATGCCGGCTTCGCTGGACTCGACCACTTTGAAACCGGCGTCTTTAAGGCCGAAGGCGTTCTTGTCGATCATACTCTGGATCAGGCGATTACCGTCGTTGCCAGGCTCGATGCCATAGATCTTGCCGTCGAGTTCTTTCTTGAATTTGGCGATGTCGGCGAAGTCATGCAGCCCCTTGTCGTACAGCGCTTGTGGCACGGCGAGGGTGTACTTGGCACCCTTGAGGTTGGTGCGCACGGTTTCCACGGTGCCGGCATCGCGATACGCCTTGATGTCGTTTTCCATGGTCGGCATCCAGTTACCCAGGAACACGTCCATGTTCTTGCCGTCGGCCAGGGACTTGTAGGTCACGGGAACGGAAATCATGGTGGTCTTGGTCTTGTAGCCGAGGGCATTGAGGACAACGCTGGTGGTCGCGGTAGTCGCGGTGATATCGGTCCAGCCGACATCGGAGAAGTTTACGGTGCTGCATTGGGCCGGTTCGGCGGCTTGCGCCAGAACCGGCAGACTAAGCATGGCGGCCAACAACAACGACGGGGAACCTTTCATGGATGGACTCCTTGGTGTTTTTTTTGGCAGTGTTCCGACTGGACCACCGCACTTATAGGTTGCGGTTGGATGGCGTTTTGGAGACAGCTCTACCACGGCGCCTTGCAATCGAGTCGATATGATCATGTACCAGTGAAAATCTGACGCCTACAGGGTGCGTCGTAACCAGTACAGGGATGGTCGCATCCAGTGTCAGTGACGTCGTTTACAGATTTTTTCAGTCCCTTTTTCCCCTCTGCGCCGCAAAAAAACGGCGAAAACATGGCGCAAAACGCACACGGCGTTACTGGGCATGAGTGCGTCGGTGTGAGACGTCGAACGACATGACAAAAGGCTGATGATGCGGCCATCTCGGCGGATTGCAGCTTGAGCGTAGCAGCTCCGCCACCGGGCGCTTTTGCGTCTGGAGTTGGCTCATCCAGGAGTTCGGCAGTAATGGCTATCAGTGTTTTCGACCTGTTCAAAATCGGCATCGGCCCTTCCAGTTCGCACACCGTAGGGCCTATGCGGGCGGCGGCGCTGTTCGTACAGGGTTTGCGTGAGCGCGGATTGCTTGAGCAAGTGCGGCGCGTCGAAGTACAGCTCTATGGTTCGTTGTCGGCCACCGGCATCGGTCACGGCAGCGACAACGCGGTGATCATGGGCTTGATGGGCGAGTGGCCGGATGCGATCGATCCGTCGCAAATCGGCATTCGCATCGCCACCCTGCGTGAAACCCACACCCTGCTGCTTGATGGTCGTTTGTCGGTGCCGTTCGTTTGGAACAGGGACATGCGTCTGATCGACGAAAACCTGCCATTCCATCCGAATGCCATGACCCTGATTGTCGAAGGCGATGACGGCGAACTTCATCGCGACACCTACTATTCGGTCGGCGGCGGTTTTGTCGTCGATGAGTCGCAAGCCTCCAGCGGCGTGGTCGACCTGGATCGCACGGTGTTGCCGTACGATTTCTCCAGCGCGGCGGAGCTGCTGGCGCTGTGCAAAAAACACAACTTGCGCGTCGCTGAATTGATGCTGGCCAACGAGAAGGTCTGGCGCAGCGAAGAAGAAATCCGCAGCGGCCTGATGACGCTCTGGCGCGCCATGCAGGATTGCGTCGAGCAAGGCCTCAAGCACGAAGGCATCTTGCCCGGTGGCCTGAATGTGCGCCGGCGTGCGGCCAAGCTGCATCGCAGTTTGCAGGAGCTGAACAAGCCCAACGTGATCGGCTCGACACTGAGCGCAATGGAATGGGTCAACCTGTTCGCCCTGGCGGTCAACGAAGAAAACGCGGCCGGCGGGCGCATGGTCACGGCACCGACCAATGGTGCGGCGGGGATCATTCCGGCGGTATTGCACTACTTTATGAAATTCAGCGAAGACGTAACCGACGCCAATGTCGTCGACTACTTCCTGGGTGCTGCTTCAGTCGGGATTTTGTGTAAAAAGAACGCTTCGATCTCCGGTGCCGAAGTCGGTTGCCAGGGTGAAGTCGGCTCGGCTTGCGCGATGGCAGCGGCGGGGCTGGCGGAAATCCTCGGTGCTTCGCCGGAGCAGTTGTGCAACGCGGCGGAAATCGGCCTGGAACACAACCTCGGCCTGACGTGCGACCCGGTGGGTGGCCTGGTGCAAGTGCCTTGCATCGAGCGCAACGCCATTGCAGCAGTGAAAGCGATCAACGCGGCGCAGATGGCTTTGCGCGGTGATGGGCAGCACTTCATTTCGCTGGATCGGGTGATTCGCACGATGCGCGATACGGGTGCCGACATGCATGACAAATATAAGGAGACATCGCGGGGTGGGTTGGCGGTTAGTGCGGTTGAGTGTTGAGACTGAGTCAACCCCAATCGCTGGCAAGCCAGCTCCCACAGGTTTTGTGTCGATCACAAAAATTTTGTTCGCCTCGATCCCTGTGGGAGCTGGCTTGCCAGCGATTGCGCCAGACCAGTCAAAACTGCGCGCTAAGTGAACACCCGGTTTAGACCGCGCCACCTTTTGGCGCGTCGCTAACAGATAACTCGTCTCACCGATGGTCGGCTCCCATCCAAGGGCCGACCGTCCGTCACCCGTGCTTGCGGTGACACTCTTCCCCGGCTGCTCGCAGCCCTGTTCCCACAAGTGCTACCGATTTGCTCACCGCTTGTGGGCCGGGCACTTGCCAGTCCTGATGGCCATTTAAATCCTTACTCACTGCGTGTCATATACAGACACATTCCGACGTCGTTTTTAGGAGTTATTGAACGCGCATTCAAATTTAGGCACGGCAATTGCTCTGTCATTACAAAGCCCGTCTCCCACGCGAGAACGATGGCAATAACAAGAGCCTCCGCCTGAGGCCATCACCCGCTTTGTGTGAGGAGATACCGCGATGACGTCGTTCAACTCCGGGGCCCAACCCCAGAACCGTGCGCCTCAATCCATCGGCTTTCTGCTGCTGGACAATTTCACGCTGATTTCCCTGGCGTCCGCAGTGGAACCACTGCGCATGGCCAACCAGTTGTCCGGTCGTGAGCTGTATCGCTGGACCACCCTCACCGTCGATGGCGGTCAAGTCTGGGCCAGTGATGGTCTGCAAATCACCCCTGACGCCTCCATGCACAAAGCGCCACCTCTGGACACCGTGATTGTCTGCGGCGGTATCGGTATTCAACGTACGGTTACCCGCGAACACGTGTCTTGGCTGCAAAGCCAGGCGCGTCAGTCCCGTCGCCTCGGTGCGGTCTGCACCGGCAGCTGGGCCCTGGCCTGTGCGGGCCTGCTGGACGGTTTCGATTGCAGCGTGCACTGGGAATGCCTGGCGGCGATGCAGGAAGCGTTTCCGCGTGTGGCCATGAGCACTCGCCTGTTCACCCTCGACCGTAACCGTTTCACCAGTTCCGGTGGCACCGCGCCGCTGGACATGATGCTGCACTTGATCAGCCGTGATCACGGTCGCGAACTGTCCGCCGCAATCTCGGAGATGTTTGTCTACGAGCGCATCCGCAACGAGCAGGATCACCAGCGCGTGCCGCTCAAGCACATGCTCGGCACCAATCAGCCGAAGTTGCAGGAAATCGTTGCACTGATGGAAGCCAACCTGGAAGAGCCGATCGACCTCGACGAACTGGCGGTGTATGTCGCTGTGTCCCGTCGTCAGCTGGAGCGGCTGTTCCAGAAGTACCTGCATTGTTCGCCGTCGCGTTACTACCTGAAGCTGCGCCTGATCCGTGCGCGGCAGTTGCTCAAGCAAACGCCGATGTCGATCATCGAAGTGGCGTCGGTGTGTGGCTTCGTGTCCACGCCGCACTTTTCCAAGTGCTACCGCGAATACTTCGGTATTCCGCCGCGTGACGAACGCGTAGGGTCCAACACCACGCAGCAAGTGGCGATGATGCCGTTGCCGCAAGCCTTGGTGCTGTCGCCGTTGTCCGGGCCGTTGTCGGCGCTGAGTCAGGCGCGTAATGAGTCGACGTTCGCTAGCGTAAGGCTCTAAAACCGAGTTGCATTCATCGCGGGCAAGCCCGCTCCCACAGGGACCCTGGTTGGATCACAAATCTGCAATCCAACCTGAAAACCTGTGGGAGCGGGCTTGCCCGCGGTTGGATTTAACGGGTGGTATGGCTTTGCTGGTAATCCGACAACGCTGGCAATAATTGCTTGTCGATGGCCTGGCGCACGGCCGGCAGGATCGTCGCGCTGCTGGTGTACATCTCCTTGACCATCTTGCGCAGTTCATACGCCCGGGCATCGTCCAGGCCTCTTACGGCGCACTCGCACGCCTGCTCGGCGGTGGCGCCAACGGGCACTTGAAATCCCAATGCCTTGAGCTGGCCCAACAGGTCTTCCTGGTCTATCAAATCGGCGTACATCATGACGCAATCCTTCTTCAGGGAACGGTGTCGTGACTCGATTCTGGTGGGGGTGCCGGGTGTCGGCAAGGGCGATTTGTCGCAATGGCCGCAATGGCTATGAACAGGTCGTTTTCGGCTAACTTGCCGCGAGGAGGAGTGGGCACACTGGACCCAGCTCGCTTCACGAAGGTTTGGTCACCCTCGCTCGGCAGCTCCTCAACAGTACCCTCTGCCTCGATCCTGTCACGGCTTGATCGGGGCTTTTTTTGGCTGGTGGAAAGCAAAAGATCGCAGCCTTCGGCAGCTCCTACGGGGGCGCGTACCATCACGCTTTTGTAGGAGCCGCCGAAGGCTGCGATCTTTTAGCGGTTTAACGTTGCAACACCAGAATGCGCGACAACAACTCATCCCGGTCGACATAACAACCCTGGAAATGCCGTGCCCCCGTGGCGGGATCAAACGCATTGCGCGCATGCAGGGTGCGGCGGTTGTCGAAGCACCAAAGCTCACCCGGATTGAGCCGCTGCATCAGCCTGAAGCGGGGCTCGCGGGTCATCGCAATGAACCGACGATAGGCGTGATAGAGCTTGGGCATCTGCTCCACCGACGCATCGAACGGACCGCGCAGAAAGTTCGCCATGCGGATTTCCGACACTTGCCCCAAGGCATTCAAAGCGATGATCGGCGCGAGGCAGCGATAGTCGCTGTGGCGGTCCTTGTTGCGGAACTCCACGGGGATTTCACAGAGGCTGTTGAACGACTCCGGATCTTCCCGACGCAACGCATCGGCAATCGCGAAACCGTCGACGAAAATGCTCTCGCCACCCTCGGCGTCGTTCACCAGGCAATGCAGAAATTGCAGCCCCGGTTGCAACTCCCGGGTCGGCAGGTCGCTGTGCAGCGGCAGGTTGAACGCGGTGTAGGCGTTGCTGTCGGCGTCAGCCTTGGATTGCACGTTGAACAGCACGCCGAAATTGCTCTCGCGGATGAAGGAAATCCGCTGGGCGATCAGCTTCAACGAACCGGGTTCGGTGGGCACGCCACGGACCTGGGTCAAACCGGTATCGCGCACGGCCAGCAGCCATTGCAGCAAGGCGTCGTTGTCGTTCATCAGTGCGTGATATTCGAATACCGGCAACTGCAAATCGCTGTGCCAAAGCCTGGCTTTGGGTTTGCCTGCCAGACGCTCGGCGCGGGAATCGTCGTCATAGGCGTGCGCCCTCAGCCAACCTGGATCGAAGCGGCTGAGGTGGCCGTCCTGCCATTGAACGCACAGGCAACCCTCTGCGTCGACACTGGTCTCGGCGGGCAGCAGGTTCTCAGGTACGTCGACGATTTCCAGAACTTGTTCGCGGGTCACCGTGTAGACGCATTGCGGGCACGGGCAGTTGTCCCGCAGCCATTGATGGTGGAAAGGGCTGACGCGGTTATCGGCCCACTTCACCAGAACACGATCCGCCAAGGCCTGCACGCCTGTCAGCGCGCTGATCAACGGATAAGTACGGAAGTCGGCAAAAGCGGCGGCGGTGTTCATGGCGATCTCCTTGTTATTTTTTTGGTGGTAACGCGATCACTCGGCCGATGTATTCGGGGGTTGGCAGGTCGGTTTGTTCGGCGACGATGGCTTGCAGTTTGCCCAGGGTTGCTTCGCTGAACGGTGCGGAACGAGGACCGGCCAGATCCACGTGCAGCAGCATTTGCTCGTTGCCTGCCAGTTCCTTGTCGTCACCGACCAGATGCAGGCTGTGATAGAGGTGCAGGCGCTTGCTGTCGTGGGCGATGATTTGTGTGTGCACTTCAACGTCGGCGTCGAGCTTCACTTCGTGCAGGTAATTCAGGTGCAGCTCCAGGGTGAACAGCGAATTGCCGCTGGCTTCGCGGTTGTTGCTGTCCATGCCAAGGCGATCCATCAGGGCGTCGGTGGCGTAGCTGAAAATCAGCAGGTAGAAGGCGTCGCGCAGGTGGCCGTTGTAGTCGACCCAGTCGGGGATGATTCTGGTTTGGTAAGTGGTGAGGGTGGGCATGATTTCTGATCCGATTTGTAGGGTGACTGGACTGCCGCTATTGCGAGCAAGCTCGCTCCCACAGTGATTTGCAGTAGTAACACAATCTATGTCACTCAGCAGATCCCTTGTGGGAGCGAGCTTGCTCGCGATGGGGCCAGTCCTGATAGTCGATTACTCGCTGAACGCCATCCCATGCTTCTCTTTGGTGGTCTTCACCGCCTCTAGCACCGCCAGCAGGCAGTCATCACGATAGCGTTCCAGCGCCGAAATGCTGTGTTTGCCCAGTTGATCGCTGGTGCCGTCCACCACATCGTCGATCAGTTTGTCGGTCAGTTCCGGCGCCGGCAGATAGGTCCATGGCAACTGCAATGCCGGACCGAACTGGGCCATGAAGTGGCGCATACCGGCATCACCGCCGGCCAGAGTGTAGGTCAGGAACGTGCCCATGAACGACCAGCGCAGACCGGCGCCAAAACGGATCGCGTCGTCGATTTCACCAGTGGTTGCCACACCGTCGTTGACCAGGTGCAACGCCTCACGCCACAGCGCTTCAAGCAAGCGGTCAGCGATGAACCCAGGCACTTCCTTGCGCACGTGCAGCGGGCGCATGCCGAGGGATTCGTAGACTTTCATCGCCGCTTGCACGGCTTCGGGCGCAGTGTTTTTACCGCCGACCACTTCCACCAAAGGCAGCAGGTAAACCGGGTTGAACGGGTGACCGACCACGCAGCGTTCCGGGTGGGTCGAGCTCTCGTAGAACTCGCTCGGCAACAGGCCGGAAGTGCTGGAGCCGATCAGTGCATTGGGCTTGGCCGCCGCGCTGATTTTGCTGTGCAGTTCCAGTTTCAGCTCAAGGCGTTCCGGAGCACTTTCCTGGATGAAGTCAGCATCGCGAACGCATTCTTCGATGGTGGCGACGAAGCGCAAACGATCCTGCGAGGCACCGGGTGCCAGGCCTTGTTTCTCCAGTGCGCCCCAGGCATTGGCGACGCGTTTGCGCAGCGCGGCTTCGGCACCGGGCGCCGGGTCCCAGGCCACTACGTCGAGGCCGTGGGCGAGGGCGCGGGATACCCAACCGCTGCCGATGACACCGCTACCCAGCGCGGCGAAGGTTTTGATTTCGGTGATAAAGCTCATGGTGACTTCCTGAAGAGTTCGATGATCCCTGTAGGAGCTGCCGCAGGCTGCGATCTTTTGATCTTGTTTTTAGAGCAACATCAAAAGATCGCAGCCTGCGGCAGCTCCTACAGGTTTTTTGTTTGATCTCAACCGCGCTTGGTCAGGCCCATTTTTGCCCGACCTTCCGCCGGGGTCAGCACGCGGGCACCGAGGCGGCTGAGGATTTCGCTGGCGCGTTCGACCAGTTGGCCATTGGTGGCCAGTACGCCCTTGTCCAGCCACAGGTTGTCTTCCAGACCGACCCGCACGTTGCCGCCCAGCAGCACCGCTTGCGCGGCCATCGGCATTTGCATGCGACCGATGCCGAAGCCAGCCCAGACCGCATCGGCCGGCAGGTTGTCGACCATGGCTTTCATGGTGGTGGTGTCAGCCGGGGCGCCCCACGGGATGCCCAGACACAGCTGGAACAGCGGGTTGTCGAGCAGGCCTTCCTTGATCATCTGCTTGGCGAACCACAGGTGACCGGTGTCGAAGATTTCCAGCTCGGCCTTCACACCCAGCTCTTGAATGCGTTTGGCACCAGCACGCAGCTGGGCCGGGGTGGACACGTAAATGGTGTCGCCGTCGCCGAAGTTCAGGGTGCCGCAATCGAGGGTACAGATTTCCGGCAGCAACTCTTCAACGTGGGCCAGACGGGTCAGCGGGCCGACCAGGTCAGTGTTCGGACCGAACTCCATCGGGTTCTCACCGGCGCCGATTTCCAGATCACCACCCATGCCGGCGGTGAGATTGACGATGATGTCGACGTCCGCTTCGCGGATGCGCTCCATCACTTCGCGGTACAGCGCCACGTCACGGCTGAACTTGCCGGTTTGCGGGTCGCGAACGTGGCAGTGAACCACGGTGGCACCGGCCTTGGCGGCTTCCACGGCGGCAGCGGCAATTTGTTTCGGGGTGACCGGAACGTGTGGGCTCCTGGCGGTCGTGTCGCCAGCACCGGTGAGTGCGCAGGTGATGATGACGTCGTGGTTCATTTGGCGGTTCCTTACAGGGGAGATTGCAGGCGTAGTGGTGCCGTCCGCAGCCCTGTCGGGCTGCGAATCGGTGGTTCGGTTCAGAAAAAAGAGCGGATTACTTACTGGTCAGTTTCAGGTTTTCAGCAGCCGGTTTGCCGTCGAAAGTGGTCACACCTTCAAGCCAGCGCTGCTTGTCTTGCGGGTGATCCTTGAGCCATTGCTTGGCCGATTCGAAAGCGTCCTTGTGATCCAGCAACGGCTGCATCATCCGGCTCTCGTCTTCGGCGGTGAACGTCAGGTTGCTCAGCAGGCGACCGATGTTCGGGCATTGATCGGCGTACTTCGGCGCGGTGACGGTCCAGACAGTCGCCATGCCTTCGTTCGGGCCGAGGGCGTCGTCGCTGCCGGTGAGGTAGGTCATCTGCACGTTGACGTTCATCGGGTGCGGCGCCCAGCCGAAGAACACCACGGCCTCTTTGCGGCGCACGGCGCGATCGACGGCGGCGAGCATGCCGGCTTCGCTGGATTCGACCAGTTGGAATTTGCCAAGGCCGAACTGATTCTTGGCGATCATCGCCTTGATCTGGGTGTTGGCGCCCGAGCCAGGCTCGATGCCGTAGATCTTGCCGCCCAGCTCTTTTTCGAACTTGGCGATGTCGGCGAAAGTCTTCAGGCCTTTGTCGGCGAGGTAGGTCGGCACGGCCAGGGTGGCGCGGGCATCTTTCAGGCTCGGCGCTTCAAGCACCTTGACCTGGTTGGCGTCGACGAATGGGGTAATGGTCTGGGTCATCAGCGGGTTCCAGTAACCCAGGAACAGGTCCAGGCGCTGATCGCGGATCCCGGCGAAGATGATTTGCTGGGAGGCGCTGGTTTGTTTGGTGCTATAGCCGAGGCCGTCGAGCAATACCTGGGTCATCGCGCTGGTAGCGATTACGTCGGTCCAGTTCACCACGCCCATGCGCACATTCTGGCAAGAGGCGGGTTCGGCGGCCATGACGCTGGCGCTCAGCAAAGCGGTACCACTGAGTGCAAGAACACAGCTGCTGATCAGTCGTTTCATTCTCAGGTTCCTCGGCAGTTTCATTATTGTGGGTCCGGACATCTTTGTGCGCCGGTGATGCCAAGTTACGCAGCTAAGCCGCCATGAAAGCGCACTGCGGCGACCAGCTCTTGCACTGCAGCGACCTGACCTCTTGAATGCCTGTTGCAAGTGGCGTATCTACATCCTCACGCTACCCGTCCTCTCGCTACCAGCCATCGAGTGCGCTCCATGTCTCAGGATTTCTATTTCTTGTTGATGCCGGGTTTTTCGGCCATTGGATTTATCTCGGCCATCGAGCCGTTGCGGGTCGCCAATCGCTTTCGCGGCGAGCTCTATCGCTGGCATGTATTGAGCGCGGATGGCGGGGCGGTGCTGGCCAGCAATGGCATGTCGGTCAACGCCGATGCGGCGCTGGAGCCGCTGAAAAAAGGCGCGACGCTGTTGGTGGTCGCCGGCTTCGAGCCGCTGAAGTTCGCCACCCCGGCGCTGGAGCACTGGCTGCGCCGACTGGACAATGAAGGCGTGACCCTCGGCGCCATCGACACCGGCAGCTTCATTCTCGCCGAAGCGGGCCTGCTCGACGGCCATCGCCTGACCCTGCATTGGGAAGCCATCGACGCCTTCAAGGAATCCTATCCACAGCTCAGCGTCACCCAGGAACTGTTCGAGATCGACCGTCGGCGCATCACCTCCGCCGGCGGCACCGCGTCCATCGATTTGATGCTGGATCTGATCGCCCAGGGCCACGGTCCGGAGCTGGCGATCCAGGTCAGCGAACAATTCGTGCTCGGCCGCATCCGCCCGCGTAAAGACCACCAACGCATGGAGGTTGCCACGCGTTATGGCATCAGCAACAAGAAGCTTGTTCATGTGATCGGGGAAATGGAGCAACACAGCGAGCCGCCGCTGAGCACGCTGGCACTGGCGGAATCGATCAAGGTGACGCGACGGCAACTGGAGCGCCTGTTCCGTTTGCACCTGAACGACACACCGAGCAATTTCTATTTGCGACTAAGGCTGGAAAAAGCCCGGCAATTGCTGCGGCAGACCGACATGAGCGTGCTGGAGGTGAGCATCGCCTGCGGCTTTGAATCGCCGTCGTATTTCACCCGCAGTTATAGGGCGAAGTATGAGCGCTGCCCGCGGGAGGACCGACGGACCGCAAAAGCATGAAATACCCGAAAACCTTGTAGGAGTGAGCCTGCTCGCTATAGCGGTCTGTCAAACACATTCATGTCGACTGATAGACCGCTATCGCGAGCACGCTCACTCCTACAGTTTTACAGCGGTGCCTAAACTTACCTCTTCACCAACGCCGAACACGCCGCCTTGTACGCCTCATGCTGATACTTGTTCAGCGTCTCCGGCAGCTCGACACTGAATTTCTTGCACTGCGCCGTAATCGTCTGCGGCGACAACAACGTCACCTCGCAATTCTCCAGCAACTGGAACACACCCTCGATCTTGAACGTGGTCGGCCCACCGGCGAATTCACCTTTCTTGCCGCGCTTCTTGATCGCGATGCGGTCGATGGAGTTCTCACGCACGAACGACGCAACCTGCGCGGCGAACAGTTTGACGTTAGCCGCCTCGTCATCATCGTCGAGGGCGATTTTCTTGGTATTGAGGGCGGCGTGACTCAGGGCCGTACCGTCGAGGGACGCCACGGCGATGATCGCTTCACTGCCTTTGATTTCGATGCCGCAGACTTTCATGTTGAATCCCTTGACTGGCTGATTGCGTGCAGCTTACAGCTCAAGTTGACTGACCATTGCATTACTCCTGCCCAATCGACTCCAAAAACTCCGACCGCTCATCACTCATCCGTGCTACGCAATCGTTCTGCGCCATGGTGAACGCCTTGCTGCCGGTTGTAGCCGGGAAGGCTTCCACGGCGCAGTCGGCGTCGCGGGTTTTCAGCCATTGGGCTTGGGCGGCTTTGATTTTGGCGCTGATGTCGGCCAATTGCGTCGGGTTCTTGCCGTAGAGCGACTGCATGCGCTCGTTGAGGCTTTTGAGGTTTTCGCTCAGCAGGTCTTCGGCGGTGGTTTTGCTGAAGGCCGAGCATTCCAGGGTCTGGATGTCGTTTTCGACTTTGTCGCAGGGGTTGTCGTCGGACTCGTCCGCTGCGTGTACGCCGGTCGCAATCAGTGCCAAAGCCAGAAGGATGGATTTCATTCAGGTCGCCGCTCTATTCCAGTGATGGGGCGAATTCTGGCCCAAGCGGACGGGCTTGAACAGGTCGCCAATAGTGCCTGGCGACGACCCTTTGTCGCGGATTGACGCTTTCGGCAATTCCCCTGTCGTTTTTGCACCCGGCTGCCCCTGCACCGAGGCATATGCTGGCCCCAAAGCGCCGGCAGACGATTCGGCGCATGAATCGCCAATAAGGGGACGCCTGATGAGCCCAGCCGAATTACACGCCGACAGCATCGTTATCGACGGTCTGATCATTGCCAAATGGAACCGCGAGCTGTTCGAAGACATGCGCAAGGGCGGTTTGACCGCGGCCAACTGCACCGTGTCGGTGTGGGAGGGCTTTCAGGCCACCGTCAACAACATCGCCGCCAGCCAGAAGCTGATCCGCGAGAACAGCGACCTGGTCATTCCGGTGCGCACCACCGCTGACATCCGTAAAGCCAAGGAGCAGGGCAAGACCGGCATCCTCTTCGGCTTCCAGAATGCCCACGCCTTTGAAGACCAGATCGGCTATGTCGAAGTCTTCAAGCAGCTTGGCGTCGGTATCGTGCAGATGTGCTACAACACCCAGAACCTGGTCGGCACCGGTTGCTACGAGCGTGACGGCGGCCTGTCGGGCTTCGGTCGCGAAATCGTTGCCGAGATGAACCGCGTTGGCGTGATGTGCGACCTGTCCCACGTCGGCTCCAAGACTTCCGAAGAAGTCATCCTCGAATCGAAAAAACCGGTGTGCTACTCCCACTGCCTGCCGTCGGGCCTGAAAATTCACCCGCGCAACAAATCCGATGAAGAACTGAAGTTCATCGCCGACCACGGCGGTTTCGTCGGTGTGACCATGTTCGCGCCGTTCCTGGCCAAAGGTATCGATTCGACCATCGACGACTACGCCGAAGCCATCGAATACACCATGAACATCGTCGGCGAAGACGCCATCGGCATCGGCACCGACTTCACCCAGGGTCACGGCCAGGACTTCTTCGAATACCTGACCCACGACAAGGGCTACGCCCGTCGTCTGACCAGCTTCGGGAAGATCATCAACCCGCTGGGCATCCGCACCGTCGGCGAGTTCCCGAACCTGACCGAAACCTTGCTCAAGCGCGGCCACTCCGAGCGCGTGGTGCGCAAGATCATGGGCGAGAACTGGGTGAACGTCCTCAAGGATGTTTGGGGCGAGTAACCCGACTTCCACAAAACGAAACCTGTAGCAGCTGCCGAGGCACGAGGCTGCGATGGGCTGCGAAGCGGCCCCCGAGGGCGGTCCTGCGGACCACAACGCAGCCTCGTGCCTCGGCAGCTGCTACAGGACGACACGACAACACAACGAATTTTCTGGAGTTAAGTTTCCATGGCCAAGATCGCCCCGCAATTGCCTATCGAAGTCGACAGCGAAACTGGTGTCTGGACCTCCGACGCCCTGCCGATGCTGTACGTACCGCGCCATTTCTTCGTCAACAACCACATGGGCATCGAAGAGGTTCTGGGCGCCGACGCCTATGCCGAGATCCTCTACAAGGCCGGCTACAAGTCCGCCTGGCACTGGTGTGAAAAAGAAGCCGAATGCCACGGCCTGGAAGGCGTCGCGGTGTTCGAGCACTACATGAAGCGCCTGTCGCAGCGCGGCTGGGGCCTATTCAAGATCCAGGACATCGACCTCGACAAAGGCACCGCCAGCGTCAAGCTCGAACACTCGGCATTCGTCTACGTGTACGGCAAGGTCGGGCGCAAGGTCGATTACATGTTCACCGGCTGGTTTGCCGGTGCGATGGATCAGATCCTCGCCGCTCGCGGCAGCAAGATCCGCACCGTGGCCGAGCAAGTCTACGGTGGCTCCGAAGAGGGCCATGAAGACGGCTTGTTCACCGTCAAGCCGTTGTAAGTCGAGGAACCCGCCATGGCTTTCGAAGCAATGTTCCAGCCGATCCAGATCGGCAAACTGACCATCCGCAACCGCGTGCTCAGCACCGCGCACGCCGAGGTCTATGCGACCGACGGCGGCATGACCACCGACCGGTACGTCAAGTATTACGAAGAGAAGGCCAAGGGCGGGATCGGCCTGGCGATCTGCGGCGGTTCGTCCGTCGTGGCGATCGACAGCCCGCAGGAATGGTGGAGCTCGGTGAACCTGTCCACCGACCGCATCATCCCGCATTTCCAGAATCTGGCCGACGCCATGCACAAGCACGGCGCCAAGATCATGATCCAGATTACCCACATGGGCCGTCGCTCGCGTTGGGACGGTTTCAACTGGCCGACGCTGATGTCGCCGTCCGGCGTGCGTGAGCCGGTGCACCGTGCGACCTGCAAAACCATCGAGCCGGAAGAAATCTGGCGGGTGATCGGCAACTACGCGCAAGCAGCACGCCGCGCCAAGGCCGGTGGCCTGGACGGTGTGGAATTGTCGGCCGTGCACCAGCACATGATCGACCAGTTCTGGAGCCCGCGGGTCAACAAGCGTACCGACGAATGGGGCGGCACTTTTGAAGGCCGCATGAAGTTCGGCCTGGAAGTCTTGAAGGCCGTGCGCGCCGAAGTCGGTGACGATTTCTGCGTGGGCATGCGCATCTGCGGTGACGAGTTCCACCCGGACGGTCTGTCCCATGAAGACATGAAGCAGATCGCCAAGTATTACGACGACACCGGTATGCTCGATTTCCTCGGCGTCGTCGGCTCGGGTTGCGACACCCACAACACCCTGGCCAACGTGATTCCGAACATGAGTTATCCACCGGAGCCGTTCCTGCATCTGGCGGCCGGGATCAAGGAAGTGGTGAAGGTTCCGGTGCTGCACGCGCAGAACATCAAGGACCCGAACCAGGCCACGCGCATTCTGGAAGGCGGTTACGTCGACATGGTCGGCATGACCCGCGCGCACATCGCTGACCCGCATCTGATCGCCAAGATCAAGATGGGCCAGATCGACCAGATCAAGCAGTGCGTCGGCGCCAACTACTGCATCGACCGTCAGTATCAGGGCCTGGATGTGTTGTGCATCCAGAACGCGGCGACCTCCCGTGAATACATGGGCCTGCCGCACATCATCGAAAAAACCACCGGCGTGAAACGCAAGGTTGTGGTGGTCGGCGCCGGCCCTGCGGGGATGGAAGCCGCTCGCGTTGCCGCTGAACGTGGCCACGACGTGACCCTGTTCGAGAAGAAAGAATTCATCGGCGGGCAGATCACTACGGCGTCGAAAGCGCCACAACGGGACCAGATCGCCGGTATCACCCGCTGGTATCAGCTGGAACTGGCACGCCTGAAAGTCGACCTGCGGCTGGGCACTGCGGCGGATGCGCCGACCATCATGGACCTGCGTCCGGATGTGGTGGTGCTGGCCGTCGGTGGTCATCCGTTCATCGAGCAGAACGAACACTGGGGCGCGGCTGAAGGCCTGGTGGTCAGCAGTTGGGACGTGCTCGATGGCAAGGTGGCGCCAGGCAAGAACGTGCTGGTGTACGACACTATTTGCGAATTCACCGGCATGTCGACCGCCGACTTCATCGCGGACAAGGGCAGCCAGGTCGAGATCGTCACAGACGACATCAAACCGGGCGTGGCCATTGGCGGTACGTCGTTCCCGACTTACTACCGCAGCATGTACCCGAAAGAAGTGATCATGACCGGCGACATGATGCTGGAGAAGGTCTACCGCGAAGGCGACAAGCTGGTGGCGGTGCTGGAAAACGAATACACCGGCGCCAAAGAGGAGCGGGTGGTGGACCAGGTGGTCATCGAAAACGGCGTGCGCCCGGATGAGGAAATCTACTACGCGCTGAAGGAAGACTCGCGCAACAAAGGCCAGATCGACGTCGAAGCCTTGTTCGCGATCAAGCCGCAACCTTGCCTGGAGCAGAGCGGCGACGGCTACCTGCTGTTCCGCATCGGCGACTGCGTGGCGCAGCGGAACGTGCATGCGGCGATCTATGACGCATTGCGGTTATGCAAAGACTTCTAAGTCCGGCAAACCCCCTGTAGGAGCTGCCGAAGGCTGCGATCTTTTGATTTTGCTTTTCAAGATCAAGATCAAAAGATCGCAGCCTGCGGCAGCTCCTACGCCGACCGTGTTTCTCCAAGATGTACTGGTGGGAGCTTCACCATGTTGAACACCCTTCTTCCAATCCTGTTGTTCGCTGCCCTGGGCCTTGCGGTTCTGGGCGCGTTGCGGCGGGCAGCCATGTGGCGCCGGGGCCGGGCTTCGAAAGTCGACCTGATCGGCGGCCTGTTCGCCATGCCCAAGCGTTACATGGTCGACCTGCACCACGTGGTGGCGCGGGACAAATACATCGCCAACACCCACGTCGCCACCGCTGGCGGCGCGGTGGCGTCCATCGTGCTGGCGATTCTGGTGCATGGTTTCGGTTTGCATAACCGCATCCTCGGTTATGCACTGTTGCTGATGTCGGCGGTGATGTTCGTCGGCGCGATCTTCGTCTACCTGCGTCGACGCAACCCGCCTTCACGGCTGTCGAAAGGCCCGTGGATGCGCCTGCCGAAAAGCCTGCTGGCGTTCTCGGCATCGTTTTTCCTGCTGACTCTGCCGGTGGCCGGGATCCTGCCGGAAAACTTTGGTGGCTGGCTGTTGGCGGCGATTCTCGGGGTTGGCGTGTTGTGGGGCGTGTCGGAACTGTTCTTCGGCATGACCTGGGGCGGGCCGATGAAACACGCCTTCGCCGGTGCCTTGCACCTGGCTTGGCACCGTCGCGCCGAACGCTTTGGCGGCGGTCGCTCCACCGGTTTGAAACCGCTGGACCTCAACGACCCGACCGCGCCGTTAGGCGTGGAAAAACCCAAGGATTTCACCTGGAACCAGTTGCTCGGTTTCGACGCCTGCGTGCAGTGCGGCAAATGCGAAGCCGCGTGCCCGGCATTCGCCGCCGGCCAGCCGTTGAACCCGAAAAAGCTGATTCAGGACATGGTCGTCGGCCTCGCTGGCGGTACCGATGCCAAGTTCGCTGGCAGTCCGTATCCAGGCAAGGCCATCGGCGAACACGCTGGCAATCCGCATCAACCGATCGTCAACGGTCTGGTCGATGCCGAAACCCTGTGGTCGTGCACCACTTGCCGCGCTTGCGTCGAGGAATGCCCGATGATGATCGAGCACGTCGATGCCATCGTCGACATGCGTCGTCACCTGACCCTGGAAAAAGGCGCGACCCCGAACAAGGGCGCCGAAGTCCTGGAAAACCTGATCGCCACCGACAACCCGGGCGGCTTTGCGCCGGGCGGGCGGATGAACTGGGCGGCGGACTTGAACCTCAATCTGTTGAGCGAAAAGAAATCCACCGACGTGCTGTTCTGGGTCGGCGACGGCGCTTTCGACATGCGTAACCAACGCACCTTGCGCGCGTTCGTCAAAGTGTTGAAAGCAGCGAAAATCGACTTCGCCGTGCTTGGCCTGGAAGAGCGCGACAGCGGTGACGTGGCGCGACGCCTGGGTGACGAAGCGACCTTCCAGTTGCTGGCCAAACGCAACATCCAGACCCTGGCCAAGTACAACTTCAACCGCATCGTCACTTGCGATCCGCACAGCTTCCACGTGCTGAAAAACGAATACGGCGCCTTCGACGGCAACTACCTGGTGCAGCACCACAGCACCTACATGGCCGAAATTATCGAGGCCGGTGCGCTGAACCTCGGCCAGCACAAAGGCGATAGCGTGACCTATCACGACCCGTGCTACCTCGGCCGCTACAACGGCGAATACGAGGCACCGCGTCAGGTCTTGCGCGCGCTGGGGATTGAAGTCAAAGAGATGCAACGTTCCGGTTTCCGCTCGCGCTGCTGCGGCGGTGGTGGCGGCGCGCCGATCACCGACATTCCGGGCAAGCAGCGGATTCCCGACATGCGCATGGAAGACATCCGCGAGACCGGCGCCGAACTGGTGGCCGTGGGTTGCCCGCAATGCACAGCGATGCTCGAAGGCGTGGTCGAACCTCGGCCGCTGATCAAGGACATCGCCGAACTGGTGGCCGATGCATTGCTTGAAGACGAAATGCCCAAGCCGTCTACACCGGCCAAACGTGAACCTGCGGAGGTGCATTGATGAGCGATATTATCCGCCGCGACCCCCGCGCCGAATGGATCGCCCGTAACCGCTTGCATCCGCTTCACGCGGCCATGCAGTCGGCGCAGCACAGCTGGATGGGGCCGAACGGTGTCATCCGCAAGAACCTGCACGGCATCGGTTTTATCGGCCCCAACGGCATCAAGCGCATTGACCGCAGCGGCGCTCAACAGGGCGGAGCCACCAAGCGCACCGCCGCCGTTGAAGTGCAATTGCCGCTGCATCAAGTGCCTGCACCGGCGTTCTACATCTGCGTGGTGCCGGACATGGTCGGTGGCCGCTTGGGCAGCCACGACCGCGACCTGCTGGGCCTGGCTCATCAACTGGCCGGCAAGGACGGTGCGGTGCTGGCCGTGGTCTTCGGTGAACACAAGGAAAGTGCATTCGCCACCGCCGGCGTCGATCGCTTGCTGGTGCTCGATGGCGAAGAATTCAGCGGTTATGCACCGGAGCAACGTGTCCAGGGCTTGCGGGCTGTGGATAACCAGTTCAGCCCGCCTCACTGGTTGCTGCCCGACAGCCGCAGCGGTGGCGGCGAAT
Organism: Pseudomonas sp. NFX98; assembly: GCF_047784845.1. Classification (NCBI taxonomy): domain Bacteria; kingdom Pseudomonadati; phylum Pseudomonadota; class Gammaproteobacteria; order Pseudomonadales; family Pseudomonadaceae; genus Pseudomonas; species Pseudomonas sp. NFX98. The sequence goes on along the minus strand of NZ_JBLNNF010000006.1, from coordinate 152,761 downwards.
TGGGCCGGCGCTTTGCGGCCGCACTGGGCGAACGCCCGGCCACGCGGGTCTGGCAGGTCAAGGATCAGGAATGCATCGGCCGCGCCGGTGCGGGTCTGCAAGACTTGGCTCGACCAGTTGCGCGCTTGATTCTGGCCGCCGTGGAATGTGCCGAGCCGGTCAGTGAAACCCGTCACGAAGCGTTGCCGGTGGAGTTATCCACAACCGTGGCGCGCAGTCTCTCGCGCATCGAGGATCTGGGCGCAGTGGCAGTGGACCCGGCGGCGATTCCGATGGCCGAAGCCGAGTTCATCTTCTCCGGTGGCAACGGGGTCAAGGATTGGGAGTTGTTCCACCAGACGGCTGCGGCCCTCGGCGCCACCGAAGGTGCGTCGCGGGTGGCGGTGGACGATGGTTTCATGGCCCGCGACCGTCAGGTCGGTGCATCCGGCACCTGGGTCACTGCACGGGTCTACGTGGCGGTGGGGATTTCCGGGGCGATCCAGCACCTGCAAGGCATCGGTGCCTGCGACAAGGTGGTGGCGATCAACCTCGATCCTGGCTGCGACATGATCAAACGTGCCGACCTGTCGGTGATCGGCGAGAGCGCCGAGATTCTTCGAGCCTTGATCGCGGCGGTAGAGGCTTACCGCAACGACGCCAAGCGCGATGCGGCTTAAGGGAAGGAAAGGGTTATGAGCACGAAAATCATCAGCCTGGTGTCCATCGGCGCCCACCCGACTTCCGGTCGGCCACGCCGCGCGGAGCAGGATGCGCGGGCGGTGGAACTGGGTCTGCAACTGGCTGGGGATAACTTGCAGGTGCTGCATGCCGGTGATGTTGCCGAGCCGGCACTGCGTGCCTATCTGGGCATGGGTCTTGAACAACTCCACGTGCTGGAGCAACTGCAAGGCGCCGACGCGCTGCCGGCGTTGACCGCGTATTTGCGTGACGCCGGGGCACAAGTGGTGCTGACCGGCAGTCAGGCCGAAACCGGTGAAGGCTCGGGCATGTTGCCGTTTCTGCTGGCGGAAAGCCTCGGTTGGCCGCTGGTGGTGGGGCTGGCGCAGGTCGAGTCCATCGACGGTGGTTCGGCGCTGGTGCTGCAAGCCTTGCCCCGTGGTCAGCGTCGTCGTTTGAAAGTGCGGCTGCCGTTTCTGGCGACTGTGGATAACGCTGCGCCGAAGCCTCGGCAGAGTGCTTACGGCCCGGCTCGGCGCGGGGTGTTGCAGGCTGATGACGTGGAAGTCGTCGACGATGAACTGTTGGCGGTCGCCACCTTGCAACCTGCCAAGCCACGGCCAAAACGCTTGAAGGTGATCAAGGCCAAGAGCGGCGCCGATCGTATGAAAGCTGCAACCGCGAAAGCCAGTGGCGGTGGTGGGCAAGTGCTCAAAGGCGTCACGGCGCAAGCCGGGGCGGAGGCGATTCTCAAGTTGCTGATTGAAGAAGGCGTGGTTCGCTGACGCGTTGTGTAGGAGCTGCCGCAGGCTGCGATCTTTTGATCTTGTTTTTTACAATCAAAGTCAAAAGATCGCAGCCAGCGGCAGCTCCTACAGGTGGAATGTATAACCTGGCAGAGAAAAAATAATGAGTGTCGTGTTTCGCTCGGCAGTACGGACAGATGCGCGAGAGATCGCGCGTCTGTTCCAAATCTCATCAGAAGGCGCTTCAGACTACATCTGGAGCCAATTGGCGGAACCCGGCCAGGACTTGCTGGATGTGGGCACTATTAGATACGCCCGCGATGACGTGGATTTCTCTTACCAGAACGCCTGATTGCCGAGGCTGACGGTCAAGTCATCGGCATGCTGCACAGCTACGTGATGCGCCACGATCCTGAGGCTGTGCCAACCACCGACCCGGTACTGGCGCCGTACGCCAAGACCTGCCAGGTCGCACCTCATCCATTGATCCGCGTCGCGGGTGACGCCTATCTTATGCACAGGCCCTGATCCTGCTTCAGGTATTGAACAAGCAACGTTATCCACAATCTCTCGGCTCGCCTGTCGGTGAGCTACAGTTTTCAGTGCGCTGTTTAAGGGTGCAGCACGGTTCCGGGATTTCAGACATTCAGCGCTTGCTCATAAAACTCGGTTTTTATGAATGGGTTGAATATGAAGGCTGTCTGTCGGTCTTTGCTGCTCTTAGCATGCGCCATGTGCGCGTCTTCGGGATTGATGTCTGCTTCCCGGACGGAAGCGCCTGAGCAGGATTTTGATCGGTGGCTGGCGTCAGAGGCGGGGCAGAAGGCCTCGCTGGCGCAGGTACGCCAGCGCTGTGAGCAAGTACTGGATGCGGCCAACAACCTCAATTGCTCCGTGTCGGTGGTTGCCCGGATGTTCGAGCTCAAAGCGGCCAATCAGCTTCCCGACTACTTCGTGGCAACCCGGCGCAAACACGCCCGGGCAATCGAAGCCAATGCCGAGCTGAAAATGCTGTTTTCCATGTTCGGCAATGAATCGCTGTCGACGCTGAGAGCGACCGGCGATTTCTCGGTGAGAAGAAGCCGGCAGCGTGAAGTGCTGACGATTCACCCGTACTCCAGCGAACATTTCGTCTCCGACGAGGTGCTGCCGTTCATCGACGTTAAGGCGGCAAACGGTCACTCGGTACGATTCATTGTCGATACTGGCGCCCCGCAAACCCGGATCAACTACACCACCGCCAAACTGATGGGGATCAGGCTACTGACTGACTCCCACTACGCCTACAGCACGTTTTATGGCGAGAGCGACCTGGCTGCCAAACTTGGCGTCCTTGACTCCTTGAGTATCGGTACAAGTGAGTTCAGGAACGTTCTGGTGTTCGTCAGTGATCGCGATAACTTGCTGGGGCTCGATCTGATCAGCAAGCTCGGGCCGCTGAAACTCACCAGAAAAACTCTGGAGCTCAACCCCGCGCGCGCCGTGCGATGCGATTCGCCGATTACCTACACCCGCCTGGATATCAATCAACGGCTGACCATTCCCGCGCGGCTGGACCACCGGGCGACGTTTGCGATTGTCGATACCGGCAATGTCGATTACCTGACCTCGGCTGCGCCCGGGCCCCAGGTCAATGTCGTCACGTCGATGACCCCGGGCAACTCACCGACCAATACAGCCGATCAGCATTACCAAACCTTCAAAGGCGTGTTGAAGTTGCCGGGCAACACCTTGGCGCTCACTTACAAATACTATCCGGGGTTCACCATTCCTGCGTCCATGTTGCTTGGGCGCTACGTGCCATCGATCTTGCTCGGGTGGCGTGCATTCGACGACTTTGAGTTGAACCTGGATATCGAGGCGGGGCGGTCGTGTTTTAACAAGGTTTGACCGTGTTTACCCACAATCCCTGTTGGCGCTTCTGTGGATAACATGTTTGCCCATTGCTGCAGCCCATGGAAATAGGGGGCTGTAGCCGTTAGATCAAAAAACAATCAGTGTAACTTCCGGTTTTACAAAGCTTTTTTCAGAGAATTAGTCCACACAGAAACCAAGAGTTGCCCCCAATCTCTGTTGGCGCCTCTGTGGATAAGATGTTCGCTTACCGCTGAAGGCCTTATAGACCGTGGCTTTCTAGCTTCTGGTTAATAAATGACCAAAACATCGTTTTGACCCGTCATCCCACGCTCAAAAGCAGAAAACTCGCGGCTTGCAGCGGTTTTCCACAGCACTATGAAAGTTGCCCCCAAAGTCTGTTGGCGCATCTGTGGATAAGGTGTTTGTCATACGCTACAGGCCATGTAATACGTGGCTCGCAGGGGATTGCTCAATAAATGAACAGACACCGTTGAAAATCATGCATTTGGATAAGTCACGGATTTTCTTTGATTTCTGTGCAGAAAACTTTGCGTGTTTCCACAGTTGTCCCCATTTGCTGTGGGTGGAGGTGTGGATAACTTGTTTGCGGAAGGCTGGAAGGCGCGGGGGGTATAGCGTGGAACGAAATAGATCATATTTCGTACAGTTCTAATTGATCGAGGTATCGCGAATAAAAGATCGCAGCCTGCGGCAGCTCCTACACGGATCGTGTGATTCTGTAGGAGCTGCCGCAGGCTGCGATCTTTTGTTCTGATTAACCCTGGACCGGAACACCCTTGAGGTACGGCGCAGGCTCGGCGCCCAGGTTGCTCAGCAAACGCTCGCTGTACCAATCCACAAAGTTCACTACACCAAACTCATAGGTCTTGGAGTAAGGGCCCGGTTGGTAAGCGGTGGAGTTGATCCCGCGCTGGTTCTCTTCGGCCAGGCGACGGTCCTGGTCGTTGGTGGCGTCCCAGACCTGGCGCATGCGGTCGACGTCGTAGTCCACGCCTTCGACGGCGTCCTTGTGCACGACCCACTTGGTGGTGACCATGGTTTCCTGGGCGCTGATCGGCCACACGGTGAACACGATGATGTGGTCGCCCATGCAGTGGTTCCAGGAGTGCGGCAGGTGCAGGATGCGCATCGAGCCCAGGTCCGGGTTCTTGATGCGGCCCATGAGCTTGGCGCAGCCCTGCTTGCCATCCAGGGTCATGGACACGGTGCCCTTGAGCAGCGGCATGCGCACGATGCGGTTACGCAGGCCGAAGCTGGCGTGGGCGTAAGGAATCTTCTCGGCTTCCCAGGCAGCGGCGGAGGCGGCGACGTGGTCCTTGAACGCCTGATCGGCGCGCGGGTCGGTGACGTCGTCCCATTCCAGCAGGGTTTTCAGCAGTTCCGGGTGCGACGCGTTGCAGTGGTAGCACTCGCGGTTGTTTTCCAGCACCAGTTTCCAGTTGGCCTTTTCCATCAAGGTGGTGGTGATCGCCACCTTGGTGTTTTCCATGTCGTACGGTTCCATGTAATGGCTGAGCGTCGACAGGAAGTCATCGATGGCCGGCGGGTTCTCCGCCAGGCTGATGAAGATGTAGCCGCCGGCAGTCTTCACATTGACCGGTTTCAGGCCGTATTGCTTCATGTCGAAGTCGGCACCCATCTCGGTGCCGGCGAACAGCAGGCGACCGTCGAGCTCGTACGTCCACTGGTGGTAGTGGCAGACCAGTTTGGCAACCTTGCCTTTTTCACTGGTGCACAGGCGCGAGCCACGGTGGCGGCAGACGTTGTGGAACGCATGCACCACGCCTTCGGCGCCGCGAATGACGATGATCGGGTTCTTGCCCACTTGGAGGGTCAGGTAGTTGCCCTTGGTCGGGATTTCGCAGGTCATGCCGGCGATCAACCACTCTTTCTGAAAGATTTCCTGCATGTCGATATCAAACAGGCGCTCGTCCGAGTAAAACGGCTGCGGCAGCGAGAACGTGCGCTCGCGCTCTTGCAGCATTTGCGCGGTGGCCTTGCGTGCGGGTTCCAGCGGATCGCCCAGGCTCAGGGTAGTAGTGACGTCCATCGTTTAATCCTCAAGGCCATTCTGTGTGGCCGGCGAAAGTGGCTACGGTTGTGCGACGCAAGACAAAAAACAGCAGTTATCTGTTGAGGCGAGTGTGGGGCCGGCGCTGGCCAGAACCTTATCCATGGGCGACATGATGCAATCTGTTCCCGACGCGCAACCCCCGGTAGTTGCGGGCTGGTCGCGATAAGCATGTGAATGTCGCAGATAGGTAAATGGGTGGTTCGCGCTATACGCAGAATCGCCAACATGAAGGCCGACAGTCGGCCGTGGAGATCAGCATGTCCAACAGCTTCCTGAACCCGGTAACCACCCAGACCTGGGCCAATGGTCGACACATCGTCCGTTGCGTCAAAGTCATCCAGGAAACCTGGGATGTGCGCACCTTCTGTTTCATGGCCGACCAGCCGATCCTGTTCTTCTTCAAGCCGGGGCAATTCGTCACCCTGGAGCTGGAAATCGAAGGCCAGCCGATCATGCGCTCGTACACCATTTCCAGCTCGCCGTCGGTACCGTACAGCTTTTCGGTGACCATCAAGCGCGTGCCGGGCGGCAAGGTTTCCAACTGGTTGCACGACACCCTGCACGAAGGCCAGGAGCTGGCGGTGCACGGGCCGGTCGGGCTGTTCAATGCCATGGACTTCACCGCGCCTAAGGTGCTTTACCTCAGCGGCGGCGTCGGTATCACACCGGTCATGTCCATGGCGCGCTGGTTCTACGACACCAACGGCAATGTCGACATGGTGTTTATCCACAGCGCCCGTTCGCCCAAGGACATCATTTATCACCGCGAGCTGGAGCACATGGCATCGCGGATCGAAAACTTCAGCCTGCACCTGATCTGCGAGAAGCACGGCATGGGTGAGCCGTGGGCCGGTTATCGCGGCTACCTCAACCACCGGATGCTCGAATTGATGGCGCCGGACTTCCTTGAGCGCGAAGTGTTCTGCTGCGGCCCGACGCCGTACATGAATGCGGTCAAGCGCTTGCTGGAAGCCGCTGGCTTCGACATGTCGCGTTACCACGAGGAATCCTTCGGCGCGACTCCGCCGGAAGCGCGCGCCGATGCAGTGGAACACGCCGAGCAGGCGGCCGACGCACCGGAACTCGACTTGGCGGATCTGCATCAGGTCGAATTCACAGCGTCGGGGAAAAGCATTCGCATTGCGCCGGGTGAAACCGTTCACGCGGCGGCAGCGAAGGCTGGCTTGCTGATCCCGAAAGCCTGCGGCATGGGCATTTGCGGCACCTGCAAGGTATTGAAGCTGGGCGGTGAAGTGGAAATGGAACACAACGGCGGGATCACCGAAGAAGACGAAGCCGAAGGGTACATTCTGTCGTGCTGCAGCGTGCCGAAGGGCGATGTGCGGATCGAGTTCTGATCAACACCGATCCCCTGTAGGAGCGAGCCTGCTCGCGATGGACGTCAACGATAACGTTGGCAACCTGACACCCCGCGGCGTTCTCAGGTTCATCGCGAGCAGGCTCGCTCCTACAGGGGAGGGTGTTTAGTCGATAAACAAGTCGGTCATCAGTTTTTCGCTGCTGTCCGGCGCGAACCGATAGTGTTCGAACGCCGTCACTCCGCTTTCCCGCAAAATTTCCTCATCAATCAACAAGCGCCCGGTCAGGCTGCGCCCGTGGCTGCTCAGGATGATATGCGCCGCATCCGCCATGATCGCAGGCGCACGTGCATGCTTGAACGACTCCCGTGACCCCAACTGAAACTCGATCGCCGCCGTGGCAATCATCGTCTGCGGCCACAGCGAGTTGACGCTAATCCCGTAATTCTTGAATTCCTCGCTCATGCCCAGGGTCAGCATGCTCATGCCGTATTTGGTCACGGTGTACGGGCTGTATTGGGCGAACCATTTGTTGGCGAGGTTGAGCGGTGGGGACAGGTTGAGGATGTGTCCACTGGAGTTCTTCAGATACGGCAACGCCGCCTGACTGCACAGCAAAACGGCGCGGGTGTTGATCTGGTGCATCAGGTCGAAGCGCTTGAGTTCGATGTGCTGAACCCCGGTCAACTTGATCGCCCCGGCGTTGTTGACCAGCGCATCGATCGCGCCGAAATGTTCATTGGCCTGGGCCAGCGCCTCACGCACGGCGACTTCATCACGCACGTCCACTTGCAAGGCCAGCGCCTTGCCGCCCGCGGCGTCGACTTCCTGCGCCACACTGAAAATCGTCCCCGGCAGCTTGGCGTGGGGTTCGGCACTTTTGGCGGCGATCACGATGTTCGCCCCATCACGCGCAGCGCGCAGCGCAATCTCGCGGCCGATGCCACGGCTGGCGCCGGTGATGAACAGGGTTTTGCCTTGCAATGACATGCGTACGCTCCTGATTGTTATGTGAGCGGGTCGGCTCGACAAACAATGTAGACGAAGTCTTCAGGTGCGAAGGTTTCCTGTAGGAGCTGCCGAAGGCTGCGATCTTTTGATCTTGAAAAAGCCAAATCAAAAGATCGCAGCCTGCGGCAGCTCCTACGGGATCGGGTCAGGCGGTCATCACTTCACGGATGTCGCGAGCCAATTCCCGTACGCGCTCTTCCTCGGTGTCCCACGAGCACATGAAGCGTGCGCCGCCGTTGCCGATGAAGGTGTAGAAGCGCCAGCCCTTGGCGGTCAGAGCGGCGATGGCCGGTTCCGAGAGTTGCAGGAACACACCGTTGGCCTGTACCGGGAACATCAGTTCCACGCCTGGAATGTCGCTGACCAGTTCCGCCAGCAATTGCGCGCAGTTGTTGGCGTGGCGGGCGTATTTGAGCCAGGCGTGGTTTTCCAGGATGCCGACCCATGGTGCCGACAGGAAGCGCATTTTCGACGCCAGTTGCCCGGCCTGTTTGCAGCGGTAATCGAAGTCTTCAGCGAGTTTGTGGTTGAAGAACAGGATCGCCTCGCCCACCGCCATGCCGTTTTTCGTGCCGCCGAAGCACAGCACGTCGACGCCGGCCTTCCAGGTCAGGTCCGCCGGGGTGCAGCCGAGGAATGCGCAGGCGTTGGAGAAGCGCGCGCCGTCCATGTGCAGGTTCAGGCCCAGCTCTTTGCAGGTGGCGCTGATGGCGCGGATTTCGTCCGGGGTGTAGACGCTGCCGACTTCGGTGGCCTGGGTCAGAGTCACGACGCGCGGTTTCGGATAGTGGATGTCCTGGCGCTTGAGCGCAACTTCGCGGATCGATTCCGGCGTCAGCTTGCCGTTTTCAGTGCGGGCGATCAGCAGCTTGGAGCCGTTGGAGAAGAATTCCGGTGCGCCACATTCGTCGGTTTCGACGTGGGCGGTTTCCGAGCAGATCACGCTGTGGTAACTCTGGCACAGCGACGACAGGGCCAGCGAGTTAGCGGCGGTGCCGTTGAAGGCGAAGAACACTTCGCAGTCGGTTTCGAACAGTTTGCGGAAATCGTCGGACGCGCGGGCGGTCCACTCGTCGTCGCCGTAAGCGCGCTGATGCCCATGGTTGGCCTGTTCCATGGCGGCCCAGGCTTCAGGGCAAATGCCGGAATAGTTGTCGCTGGCGAATTGTTGGCTCTTATCGGTCATGGCCTGCTTCCGTGGTCGGGGCGCTTATGGTGAAGCGTCCCGTGGTCAATGATGGTGCGCACTTTACCGAAGATCATCCGGGGAGCACACGGGATGTCGCTGTCAGAAAAATACAAGGATGCCGGCCAATTATGCACGTGAGACAGCGTGACGGTGCACTGGATCTGCTCAAGTGGCTGGCGTTGCTGAGCATGGTCCTCGATCACCTGCGATATGTCGGTTACTCCGCCGATTGGCTGTATGTGCCGGGGCGGTTGGCGTTTCCGTGGTTTTGCCTGGCGATGGCGGCGAACCTGGCGCGGGCGTCGGTAGTCGCGACAAGCGGTCAGTGGCGTTATCTGGGCTGGATGTTGCTGTTCAGTGCGGCCAGCGAAATTCCCTACCGGATGTTCCTTCCCAATCCCGACACGCTCAATGTGTTTCCAACACTGGCCCTTGGTCTGTTGGTGGCGCGGGGCTGGCAGCAACCGGCGATGCAATCGCGATTGCTGGCAGTCGGTGCTCTGGTGTTGGCGGCGTTTTTCTCTCAGCGATTGATGTTCGGTTTCTTTGGCGTGTTGCTGCCGTGGGTGACGCTGCTGGTGATCCGTCGTCCGTGGTACTTCGCACTGCTGCCGGGAGTGGTTTGTCTCGCCGCCAATCAATGGCAGGTGCTGTATTACTCCGTTCGATTAGGCAATCACGTGGCGATGGCGGCAGTCGCCACTTGTCTGATTGCGCCATGGCTGGGGCTGTTCTTGTTGCGACACCTGCGTGACGTAAAACCACCACCGATGCGGCGGTGGGCGTATGCGCTGTATCCCGTGCATTTCCTCATGTTGTTGCTTCTCCGCCAGATCGTTGCATGACTCTGTGGGAGCTGGCTTGCCAGCGATAACGGTGGACCAGCCGCCATCAATGCCGGATGTGGTGACGTCATCGCTGGCAAGCCAGCTCCCACAGGGTTTCTCGATGAATTGAGGGTTGGGTGCGGCAAGCCATTTCCCGCCATGTCGTAAACGCACCTTTGCGTGGCGCCCGTAGGCATTTGATCTCTCCAAGCCAGTCATACCATCGCTATCAAAGGGCACTGCCGAAACACCGGTGCCTTACCGAGACGAATGGCGCACAGATGCCGCTGGGAGAGACGCGATGTTCAGCAAGCAAGACCAGATCCAGGGTTACGACGATGCACTGCTGGCGGCGATGAATGCCGAGGAGCAACGTCAGGAAGATCACATCGAGCTGATCGCGTCGGAGAACTACACCAGCAAGCGCGTGATGGAAGCGCAAGGCAGCGGCCTGACCAACAAGTACGCCGAAGGCTATCCGGGCAAGCGCTACTACGGTGGCTGCGAGCACGTCGACAAGGTTGAAGCCCTGGCCATCGAGCGCGCCAAGCAACTGTTCGGCGCCGATTACGCCAACGTCCAGCCACACTCCGGTTCCTCGGCCAACAGCGCCGTGTACCTGGCCCTGCTGCAAGCTGGCGACACCATCCTGGGCATGAGTCTGGCCCACGGCGGTCACCTGACCCACGGCGCCAAAGTGTCGTCCTCGGGCAAGCTGTACAACGCCGTGCAGTACGGCATCGACACCAAGACCGGTCTGATCGATTACGACGAAGTCGAGCGCCTGGCCGTCGAGTGCAAGCCGAAGATGATCGTTGCCGGTTTCTCGGCTTACTCGAAGACTTTGGACTTCCCACGTTTCCGTCAGATCGCCGACAAGGTTGGCGCGCTGCTGTTCGTCGACATGGCCCACGTTGCCGGTCTGGTCGCCGCGGGTCTGTACCCGAATCCGCTCCCGTACGCCGATGTGGTCACCACCACCACCCACAAGACCCTGCGTGGTCCACGTGGTGGCCTGATCCTGTGCAAGGCCAATGAAGAAATCGAGAAGAAGCTCAACGCAGCAGTATTCCCCGGTGCCCAGGGCGGCCCGCTGATGCACGTCATCGCCGGTAAAGCCGTGTGCTTCAAAGAGGCGCTGGAGCCAGGCTTCAAGGCTTACCAACAACAAGTGATCGACAACGCCCAGGCCATGGCCAGCGTGTTTATCAAACGCGGCTACGATGTAGTGTCCGGCGGTACCGACAACCACCTGTTCCTGGTCAGCCTGATCCGTCAGGGCCTCACTGGCAAAGAGGCGGACGCAGCACTCGGTCGCGCCCACATCACCGTGAACAAGAACGCTGTCCCGAACGATCCACAGTCGCCGTTCGTGACCTCCGGCCTGCGCATCGGCACCCCGGCGGTGACCACGCGCGGCTTCAAGGTGAGCCAGTGCGTGACGCTGGCCGGCTGGATCTGCGACATCCTCGACAACCTCGGCGATGCCGATGTCGAGGCCAATGTTGCCCAGCAAGTGTCGGCACTGTGCGCGGACTTCCCGGTTTATCGCTGAGCGCGGTTTTGGAGTAAATGACTATGCAACGCTATTCGGGCTTCGGCCTCTTCAAACACTCCCTCAGCCACCACGAAAACTGGCAGCGCATGTGGCGCACGCCGACCCCGAAAAAGGTCTACGACGTGATCATCGTCGGCGGTGGCGGGCACGGTCTGGCGACCGCCTACTACCTGGCCAAGGAACACGGCATCACCAACGTGGCCGTGGTCGAGAAGGGCTGGCTGGGCGGCGGTAACACCGCGCGCAACACCACCATCGTTCGCTCCAACTACCTGTGGGACGAATCGGCGCACCTGTACGAACACGCGATGAAACTGTGGGAAGGCCTGTCCCAGGATCTGAACTACAACGTGATGTTCTCCCAGCGCGGCGTCTACAACCTGTGCCACACCCTGCAGGACATCCGTGATTCCGAGCGTCGGGTCAGCGCCAACCGCCTCAACGGCGTCGACGGCGAACTGCTCGATGCCAAGCAAGTCGCCGACGAGATTCCGTACCTCGACTGCTCGAAGAACACTCGCTACCCGGTGATGGGCGCGACCGTCCAGCGTCGCGGCGGCGTGGCTCGTCACGATGCGGTGGCCTGGGGCTTTGCCCGTGCGGCCGACGCCCTCGGTGTGGACCTGATCCAGCAGACCGAAGTGATCGGTTTCCGCAAGGAAAACGGCGTGTGCATCGGCGTTGAAACCAACAAGGGCTTCATCGGCGCCAAGCGCGTCGGCGTAGTGACCGCAGGTAACTCCGGGCACATGGCCAAGCTCGCCGGTTTCCGTCTGCCGATCGAATCCCACCCGCTGCAAGCGCTGGTGTCCGAGCCGATCAAACCGATTATCGACAGCGTGATCATGTCCAACGCCGTGCACGGTTACATCAGCCAGTCCGACAAGGGCGACCTGGTGATCGGCGCCGGTATCGACGGCTACAACGGCTACGGCCAGCGTGGTTCGTACCCGGTGATCGAGCACACCATCCAGGCCATCGTCGAGATGTTCCCGGTGTTGTCCCGCGTACGCATGAACCGTCAGTGGGGCGGCATCGTCGACACCACGCCGGATGCCTGCCCGATCATTTCGAAAACCCCGGTGCCGAACATGTTCTTCAACTGCGGTTGGGGCACCGGCGGCTTCAAGGCGACACCTGGCTCGGGCAACGTATTTGCCGCGAGCCTGGCCAAGGGTGAAATGCACCCATTGGCCGCACCTTTCTCCATCGACCGTTTCCACAACGGTGCGTTGATCGATGAACACGGCGCTGCTGCGGTTGCCCACTAACAGGAGAAATCCCCATGTTGCATATCTTCTGTCCTCACTGCGGCGAGTTGCGCTCCGAAGAGGAATTCCACGCATCCGGCCAGGCGCACATTCCGCGTCCACTGGATCCGAACAGCTGCACCGACGAGGAGTGGGGCGACTACATGTTCTTCCGCGACAACCCTCGCGGTCTGCACCATGAACTGTGGATTCACGCCGCCGGTTGCCGTCAGTACTTCAACGCCACCCGCGACACCGTGACCTACGAGATTCTCGAAACCTACAAGATCGGCACCAAGCCACAATTCACCGACAAGACCGATAGCCCGAAAGCGGCCAGCACGGCTCTGGGAGAGAAGGTATGAGCCAGATCAATCGCCTGTCCAACGGCGGACGGATCGACCGCAACAAAGTCTTGAGCTTCACCTTCAACGGCCAGAGCTACAAAGGCTTTGAAGGCGACTCGCTGGCCGCTGCACTGCTGGCCAACGGTGTCGACATCATCGGTCGCAGCTTCAAGTATTCCCGTCCGCGCGGCATCTTCGCCGCCGGCGCTGAAGAGCCGAACGCGGTGCTGCAGATCGGCGCCACTGAAGCCACGCAAATTCCGAACGTACGCGCCACGCAACAAGCGCTGTACCAGGGTCTGGTCGCCACCAGCACCAACGGCTGGCCGAGCGTGAACAACGACATGATGGGGATTCTCGGCAAGGTCGGCGGCAAGCTGATGCCACCGGGTTTCTACTACAAAACCTTCATGTACCCGCAATCGTTCTGGATGACTTACGAGAAGTACATTCGTAAGGCTGCCGGTCTTGGCCGTTCGCCGACCGAGAACGATCCGGACACCTACGACTACATGAACCAGCACTGCGACGTGCTGATCGTCGGCGCCGGCCCTGCGGGTTTGGCCGCTGCACTGGCGGCTGCGCGCAGCGGTGCCCGTGTGATCCTGGCTGACGAGCAGGAAGAGTTCGGCGGCAGCCTGCTCGACTCCCGCGAAAGCCTCGACGGCAAGCCTGCGACCGAGTGGGTCGCCAGTGTCATCGCCGAACTGAAGAACACCCCGGACGTGCTGCTGTTGCCGCGCGCCACGGTCAACGGCTACCACGACCACAACTTCCTGACCATTCACGAGCGCCTGACCGATCACCTCGGCGACCGCGCACCGATTGGCCAGGTGCGTCAGCGCATCCACCGGGTTCGCGCCAAGCGTGTGGTGCTGGCGACCGGCGCTCACGAGCGTCCACTGGTCTACGGCAACAACGACGTGCCGGGCAACATGCTGGCCGGTGCTGTCTCGACTTACGTGCGCCGTTACGGCGTGGCGCCGGGCAAGAAACTGGTGCTGTCGACCAACAACGATCACGCCTACCGCGTTGCGCTGGATTGGCTCGATGCCAGCCTGCAAGTGGTGGCGATCGCCGACGCCCGGAGCAACCCGCGCGGTGCGCTGGTGGAAGAAGCACGCGCCAAAGGCATCCGCATCCTCACCGGCAGTGCCGTGATCGAGGCCCGTGGCAGCAAGCACGTGACGGCTGCTCGCGTCGCTGCCATCGATGTGAAAGGACACAAAGTCACCAGCCCGGGCGAATGGCTCGACTGCGATCTGATCGCCAGTTCAGGTGGTTACAGCCCTGTCGTTCACTTGGCTTCGCACTTGGGTGGCAAGCCAACCTGGCGTGAAGACATCCTCGGTTTCGTACCGGGCGAAGCACCGCAGAAACGCGTGTGCGTCGGTGGTATCAACGGCGTCTACGGTCTGGGCGATTCGCTGGCCGACGGTTTTGAAGGCGGCGTTCGCGCAGCCAGCGAAGCCGGTTTCGGTCCGGTCGAAGCGACCTTGCCGAAAGCCCTGGCACGTCTGGAAGAGCCGACTCTGGCGCTGTTCCAGGTGCCCCATGAAAAGAACACTGCACGGGCACCGAAGCAATTCGTCGACCTGCAAAACGACGTCACCGCCGCCGCCATCGAACTGGCGACCCGCGAAGGCTTCGAGTCGGTCGAGCACGTAAAACGCTACACCGCGCTGGGCTTCGGCACTGATCAGGGCAAGCTCGGCAACGTCAACGGCCTGGCCATCGCCGCCCGTTCGCTGAACGTGACCATCCCGCAGATGGGCACCACCATGTTCCGCCCGAACTACACGCCGGTGACATTCGGCGCCGTGGCCGGTCGTCACTGTGGGCACATCTTCGAACCTGTGCGTTTCACTGCACTGCATCACTGGCACCTGAAAAACGGCGCCGAGTTCGAAGACGTCGGTCAGTGGAAACGTCCGTGGTACTTCCCGAAATCCGGTGAAGACCTGCATGCCGCCGTGAAGCGCGAATGCAAAGCCGTGCGCGATAGCGTCGGCCTGCTGGACGCTTCGACTTTGGGCAAGATCGACATTCAGGGCCCGGATGCGCGCGAGTTCCTCAACCGCATCTACACCAACGCCTGGACCAAGCTCGACGTGGGCAAGGCGCGTTACGGCCTGATGTGCAAAGAAGACGGTATGGTGTTCGACGACGGCGTGACCGCCTGCCTGGCCGACAACCATTTCGTGATGACCACCACCACTGGCGGCGCTGCACGCGTGCTGCAATGGCTGGAAATCTACCAGCAGACTGAATGGCCAGACCTGAAGGTGTACTTCACCTCCGTGACCGATCACTGGGCAACCATGACCCTGTCCGGGCCGAACAGCCGCAAGCTGCTCAGCGAAGTCACCGACATCGATCTGAGCAACGAAGCGTTCCCGTTCATGACCTGGAAAGAAGGTCTGGTCGGCGGCGTACCGGCGCGGGTGTTCCGGATTTCGTTTACCGGTGAGCTGTCGTACGAAGTCAACGTGCAGGCCGACTACGCGATGGGCGTGCTCGAGAAAATCGTCGACGCCGGCAAGAAGTACAACCTGACCCCATACGGCACCGAAACCATGCACGTCCTGCGGGCCGAGAAGGGCTTCATCATCGTCGGCCAGGACACTGACGGCTCGATGACCCCGGACGACCTGAACATGGGCTGGTGTGTTGGCCGCACCAAACCGTTCTCGTGGATCGGTCAGCGCGGCATGAACCGTGAAGACTGCGTGCGTGATCAGCGCAAGCAGTTGGTGGGCCTGAAGCCGATCGATCCGAACAAATGGCTGCCGGAAGGTGCGCAACTGGTGTTCAACACCAAGCAGGCGATCCCGATGACCATGGTCGGCCACGTGACCTCCAGCTACGCCCACAACTCCCTCGGCTATTCGTTTGCCATGGGCGTGGTCAAGGGCGGCCTGAACCGCATGGGCGAACGCGTGTTTGCACCGTTGGCGGATGGCAGCGTGATCGAGGCGGAGATTGTTTCTTCGGTGTTCTTCGATCCGAAAGGTGATCGCCAGAACGTGTGACACCACAGTACCTGTGGGAGCGGGCTTGCCCGCGATGGCGTCAGACCAGACAACACAACAGTGACTGATACAACGCTATCGCTGGCAAGCCAGCTCCCACAGGGAACACAGAATTCAGGAAAGGTGCTTTATGACCGCAGCCAATGTTTACCAACAACGCCCAACCACCGGGGCCAAGGCCGAGTCGTCGCTGCAGCATGCCGACCTCGCCAGCCTGGTGGGCAAGGGTCGCAAGAACGCCGGTGTGACCGTGCGTGAGAAAAAACTCCTCGGCCACCTGACCATTCGTGGCGATGGCCACGATGCCGCGTTTGCCGCCGGCGTGCACAAGGCGCTCGGCATCGAATTGCCGGGTGCGCTGACCGTCATCGTCAAAGGCGAAACCAGCCTGCAATGGATGGGGCCGGATGAATGGCTGCTGATCGTGCCGACCGGCGAAGAGTTCGCCGCCGAGCAAAAACTGCGTGAAGCGCTGGGCGATCTGCACATCCAGATCGTCAACGTCAGCGGCGGTCAGCAGATCCTCGAACTGAGCGGCCCGAACGTGCGCCAGGTGCTGATGAAATCCACCAGCTACGACGTGCACCCAAACAGCTTTCCGGTGGGCAAGGCTGTCGGCACGGTGTTCGCCAAGTCGCAACTGGTGATCCGCCATACCGGCGAAGACACCTGGGAACTGCTGATCCGTCGCAGCTTCTCGGATTACTGGTGGTTGTGGTTGCAGGATGCAGCGGCTGAATTCGGCCTCAGCGTTCAGGCCTGATCACCGCCTTCCTGTAGGAGCGAGCTTGCTCGCGATGGACTCAAGAGCGGCGCGTTAAATCAGCAAGCACGCGTCATCGTTGGCCTCCATCGCGAGCAAGCTCGCTCCTACAGTAGGCATTTACCGACTTCAAAGGAGTCACCGCACTATGAGCCGCGCCCCAGACACATGGATCTTGACCGCCGACTGCCCCAGCGTGCTCGGCACGGTGGACGCGGTGACCCGCTTTCTGTTCGAGCAGGGCTGTTACGTCACCGAACACCACTCGTTCGATGACCGGCTCTCGGGCCGTTTCTTCATTCGCGTGGAATTTCGCCAACCGGATGGCTTCGACGAGCAGTCGTTCCGCGCCGGTTTGCAGGAGCGTGGTGAATCGTTCGGCATGATCTTCGAACTGACCCCGCCGCACTATCGGCCGAAAGTGGTGATCATGGTCTCCAAGGCTGATCACTGCCTCAACGATTTGCTTTACCGCCAGCGCATCGGCCAATTGTCGATGGACGTGGCCGCCGTGGTCTCGAACCACCCGGACCTCAAGCCGTTGGCCGACTGGCACCAGATTCCGTACTACCACTTCCCGCTCGACCCCAACGACAAGCCGTCGCAAGAGCGTCAAGTGTTGCAGGTGATCGAAGAGGCTGGCGCTGAACTGGTGATTCTTGCCCGCTACATGCAGGTCCTGTCACCGGAGTTGTGCCGCAAACTCGACGGCAAGGCGATCAACATTCACCACTCCCTGTTGCCCGGTTTCAAGGGCGCCAAGCCTTATCACCAGGCATACAACAAGGGCGTGAAACTGGTCGGCGCGACGGCGCATTACATCAACAACGACCTCGATGAAGGGCCGATCATTGCCCAAGGCGTCGAGGTGGTGGATCACAGTCATTATCCGGAAGACCTGATTGCCAAGGGGCGCGACATTGAAGGCCTGACTCTGGCGCGGGCGGTTGGGTATCACATCGAGAGAAGAGTGTTTTTGAACGCCAATCGCACCGTCGTTCTTTAGATTTTTGGGGTCGCTTCGCGGCCCATCGCGGGCAAGCCTTGCTCCTACAGGAGTGAGGTTGTCTCATTGCTGCGACCGACCTCGATCCTGTAGGAGCAAGGCTTGCCCGCGATGAGGCCCTAACAGGCAACACAAGATTCAGCATCTGTACCCGAGCACTTAACGCGCTGCCTGCCTGGGCAACGCGGTTCCATAAAAACAACAGCGAGGTGAAAGCATGTCTGGCAATCGTGGTGTGGTGTATCTCGGCGCTGGCAAGGTCGAAGTACAGAAAATCGACTATCCGAAAATGCAGGACCCGCGCGGCAGGAAGATCGAGCACGCCGTCATCCTGCGTGTGGTCTCCACCAACATCTGTGGTTCCGACCAACACATGGTGCGCGGTCGTACCACCGCTCAAACCGGTCTGGTCCTGGGTCACGAAATCACCGGTGAAGTCATCGAGAAGGGCCGCGACGTCGAAAACCTGCAAATCGGCGATCTGGTGTCCGTACCGTTCAACGTGGCTTGCGGGCGCTGCCGTTCCTGCAAGGAAATGCACACCGGCGTGTGCCTGAGCGTTAACCCGGCGCGTCCGGGCGGTGCCTATGGTTACGTCGACATGGGCGACTGGACCGGCGGCCAGGCCGAATACGCGCTGGTGCCGTACGCCGACTTCAACCTGCTGAAACTGCCTGATCGCGATCGCGCCATGGAAAAAATCCGTGATCTGACCTGCCTCTCCGACATCCTGCCAACCGGCTACCACGGCGCCGTGACCGCCGGCGTCGGCCCGGGCAGCACCGTGTACATCGCGGGTGCCGGTCCGGTCGGTCTGGCGGCTGCCGCTTCCGCTCGTCTGTTGGGCGCCGCAGTGGTCATCGTCGGTGACGTCAACACCGTCCGCCTGGCACACGCCAAGGCCCAGGGTTTCGAAATCGCCGACCTGTCCCTCGACACCCCGCTGCACGAGCAAATCGCCGCGCTGCTGGGCGAACCGGAAGTGGATTGCGCCGTCGACGCCGTCGGCTTCGAAGCCCGCGGCCACGGCCATGACGGCGTCAAACACGAAGCCCCGGCCACCGTACTCAACTCGCTGATGGGCGTGGTGCGTGTGGCAGGCAAGATCGGTATCCCTGGCTTGTACGTTACCGAAGATCCAGGTGCCGTCGACGCTGCTGCGAAAATGGGCAGCCTGAGCATCCGCTTCGGTCTGGGCTGGGCCAAATCCCACAGCTTCCACACCGGTCAGACCCCGGTCATGAAGTACAACCGCCAACTGATGCAGGCGATCATGTGGGACCGCATCAACATTGCTGAAGTGGTGGGGGTACAGGTCATTAGTCTGGATCAGGCGCCGGAAGGTTACGGCGAATTCGATGCGGGCGTGCCGAAGAAATTTGTGATTGATCCGCACAAGTTGTTTAGTGCGGCGTAAAGGTATTTGCTGCAAGGAAAGGGCGACTTGATGTCGCCCTTTTTGTATAGGATGAAACAGTCATTAAGGTAATTGTTGGCGTAGTGCCTTACCCGTTTTTTGAAGCGAGTGATCATGGACACCACTCAATAAAGTCCCTCCCAACCCATTGAAAACGACACCGACGATGCCGCTGGGTCTTCGGTCTTGAACGTATTTCTCTGCCCACATACTTGCGGATGAAGCATGGGCGGCAGTGTTACTGATCTGTCTAGAGCTCACCTGATGGACGAGTTCTTCATACTGCATTGCATGTTTCATAGATAGGGTGTGACTTCCATGACTGGCCAGGTTCGCATTAACAGTTGCTAGCCGTTGAACGAAGGGTTCAGGGTCAATAACGTTACTGACTACGTCATCCACGTGTTGTCTTGCCAATGAGATTGGTTCAGTTGTAGGCGTTGAATTTCGCCGCAGTGATTGTTTCGTGGTTGTCCAAAAGCCTTTGAGAAGATTCGGGTTGGAGTTTCCAGAGGAGAGAGCATCGGAAACACCCAAAAGCTTTACCAAAAATGCTGGGGCGTGTCCCGTTGAATCCATTTGATTCACCGGATCCCCGCCGCAATACCCATACGCATTCAACCCACCCTCCCCAAACGGACTCCAACTGTCCGGACTGTTAAACCGCATCAACACCGGGTTAAACGCCCGATAACCGTTCCCCAGCAAATAACACCCCGTCACGGGGTCTGGCCTTTCACCGTTGAAGCCGAGCAGGCTGATCAACCCGTTTTCTGCCGGGCGATGACCATAGGGTGAGTAGGCGAGGGGGTGTGGCCTAGTGGCATCAAGTACATTCAACACCGAACGCTGTTGATCAGTGGCAAACAACCGCGCTTCCATGGCTCCAGTCTGACGGTGTTGCTGAGCCAGCAGTTGATCGTCGTGCTGCATGATGGAACGCTGCACCGCGCCTTCAATCTCAGTGGCCAAGCGATCTTTCAGGTAAAAACGCTGGGTAGTAGCGAGCGCCGTGGGAGTGCAATTTACCAATCGATCCAGAGGGTCGTAGCTGTAGCGGCAGAGCAACTTTTCGCGTTTGGGGCGCATGGCCGATCTTCCTGAATGAGTTCGTCAATTCAGGGTTACTTTGGTACAACCGGGCAAAGTTTCCTACTAACAGATCTGATGGGGTCGCCATCCTCCGGACCGCTTTGTAACGAGTGGGTAGGAAATGCACGCGGGCCTGAGGAACATGCCCGCGCCGACCCGGTCAAATCGGCAGCTTTGCGCCCTCAACCGGGCGTTTTTCATGACACAAGAGGATGTCTGATGAAGATTTCACGCGGTTTTGCACTGGCATCGCTCATGACTCTGGCAGCCAGCCCGGTCTTTGCCCAGTTCAGCTTGGGCGATGCGGCCAATGCCATTGCAGGCATGAAGGGTGGCAACGCGGCGACCGGCGCGGCACCAACCTCGGAAACAGCGGACCTGTTGGGCGCACTCAGCCAACTGAACGTGACCCCGCAACAAGCCGTTGGCGGCACAGGGGCAATGCTGGGGTTGGCGAAGAATCAGTTGAGTTCGACCGACTATTCGGAACTGGCCAAGAGTGTGCCGGGCATCGACAAGTTGTCGGGCGGCGGCGAGTTGGGCGCACTGGCTGGTTTACTCGGTTCCAGCGGCAAGGCCGCCGGGCTGGACAATGCCCTGGGCAACGTCAAGGACACTAATGACCTGAACAATGCCTTCAGCGCCTTGGGCATGGACAGCGGCATGATCGGCCAGTTTGCCCCGGTGATCCTGCAATACCTCGGTCAGCAAGGCGTTGGCGGTTCGCTGCTGCAAAGCCTGGGAGGGATCTGGGGCACCGGCGTCACCGGTAGCTGATCAGCGGCTTTCGGCGCGCAACGCGTCGATGCGTTGGTCCTTCTCGGTCCAGAGCTGATTGACCCAGTTCTGGACCGTTTCACGAAACCGCGGATCGTTTTCGTAATCGCCCTGCCACAGCGCCGGGTCGAGGTCGCGGGTCTTGATGTCGATGATGACCCTTGGCACGTTGCCGCTGATCAAGTCCCAGAACCCCGGAATTTTCTGCTGCGGGTAAACCACCGTCACATCGAGAATCGCATCCAGCTGCTCGCCCATCGCCGCCAGCACAAACGCCACGCCGCCAGCCTTTGGCCTGAGCAGGTGAGTGAACGGTGATTGCTGCTGAGCGCTTTTGGCGGCGGTGAAACGCGTGCCTTCCAGATAATTGACCACCGTCACCGGCTGCCGCTTGAACAGTTCGCAGGCCTGTTTGGTGATCTCCAGATCCTTGCCGGCCAGCTCCGGGTGCTTCGCCAGGAACGCCTTGGTGTAGCGCTTCATGAACGGGTAGTCCAGCGCCCACCAGGCCAGGCCCAGGAACGGCACCCAGATCAGTTCTTTCTTGAGGAAGAATTTGAAGAACGGCGTGCGTCGGTTCAGCGTCTGGATCAATGCCGGGATATCAACCCAGGATTGGTGGTTGCTGATCACCAGATACGACGTGTCGCGCCGCAGATCGTCGCCACCGCGAATGTCCCATTGGGTGGGGATGCATAAACGGAAGATCAGCTTGTCGATTTCCGACCAGGTCTCGGCGATCCACATCACCGCCGTAGAGGCGTAATCACGAAAGCGGCCGGACAGGACCAGTTTGAGCAGGGCAAACACCATCAAGGGCCCAATCAGGGCCAGGGTGTTGAGCAACAGCAGCAGGGTAACGAAACAGCCGGTGAGCAGGCGGCGCATAGGCAACTCTTGAAAGCGTTTGGGCGCGCCATGATAAGCAGCTTCGGGCGGCAGGCCAAATCGGTGCTGACGAATGTTTCACCTGGGTGCCGCTAACCTCGTGGGAACGATCATGCGAACAACGGTCTAAAATCCCGCTGCTCACTTCTCATGGAAGCCCATTACGTGAAATCCCTCCTTGCACTGCTTTCCCTCATCGCCCTGCCGGTCATGGCCGCCGAGCCGACCCTGTACGGCCGTTACGAATACATCGCGCTGCCGGAAATCGGCGGTGAAGTGCTCAAGGCAAAAATGGACACCGGCGCCCTGACGGCGTCGCTGTCGGCGAAAGACATCGAAACCTTCACCCGTGACGGCGAAGACTGGGTACGCTTCCGCCTAGCCACCAAGGACGCGAGCAACAAGGTCTACGAACACAAGGTCGCGCGGATCAGCAAGATCAAGACCCGCTCCGAAGAAGACGAAGATGAAGACACCGCCGCACCCACCAAGCGCCCGGTAGTCGATCTGGAGTTGTGCCTGGGCAACGTCAAGCGCACGGTCGAGGTCAATTTGACTGACCGGAGCAGCTTTAATTATCCGCTGTTGATTGGTGCCAAGGCTTTGCGTGAGTTTGGTGCGGCGGTGAATCCGGCTAGAAGGTTTACGGCGGATAAGCCGGACTGCTGAAGTGGTCTCATTGACGTGAGGTAAGGCTTGAGTCACCGTTCGCCCACTCAACCCCCACGCCCGGACGCCATGCCTCATATCCTGATTGTCGAAGACGAAGCGGCGATTGCCGACACCCTGATTTTCGCCTTGCAGGGCGAGGGCTTCACGACCACTTGGCTGACCCTGGGTGCGGCTGCGCTGGAACATCAGCGGCAGACCCCGGCGGATCTGATCATCCTCGACATCGGCCTGCCGGACATCAGTGGCTTCGAAACCTGCAAGCAGTTGCGGCGTTTCAGCGAAGTGCCGGTGATGTTTCTCAGTGCGCGGGATGGCGAAATCGACCGTGTCGTGGGACTGGAGATCGGTGCCGACGATTACGTGGTCAAGCCGTTCAGCCCCCGTGAAGTGGCGGCGCGGGTTCGGGCGATTCTCAAGCGTGTTGGGCCGAAAAACCTGGCCGAGACTGCGCCGGCACTGTTTCGTATCGACCACGAACGCGTGCAAATCACCTATCGCGGCCAAGCCTTGAGCCTGACCCGCCACGAATTCCGTCTGTTGCAATGTCTGCTCGAACAACCCGAGCGCGTCTTCAGCCGCGAACAGTTACTCGACGCGCTGGGGGTGGCCGCCGATGCCGGATACGAGCGCAGCATCGACAGCCACATCAAGAGCGTGCGCGCGAAGTTGCGGTTGGTGAAGGTGGACGCCGAGCCGATCCAGACCCATCGCGGGCTCGGCTACAGCTACAGTCCGGGACACAGCTGATGCCGTTGGGGATCCGGATTTTCCTGGTCTACGTGCTGTTCATCGGCCTGACCGGCTACTTCGTGCTCAGCACGGTGATGGAAGAAATCCGCCCCGGCGTGCGCCAGTCCACCGAAGAAACCCTGGTCGATACCGCCAACCTGATGGCGGAAATCCTGCGCGATGACTTCAAGGCCGGAACCCTCGACCAGAATCGTTGGCCGGATTTGCTCAAGGCCTACGGTGAGCGACAACCGGCGGCGAATATCTGGGGTTTGCCGAAGAATCAGGTCAACCACCGAATCTACGTCACCGACGCCAAAGGCATCGTGGTGCTGGATTCCAGCGGCGTGGCGGTGGGTCAGGATTACTCACGCTGGAACGACGTTTACCTGACTCTGCGCGGCGAATATGGCGCCCGCTCGACCCGCAGCGATCCCAATGATGCGACGTCTTCGGTGATGCACGTCGGCGCGCCGATTCGCGACAACGGGCGGATCATCGGCGTGGTCACCGTGGCCAAACCCAACAGCTCATTGCAGCCGTATGTGGATCGCACTGAACGACGATTGCTCGCTTACGGCGCCGGACTGATCGGCCTCGGCTTGCTGTTTGGCGCGTTGTTGTCGTGGTGGTTGAGTCGGGCACTACGACGGTTGACCGCTTATGCCCAGGCTGTGAGCGAAGGGCGCCGGGTCGAAGTGCCGCACTATCGCGGCGGCGAGCTGGAGCAATTGGCAACGGCGGTGGAACAGATGCGCACGCAACTCGAAGGCAAGGCCTACGTCGAGCGTTACGTGCACACCTTGACCCATGAGCTGAAAAGTCCGTTGGCGGCGATTCGCGGTGCGGCGGAGTTGCTGCAAAGCGAGATGCCGTTGGCGCAACAGCAGCGGTTTGTCGGCAACATCGACAGCGAAAGTGCACGTATGCAGCAGTTGATCGAGCGGTTGTTGAATCTGGCGCAGGTCGAACAGCGCCAAGGGCTTGAGGAGCGCGTGGCGGTGCCATTAGCGGCATTGGTGGATGTGCTGTTGAACGCGCAATCGGCGCGGATCGAAGGCAAAAAGTTACGCGTAGAGCAAGCCATTGCGTCGAACCTGGCGCTGATCGGCGAGCCGTTTCTGTTGCGTCAGGCGCTGGGCAATCTGTTGGAAAACGCGTTGGATTTCACTCCGGTTCAAGGTGTATTGCGATTCACCGCCATACAGCTCGGTGAGCAGATCGAGTTCAAACTGTTCAATCAGGCCGAGCCCATTCCCGACTATGCGCTGCCGCGTTTGAGCGAGCGCTTTTACTCATTGCCGCGCCCCGACAGTGGGCGCAAGAGCACCGGGCTTGGGCTCAACTTTGTCGAGGAAGTGGTCAAGTTGCATGGTGGGGCGATGAGCATTGGCAATGTCGATGGCGGTGTGCAGGTCAGTTTGCATTTGCCTTCAATACGCTAAAGATCGCAGCCTTCGGCATCTCCTACTCGGATCGATGTACTTCTGTAGGAGCTGCCGAAGGCTGCGATCTTTTCCGAACTCCACAAACTCTCCACATTCCTCCCACAAATCCCCCACACAGCCCAATCAGACTTTCCCCATCCAAAACAGGGAGAGTCCCATGAACCGCAGCCTTACCCTCAAACTCGGGGCGATCGCCCTGCTGATTCTGTTATTGCTGATCCCGTTGCTGATGATCAACGGCGTGATCCAGGACCGCCAGCAACTGCGCGACGGCGTGCTCGAAGACATCGCGCGCAGCTCCAGTTACAGCCAACAATTGAGCGGGCCGCTGATGGTGGTGCCGTACCGCAAAGTGGTGCGCACCTGGAAGACCCACGAAAAAACCAACGAGCGCTATCAAGAGATCGGAGAAGAGCGCGGGCGTTTATACTTTCTGCCGGAGCGCTTTGAATTGGACGGTGCGGTGCAGACCGAACTGCGCTCCCGGGGTATTTATCAGGCGCGGCTATTCCACGCCGACAACCGCATCAGCGGCCATTTTTCGTTACCCGCACAACTGGGTATCAAGGAAGACTTCGGCGATTATCAGTTCGACCAGCCGTTTCTCGCCGTCGGCATCAGCGACATTCGCGGCATCGAAAACGCGTTGAAGCTAGAGCTCAATGACCAGAGTCTGGACTTCATCCCTGGCAGTCAGGTCGGCTGGCTGGGCGAGGGCGTCCACGTAACTCTCCCGGCAATAAACACCAAACAAGCCACGGAACTGGCCTTCGGTTTCGACCTGAAACTGCAAGGTACCGGCCAGTTGCAAATACTGCCGGTGGGCAAGACCAGCAAGGTCTCGCTGACCGCCAACTGGCCGCATCCCAGCTTCATTGGCAATTACCTGCCGGCCCAGCGCGAAATCACCGATCAGGGCTTCACCGCCAACTGGCAGACATCGTTTTTCTCCACCAACCTGCAAGAAACCCTGAATAGCTGCGTGTCTCGCGGCGGTTGTGAAGCACTGTTCGGCCGCAGCTTCGGTGTGAGCTTCATCGATCCGGTGGACCAGTACCTGAAGAGCGACCGGGCGATCAAATACGCGCTGCTGTTCATCGTCCTGACCTTCGCCGGTTTCTTCCTCTTCGAGGTGCTGAAAAGCCTCGCAGTACACCCGGTGCAATATGCGTTGGTGGGCGTGGCCCTGGCGTTTTTCTACCTGTTGTTGCTGTCGTTGTCCGAGCACATTGGTTTTGCTCTGGCTTATCTATTGTCGGCCAGTGGTTGTGTGTTGTTGATCGGGTTCTACGTCTGCCACGTGCTGCGCAGCGTGCGGCATGGCTTGAGTTTTTCTGCGGGATTGGCAGCGTTATATGGACTGCTTTATGGCTTGTTGAGTGCCGAAGATTACGCGTTGTTGATGGGGTCGTTGTTGCTGTTTGGGTTGCTGGGCGTGTTTATGGTGCTGACGCGTAGGTTGGATTGGTATGGGTTTGGGCAAAAAACGGTGAAACCGTTGGATTTTGATGTTGGAGCTGTGAAATGAGCCGGTCGGTAGGGTTGCGGGAAGATCAGCGGGAGGGGCGGTTGCTGGCGATGCGGGTCGGGAAGTTGTTTTTCGCTTGGCAGGAAATCAAAAAGAGGTAGGGTATAGCGTGAGGCATAGGGACGGATTTATTTATAGATCCGTCCCCATTTGTCACTAGTGTTTTAATTTCGGAGCATCGCCCGAAGCGTGTCGCGTTCGTTTTCAAGGCCCGTGATATTATCAATTTCGGGGTATGCACGCCCCCCCGTGGGCATCCTGGCTAGTTCTTTTTCTGTTTTCTTGAGCGCTTTTTCAATGATTAATCTCGATTCAGGTGATAACGTCTTTTTTAGTTGAGCTTGAGGGGGGGCGCTGAAGTTTTCTGGGGATTTATTGTTGAGATATTTTTTTTGGAATTTAGTTTCCGAGAGTTTTCGAATGCGTCTTCTGAATTAAATCCACGTTTTTGCCATTTCGGCCTATCGGGGTTCTCTATATTTTCAAGTATGCGTGTGCGGCTCATTTTTGGAGAGCCTGTTTTTGGTGTTTGTGTTGATGCAGCTGTCGCTGTTTTTTTAAACAAGTTCTGTTGCGTTTTTTTGGTTTTTGGTGCTTTTCTAAATATTCTAAATATTCTAAATATTCTAGATGCTCTAAATATTGAACTGTACCATGCATGTCCTGATTGGTCGGTGCGAGTTATAGAGTTTCCTTCACAATAGGCATACGCATTAACCCCGCCCTCCCCAAACGGACTCCAACTATCCGGACTGTTAAACCGCATCAACACCGGATTGAACTGTCGATACCCATTCCCCAAATGATAATGCCCGGTCAGCGGATCCGGCCGTTCGCCGTTAAATCCGAGCAGGCTGAGCAGGCCATTTTCCGCTGGGCGATGGCCGTAGGGCGTGTAGGCGAGGGGATTAGGTTGAGTGGTGTCGAGGACATTCAATACCGAACGCTGTTGGTCGGTGGCTAACAAGACAGTGGTGGCGTTGGCGTCTTGGTGCATTCGTTGCGCGAGCAACTGTTCGTCATGCTGAAAAAAGCTCCATCGGCTCGCGCCATGGATCTCGGTGGTTAGCCGGTCTTTGTTGTGAAATTGCTGGATGGGAGGCTGTTGCGGCACTGTGCAGCCATTCTGGCGATCCAGGGGATCGTAGTGGTAGCGACACAGTACGGTTTCTCGAGATGAACTGGGCATGGTTGAACTCCGAGCAAGGTCCATATGGCAGGATCTTGAGCATCGGAGTTTTTCCAGCGTTTGCCTACTAGCAGAACTGATAGTGGAGCTTCAAACCTTAGGCATCGTCGCGATCATCGAAGGCCGCTGACTCACCTCGAAATACCACGCCGCCAATTGCGGATTCGCCGTGCGCCAGTCCAGATCAGGATGGCGCAAGTCCACGTAACCCAAGGCACACGCCACGCTGATCGCGGCCACGTCGAAGTGGCTGGTCAGCTCGGCGATGGCATCTTTTTCCAACAGCGCCAGGGCGCGGCGGATCTTGTCGCGTTGGCCGTCGAGGTACGCGTCCCAGTGTTTTTCCGGGGCGCGCAGGGCGACTTCGTAGCGCACCAGTACCGCCGCGTCCATGATCCCGTCGGCCAGCGAGGCCAGGGTCAGGCGGCGCCAGCGGGCTGAGCCTTCGCGAGGGATCAGCGGGTTGCCGACGTGCTGGTGATCGAGGTAGTCGAGGATCACCCGGCTGTCGTGGATGACGTTGCCGTCGGCCAGGCGCAGGGCGGGGATTTTGCTCAGGGGGTTGTCATCGATCAGCGCCAGGTCCGGATCGACCGGGGTGAGCACGCAGTTCTGCAGGGCCACGCGGTTCTGCTGACCGGTTTCGTGCAGCAGCACCATGACTTTACGGACGAAGGGGGAAAGGGGGTTGTGGTACAGGGTCATGCTCGGGGCGGACATGGCAACGACTCGGTCGGTGGTGGTGTCGGGCAGCATAGCGTGTTGAACCGATAGCTCAAGATCACAAACACCCCTGTAGGAGTGAGCCTGCTCGCGATGGCGGCCTGACATTCAGCGCAGCGTTGGCTGACAGACCGCTATCGCGAGCAGGCTCGCTCCTACAGGATTTGTGGTTTAGCTGGCTGGAACTGCAGCTTGAAGATTCGGGGCGGCCTGTTGAGGCTTCAGCTCACGGGCAACCGTCCAGACAATGAACGCCGCCACGATGTCGAAAATCGCCAGCACCACGAACAGCGGGCTGTAGCCGATCTTGGTCACCATCACGCCAAACACCAAGGTAAACGCAGCCGCGCCGAGGTAGCCGAACATGCCGCCCATGCCGGTGGCGGTGGCCACTTCGTTTTTGCCGAACGAGTCCGAGGTGATCGCATACAGCGCGCCGGACAACGTCTGGTGAGCGAAGCCGCCGATGCACAGCAGCGCAATCGCCGTGTACGGGCTGGCGACCAGACCGATGCACGCCGGGCCGATCATGCATGAGGCACCGAACAGCAAGACCATTTTGCGCGAGGTGAACAGCGACACTTTGCAGTATTTGTGGAAGAACGGGCTGAGGTAACCGCCGAGTACACAGCCTAGATCGGCGGCGAGGAACGGCAGCCAGGCGAACATCGCGATCTCTTTGATGTTCATGTGCCGTTCGGTCATCAGATATAGCGGAATCCACGCGTTGAAGGTCTGCCAGGCCGGCTCGGAGAGAATCCGGGCGCTGGCAATGGCGTAGAAGTTGCGGCTGCCGATGATTTTCTTCCAGCTACCTTTCTTGGTGGCCGGGTCTTTGAAGTGATCTTCTTGACCGCTGAGGATGTAGTCGCGCTCTTCGTCACCCAGCAGTTTCTGATTGCGCGGGTGTTTGTAGAGCACCATCCACAAGAACGTCCAGGCCACACCGAGACCGCCCACGATCAGGAAGGCCAGTTCCCAGCCGCTGTGCAGAATCGCCCAGACCACCAGCGGCGGCGCCAGCACCGCGCCAATCGACGAACCGATGTTGAACCAGCCGATCGCCACCGAGCGCTCTTTGGCCGGGAACCATTCAGTGGAAGTCTTGACCGCTGCTGGCAAGCCCGCCGCTTCAGTCAGCCCGAGCAGGCCCCGGAAAAAAGCCAGACCTTGCCAGCCGCTGGCGAATGCCGCGAGTGCGCAGGCAATCGACCAGGCGAAGGCGAAAATGGCGAAGCCCATTTTGGTGCCGATGGCATCGATGATGTAGCCCGCCACCGGTTGCATCAACGCATAGCACACCTGCCAGGCGACGACGATGTGCGAGTACTGCTCGGTGGTGATGTTCATTTCGCTCATCAGGGTCGGAGCGGCCACTGAGAGGGTATTGCGAGCCAGGTAGTTGACCATCAGGCCGGCCGTCACCAGACCGACCATCCACCAGCGGATGCCTTTGACTTTCATCACTTCACCGTCTTTTTTCTTGGATTTATTTTTGGTGCTGCAGTTGTTGTAGGTTGTCGTACAACATGAGTCTTTATAGGAGTGCAAGGGGGAAAGTGTCAACAGATATGTCAGAGATTTTGCGAGGTGAGGCGACGGGCGGGGAGGTTCGGTCATCGTATGACGTCGAGTTTTGATAGTTCCTGTAGGAGCTGCCGAAGGCTGCGATCTTTTGATCTTGAAAACTCAAAGTCAAAAGATCGCAGCCTTCGGCAGCTCCTACAGGGGTCAGCGGCGTTGCAGGAGGCCGCGCAGCCCGAGGATGGCCGGAATGCCCAGGCCCAACCAGCTCAGCGAATCCCATACGCCATCACCCAGCAACGCGGCAAACAACCCCGCCGCGCTGAGCAAAGCAATCACAGTGGGCGCGGCAAATACCTTCCAGAAATTCGACTGCCGAGGCTTCATGCCACGCTCTCCGCTTTTTCCAGCACGGGTTTGGCGGCCTTGCGCCGCACCACCCACAAATACACGCCACTGCCGAGCACGATGATGGTCAGCACATCCAGCGTCGCCCAGAGAATTTGCATCGGCATGCCGCCGTAGTCACCGAAGTGCAGCGGCTGCGACATGCCCATGGCATCCATGTACCAAGGGCGCTCCGCCACGGCGGTGACTTGCAGGGTGCTGGCGTCGATCAATACCGGCGTCAGCAGGTGCGAGGTCAGGTGCGTACTGCCTTTCATGAACACCGCGTAATGGTGCTCGCTGGAAAACCGCGTACCGGGGAAGGCGATGAAGTCCGGTTGCATGCCCGGCGCAACTTCCTTGGCAATGTCGAGCAAGCGCGTGGCCGGCGCCAGTTGCGTCAGCGGCGGTGCATCGCGGTACGGCGCGACCATCGCGCTCAGGCTGTCATTGCGCCACGCGGCGATCAGCAGGTCGGCACAGGCGCTGATCACGCCGGTCACGCCGACCACCAGGGCCCAGGTCAACGTCACCACGCCGATCAGGTTATGCAGGTCGAGCCAGCGCAGGCGGGTGGACTTGTCCTGGCGCACGGTGGCGAACTTCAAGCGCCGCATGAACGGCAGGTACAACACCGTGCCGGACACGATCGCGACAACGAACAACAAACCCATGAACGCCAGCAGCAGCTTGCCCGGCAGGCCGGCGAACATGTCCACGTGCAGGCGCAGCATGACCATCATGAAACCGCCATTGGCCGATGGCATTTCCAGCGCTTCGCCGGTGCGGGCGTCGAGCATGAAGGTGTGCGACGAATTGGGCTCGGTGCCCGCCGTGGCCGCCATGATTGCAATGGCGGCATTCGGTTCGTCTTCATCGAAACCGAAGTACTGCATGACCTCGCCAGGGCGATGCTTTTCAGCCGCCTGAACCAGTTGCTGCAAGTTCAGCTGTGGGGTGTCCGCCGGCATGACCTTCAACTCGGCGGCATCGCCCAGCAGATGGTCGATCTCGTGGTGGAAGATCAATGGCAGGCCGGTCAGCGCCAGCATCAGCAGGAAGACTGTGCAGATCAGGCTGGTCCAGGTATGGACGAAGGACCAGCGGCGAATTGTTTTACTTTTCATTTCATGACCCTCAGAAATACCAAAGCCGTCCTTGATGGACGGCCTGGGTACTGGGCGTGTCAGATCAAGCCATTACCACTTGTAGTTCACGCCGGCAATGACGCTGCGCTCGTCACCGTAGTAACACCAGAAACCGTCGCAAGTGGAGATGTAGTCCTTGTCGAGCAGGTTCTTCGCCGTGACATCGACCGAAACTCCTGCCAGCGCCGAATTGAGACGGCTCAAGTCGTAGTGCACGGCGGCGTCGTACACGGTGTATGACCCTACGTGCGAGTTGTCGGTGTTGCTGGTGCTGCCATAGGTGTCACCGACATAACGGACGCCTGCACCTACGCCAAAGCCGTCGAGGAAACCGGCATGCCAGGTGTAGTCAGACCACAACGACGCCTGGTTGCGTGGCACCAGTTTCATCCGGTTGCCCTTGTCGGCGCCCTTGAGGATTTCGGTGTCGGTGTAGGTGTAGGAACCCACCAGTTTCAGGTTGTCGGTGACGTCCGATGTGGCTTCGAGTTCGATGCCGCGTACTTTCAGTTCACCAATCTGGCTGGTGACGTTGTTTTGCGTAACCGAAACGTTTTGCTGGCGCAGATCAAATGCCGCAGCGGTCAACAAAGTACGGCTGCCCGGTGGCATGTACTTCACGCCCACTTCGGTCTGCTTGCCTTCAGTCGGTTTGAACGAGCTGGTAGCGTTGGCATCAGCACCCATCGATGGCTGGAACGATTCGGTGTAGGAGATGTATGGAGTGATCCCCGAATCGAACACGTAGCTCAGGCCGGCGTTGCCGCTGAAAGCCTTGTCGCGCTGGGTGTTGGTGGCATCGTTCTGGTTATTGAACTGCGTTGCGGTGTGGATCCAGTCTTCGCGACCGCCCAAGGTCAGGCGCCATTTGTCCAGGGAGATTTGATCCTGAGCGTAGAGGCCGGTCTGGTTGGTCTTCTGGTTGTAGTCATAGAAGGTGGCGTAGGCAACGTTGGAGAAATCCACGCCGCGAATCGGGTTGATCACGTTGCTCGGAGGTGCACTGCCTTCCAGCCATTTGTAGTTGGTGTTGGTGCGCTGGTGATCCAGGCCCAATAACACGACATGGTTCAGCGGTCCGGTCTGGAAGTCGGCCTGGAAATTGTTGTCCACGGCGAACTGGCTTATGTCTTCATCAACCTTGTCGACCAGACGAGCCAGGGTGCCATCTGGCGAGACTGAGTTGCCGAACGACGCATAGGCTTGCTGGAACTCCAGATCGCTCTTGGTATAGCGCAGGTTTTGCTTGAACTGCCAGACATCGTTCAGGCGATGATCGAAAGCGTAACCCAGCGCGTAGTAAGTGCGGTCGTAGTGATCGGAATCCGGATCACCGAGGTTCTTGTGGTGAGAGATCTTGCCCGCATCCGAATACGTCTTGGTGCCTTGCAGCGGCAGGAACTGACCGGAGACCCCGGTATCGTCGCGGGTGTACTGAGAGAGGAAGGTCAGGTGCGTGTCGTCGTCGATGTTCCAGGTCAGGCTCGGCGCGATGTTGTAGCGTTTGTCGTCGGTATGGTCGACCGGCATGCCGCTGTCGCGAACCACGCCGTCGACGCGGTACAGGAACTGACCTTCATCATCGAGCTTGCCGGTGCTGTCGAAGTTGATCTGCTTGCGGTTGTTGCTGCCGACTTCTGCGCGCACTTCGTTGCTGGCAATGGCATCGGGACGGCGACTGACCATGTCGAGCATGCCGCCCGGCGGAGTCTGGCCGTATACCGAAGAGGCTGGGCCGCGCAGCAGGGTGATGCGTTCCAGATCCCAGGTTTCAACTTTCGGGTTGGCGTAGGAGCCCTTTGGCAGCGGCAGGCCATCGAGAAACTGAGTCGGTTCGAAGCCACGTACGCGCAGCCAGTCGGCGCGAGAATCGCTGCCGTAGCTGCTCGCGATCACGCCCGGCATGTAACGTACGGCGTCATCGAGGTTTTGAACGCCGCGATCTTCCATCTGCGCGCGGGTGATTACCGACATCGAACGAGGTGCTTCGACGATCGGTGTGTCGGTCTTGGTGCCAGCAGCGGTGCGAGTGGCAACATAGCCTTCCACCGGGCCCCAGGCATTTTCGACGTTTTCAGTGCCAATCACGCTAGTGGCAGGCAGGGCCATCGCGCCTTCAGGCACTGGGGCAAGGCTGAACGTGCCGGTGCCGCTTTGCTCCAATTGCAAACCAGTGCCTTGCAAGGCCTGGCGCAGGGCGGTGGCTGCATCGAACTGACCGTTGACCGGTGCCGAAGTCTTGCCCGCAGCCAATGTTGGATTCAACGACAGCGCCAGACCGGCCTGGCTGGCGATCTGGTTCAGCGTGCTGGCCAATGGCGCGGCCGGCAGGTTGTAGGCGCGAACGCTGGACGCCTGTTCAGCGGCGATCAGTTGGCTGCTCACCAAAGGGGTGCAAAAGGCAATGGCAACCGCCAGCAAACTGGGGCGCAACAAGGTGTCTAGCGAACGGGACATACAGCGGCTCCTGAAAGGGAATACTTCTCAATTGCCTAGGTGCCGGACGAGAATCAAAAAGTGATAGGGCTGGATGAAAATAATTTCGATTCAGTAAATGCGATGAAGCTAAAGGCCCCATCGCGGGCAAGCCTTGCTCCTACGGGTTTTGTGTCGTTCCCATTATTAACGAACAACACAAACCCTGTAGGAGCAAGGCTTGCCCGCGATGGCGGGTTTATTGACCCCACACCTCTCAGGGCTTGGCGTCTGTCTTGGCTGCCACCGTCACCCACCACTGCGTGTGCTGTTCAATCTGCACCGGCAACGTCGGCAGCAGGGCGCTCAGGGCCAGGTCGGTGTTTTGCAGCGGGAAGCTGCCGGTGATCCGCAGGTCGGCCACTTCCGGCGCCACACCCAGATGCCCGCGGCGATACCGGCCGAGTTCATGCACCAGATCTTTCAGCCGTGCGTTGTCCACCACCAGCATGCCGCGTGTCCAGGCATCGGCACCGAGGTTGAGCGCCGTGACCTGGCTCAGGCCATCGTTGCGAATCAGCACTTGCTGGCCTTCGCGCAGAATCTGTTCGTCGGGGCTCGATTGCGGATGGGCGGCCACCGCCGACTGCAACACGCTCAGGCGTGTGCCTTCTTCCTCGCGCTTGACCAAAAACCGCGTGCCCAGTGCGCGCATGCTGCCTTCGCGGGTCTCGACGATAAACGGCCGGGCATCGCCATGACCGGTTTCGACGAGGATTTCCCCTTCCTGAAGGACCACCAGCCGCTGGTTTTCGTCGAAGCGCACGTCCACGGCACTGTGGGTATTGAGGTTGATCAGCGTGCCGTCGGACAGGCGAATGGTGCGCTGTTCGCCGGTCGCGGTGCGCTGGTCGGCCAGCCAATAGTCGACCGGCAAATAGTGCTCACCGGCAAACAACGCCAGGCCGATCACGGCGACCACGCTGGCCAGACCACTGCCGAGCTTGCGCACCCGGCGGCGAATGCCTTCGCGCGATTGCAGCAGCGCGGTGCGGGCTGGGCCGCTGGCGACGCTGAAACGCTGATCGAGCATGCCCAACTGGCGCCACGCGCGGGCATGTTCTTCGTGGGCGGCGTGCCATTTGGTGAACTCTTCGCGCTCCACCGGGTTGCCGGCGTCCAGAGACAATTGCCAGGCGATCGCCGCATCCAGCACTTGCGCCGACACCGGTTTGGAACTGACCGGGCTCATGTCGGCTCACCGTACAACGCGATGTAGCACTGACGCACACCCTGGGCCAGGTACTGGCGCACGCGAGGCACCGACACACCGAGGCGTTCGGCGATTTCCGCGTGGCCCATGCCATCGAGACGGTTGTAGAGAAACGCCGCTCGCGCCTTGCTCGACAGTTTGCCAAGCAGGCGATCGATGTTTTTCAGGTCTTCGAGGATCATTTGCTGCTCTTCCACCGACGGTTGCTCGGCTTCGGGGATCAGCATCAGTTCGGTGAGATAGGCCTGTTCCAGCGCGGCGCGGCGGAAATAGTCAAACAGCAGGCCCTTGGCGATTGCCACCAGGAATGCCCGTGGCTCGCGCGGTTCTTTCAGTTCTTCACGGCCCAGCAAGCGCACGAAGGTGTCCTGGCTCAGGTCCTCGGCCCGTTGCGGGCAGGCGACATTGCGACGAAGCCAGGCCAATAGCCAACCGCGATGGTCGCGATATAACGCACCGACGAGCTCACTTTGAGGGCTTGGGACTGACGACACGCAGCATCACCGATTGGGAAGTGTTAACTAACGAGAATTGTTCGCGATTGTGGCAGAGGCGAGGAAGGGAAAGCAATTGGCATTGGTCGGGTGGTTTGGATTGGCGCAGAACCCTGTAGGAGCTGCCGAAGGCTGCGATCTTTTGACTTTGATTTTTAAGATCAAAAGATCGCAGCCTTCGGCAGCTCCTACGCAGGCATCATCGCTATTAGAAGGACGGCGTCTGCTGCCTACGCTTCCACTGACTCAACCGCTGCTGCAGATTCAACGGGCTATGAATCTGCTGCTGCCGTGCACGGCTGAACAGGATTAACGCCAGTTCGGCAGTGGCCAGGGCATCGGCGCTGGCGTTGTGGCGCTCGAAGACTTCCAGCTTGAACCAGTCGATCCACTCGTCCAGTCCAGCCTCGCGGATGTTCGCCTGCGGGCAGAGCAGCGGGGCGATGTCCGCCACGTCCAGAAAGGTATGCTGCAGTTTGTAGCCGAGATGGTCTTTCAGCGCCCGGCCAAGCATGTGCTGGTCGAATGGTGCATGAAACGCCAGCAACGGACTGTCGCCGACGAACTCCATGAAATCGAGCAGCGCCTCGGCAGGATCGCTGCCGGCGGCAATCGCACTGGGGCCGATGCCGTGAATCAACACGCTGGGACCCAGTTTGACTTCGGTGCATTGCAGGGTCCGTTCGAACTGCTGGCTGAAATCGATGGCGCCATCCTCGATCACTACCGCGCCAATCGACAGCACCCGGTCCTTGTTCAAATTCAGCCCGGTGGTTTCCAGGTCAAGCACGATCCAGCGCTGCTCACGCAGGCTGCATTCGCTCAGCCCGCTCGCGGGTAGCAAGCGTTGCAGACGTTGTTGCAATTCACCGGACAGGCTCGGGCCGGCGGGACGCAGCCATGAGAACAGACTCATAGTTGATGGCTCATAATTGATACCGCAGCGCCAGACTGCTTTGCAGGCGTTGCGCCTGGCGCAGGGATTCACGCAGGATCCGCCGGTCCAGATGATTGAGGCTGTCCGGATCGACGCGGTTGGAGTAAGGCAAGTTCTCCCGGGTCTGTAGCTGATGTTGCTGCATACGGGTTTGCTGGATGAAGTGATACGCCTCTTCGTACGCGGCGCCGTCCAGCGGCTCGATGATCTCTTTGTCCACCAGTTGGCGAAAGCGCTCCAGAGTGTTGTTGGTTTCGATGCCATAGGCGAGGGCGAGCAGCCGGGCGCCGTCGACGAAGGGCGTCAGGCCCTGAATCTTCAGATCCAGCGTGGCTTTCTCGCCATTTTTCTTCGCCAGTACGAACTCGCGGAAACGTCCTACGGGCGGGCGATTGCGCAATGCGTTTTCGGCCAACATGCGCTGGAAAAGACGGTTGTCGCTGACCTGATCGAGAATCCCGCGACGCAATTGTTCACAGCCTTGCTCGCTGCCCCAGACCACGCGCAAATCGAAATAGATGCTCGAGCCCAACAGATTTTCCGGCGTGGCCTCGCGGATGAACGCGGCAAAACGACGGGCCCATTCGACGCGGGACAAACACAGCTCGGGGTTGCCGGCCATGATGTTGCCCTTGCACAGGGTGAAGCCGCACAGCGCCAGGCTGTGGTTGATCTGGTGGGCGATGGGCAGCAATTTGCCGCGAATCTCGGCCGCGTGTGCCGCGTCCCGGGCTTCGAACAGAATGCCGTTGTCCTGATCGGTGTGCAGCGTCTGTTCGCGGCGACCTTCGCTGCCGAAACACAGCCAACTGAACGGCACGCCAGGGTCGCCTTTTTCCGCCAGGGTCAGTTCGATCACCCGGCACACGGTGTGGTCGTTGAGCAGGGTGATGATGTGAGTGATCTGGGTCGAGGACGCACCGTGGGCCAACATGCGTTCGACCAATTGGCCGATCTCGCCGCGGATCGCCACCAGGTTTTCCACCCGCGGCGCATTGCGGATAGTTCGCGCCAGATGCACCAGATCCACCCGTTGCAGGGAAAACAGATCGCGTTCGGAGACCACGCCGCACAAGCGCTGATCCTTGACCAGGCAGACGTGGGCGATGTGCCGCTCGGTCATGGCGATCGCTGCATCGAACGCACTGTGATCGGGCGTGAGGTAAAACGGCGCCCGGGTCATGTGCCGCTCGATGGCTTCTTTGAAATCACCGGTGCCGCTGGCCACCACATGACGTAAATCGCGCAGGGTGAAAATCCCCAGCGGCGCCTGGTGTTCGTCGACCACCACAATGCTGCCGACCTGCTGCTCATGCATCAGGGTCACGGCTTCACGCAGGGGCGTGGCCGGGCTGCACATCACCGGATGACGCATGGCCAATTCGCCCAGGCGGGTGTTGAGCGAATACTGGGTGCCGAGGGTTTCTACGGCTTTTTGCTGGACTTGCTGGTTGACCTGATCCAGCAGGCTGCTCACGCCACGTAGGGCGAAGTCGCGAAAGGTGTTGGAAATGGCGAATAGCTTGATGAACGCCAGCTTGTTGAGCTGTAGGCAAAAGGTGTCTTCGGCCGCCAGATGTTCAGTGCGGGTCGCCCGTTCACCCAGCAATGCGGCAAGAGGAAAGCATTCGCCGGTGGTGATTTCGAAAGTGGTTTCGTTGCCGCCCTTGGCCGAATGCGGACGCTCGCCCACCACCCGACCCTGTTTGACGATGTAAAAGTGCTCAACCGGGCCATCGGCAGGTTTGATGATGCTCTCGCCGGGCGCATAAAAACGCAGCTGACATTGCTCAACCAGGTACGCCAGGTGCGCGTGCTCCATCTGATTGAAGGGCGGGAAACGCTGAAGGAATTGCAAAGTGCCCTGGATGTTCTGCAACACCGCGGTTTTCCCTGCCTGTGTGAAGGCGTCCGCTTTACTCATAACCATTACCGCAGTCTTTTTGGATTTGTTGTTGTCGGATGACTCACCCATGGTCGACCCCTGCGGTCAGGGTGCCCATTGGACGTAAGTCTAGGTAGGCAATCAGTGTGATGGAATGTCGGAAAAGCCTGACGCAAATGAGAGAAAAATCGCTCTATTCTGCTATTGGAAAAATATCCGACGAAGTGCACATTGAAGCTCTGTCCAGCGATGTCTCACCACTGTGCCAGGGAACTGAATTGAACATGTAGAGAACGCCATGTCCGACCACGATATTTTGAGTGACGCCGAGCGCGAAGCGCTGAGTGCCGTCATGCAGGAACCCGACCTGCCGCCGCAGCGGGTGCTGATCGTCGACGACGATAAGGACGCGCGAGAGTTGCTGTCGGAAATTCTGGCGCTGGACGGCATTCGTTGCATGACAGCGGCCAGCGGCGAAACCGCACTCAAGATGCTGGCAGAGAAACCTTCGATTGGCCTGGTGATTACCGATTTGCGGATGCGAAACGTAGATGGCCTGGACCTGATCCGCCAAGTGCGCGAGTCAGTGCGGGCGGCAATGCCGTTCATCATCGTTTCCGGCGATGCCGATCTGGAAGACGCGATTGCCGCGATGCATTTGAGCGTGGTGGATTTCCTGCTCAAACCAATCGATACCGACAAGTTGCTGGGGTTGGTCAAGCATGAGTTGGGGATGGATCTGTGAGCCCCTAAAAAGATCGTCCGAACGCGGCCCGAGCCTTCGGCAGCTCCTAGAGGGAAACGCAAATCCCATGTAGGAGCTGCCGAAGGCTGCGATCTTTTGATCCACAAAAAAAGCCCTGATCTTTCGATCAGGGCTTTTTCATGTCCGGCGCAAATGCTCAGTTACAGGCCATTGGCAGCCTTGAACTCGCGACGACGACGGTGCAGGACCGGCTCGGTATAACCGTTCGGTTGCTTGGTGCCTTCGACCACCAGTTCGACGGCTGCCTGGAAGGCGATGTTGCTGTCGAAGTTCGGTGCCAGCGGGCGGTACAGCGGGTCGTTGGCATTCTGACGGTCAACCACCGGCGCCATGCGCTTGAGGCTTTCCATCACTTGCTCTTCGGTGACGATGCCGTGACGCAGCCAGTTGGCGATGTGCTGGCTGGAAATACGCAGCGTTGCACGGTCTTCCATCAGGCCGACATCGTTGATGTCCGGCACTTTCGAACAGCCGACGCCCTGGTCGATCCAACGCACTACATAACCAAGAATGCCCTGGCTGTTGTTGTCAAGTTCGTTCTTGATCTGTTCGGCGGTCCACTGCGGATTTACCGCCAGCGGGATGGTCAGGATGTCGTCCACCGACGCGTGAGCACGTTTGGCCAGTTCGGCCTGACGGGCGAACACGTCAACCTTGTGGTAGTGCAGCGCGTGCAGTGCAGCGGCGGTTGGCGAAGGTACCCAAGCGGTGTTGGCGCCGGCCAGTGGGTGAGCGATTTTCTGTTCGAGCATCGCCGCCATCAGGTCGGGCATGGCCCACATGCCTTTACCGATCTGCGCACGACCTTGCAGGCCGGTGCTCAAACCAATGTCGACGTTGGAGTTCTCGTAGGCGCCGATCCATTTTTCCGCCTTCATGTCGGCCTTGCGCACCATCGGGCCGGCTTCCATGGAGGTGTGGATTTCGTCGCCCGTGCGGTCGAGGAAACCGGTATTAATGAATACAACGCGCTCGCTGGCAGCCTTGATGCAGGCCTTGAGGTTGACCGTGGTGCGGCGCTCCTCGTCCATGATCCCGACTTTCAGCGTGTTGCGCGGTAGGCCCAGCACGTCTTCGATGCGGCCGAACAACTCGTTGGTGAACGCCGCTTCTTCGGGGCCGTGCATCTTCGGTTTCACGATGTAGACGGAACCGGTGCGGGTGTTTTTGCGCGAGGTGTTGCCATTGAGGTTGTGCAGCGCCGCCAGGCAAGTCACCAGTCCGTCGAGGATGCCTTCCGGCACTTCGTTGCCGTCTTTATCGAGGATCGCGTCGATGGTCATCAGGTGACCGACGTTGCGCACGAACAACAGCGAACGACCGTGCAGGTTCACCGCGTTACCGTCGACACCGGTGTAGGTGCGGTCGGCGTTCATGGTGCGGGTAAACGTCTTGCCACCCTTGGCGACTTCTTCCGACAGGTCGCCCTTCATCAGGCCGAGCCAGTTGCGGTAGATCACCACTTTGTCATCGGCATCGACGGCGGCAACGGAGTCTTCGCAGTCCATGATGGTGGTCAGCGCAGCTTCCATCAGGATGTCTTTGACGCCGGCTGCGTCGGTCTGGCCGACCGGGGTGCTGGCATCGACCTGGATTTCGAAATGCAGGCCGTTGTTTTTCAGCAGGATCGCGGTCGGTACCGAAGCATCGCCCTGGAAGCCGATCAGTTGCGCGTCGTTACGCAGGCCAGTGTTGCTGCCGCCTTTAAGGGCGACCACCAGTTTGCCGTCGACGATCTTGTAGCTGGTGGAGTCGACGTGGGAGCCGGCCGCCAATGGCGCCGCTTCGTCGAGGAAGGCGCGGGCGAAGGCGATGACCTTGTCGCCGCGAACCTTGTTGTAGCCTTTGCCTTTTTCCGCGCCGTCAGCTTCGCTGATGGCGTCGGTGCCGTAAAGCGCGTCGTACAGCGAACCCCAGCGGGCGTTCGAAGCATTGAGAGCGAAGCGGGCATTCATCACCGGCACCACGAGCTGTGGACCGGCCATGCGGGCGATTTCTTCATCGACGTTTTGCGTCGTTGCCTGGAAATCGGCCGCTTCTGGCAGCAGATAACCGATGTCTTGCAGGAAGGCTTTATAGGCCACGGCGTCGTGCGCCTGACCGGCACGGGATTGGTGCCAGCCATCGATACGAGCCTGGAAATCATCGCGTTTGGCGAGTAGGGCTTTGTTCTTCGGCGCCAGGTCATGAATGACCTTGTCGGCGCCAGCCCAGAACTTGTCGGCGGTGAGGCCGGAACCGGGAATGGCTTCGTTGTTCACGAAGTCGAACAGGACTTTGGCGACCTGCAGGCCACCGA
The DNA here is from genome assembly GCF_047784845.1 of Pseudomonas sp. NFX98. Lineage (NCBI taxonomy): Bacteria > Pseudomonadati > Pseudomonadota > Gammaproteobacteria > Pseudomonadales > Pseudomonadaceae > Pseudomonas > Pseudomonas sp. NFX98. The sequence goes on along the minus strand of NZ_JBLNNF010000006.1, from coordinate 111,510 downwards.
CTTGAACGTGTTCAGTCATTGCTTGCCTCACTCTGCTCAGCTATTTCGCTTTTCAGCTCTTCAATTTAACAATGAAGCCTCTGGCCATTTAAACCACAAACCCTGCGACCAGTACATGCCATTTCTGACGGCTGGGTGGGGACCAATCAACGGCTTGAGGGCCTTGCTGACGGGGCTTTCAGGGATGCGACTGCGCCTGTGGCAGACATCGATCCAACGTTATGTAGTGCGCGCTGCGGCATACTACATGATGAATTGCGCTTGTGAAAATCAGACTAATAACGTCGTTCTGCGACCCCATGACGCATTGCAGTCACGGTGGGGTGCGTGATGTTCTCAAAAAACCACCAGATTGTTCCAGTTAAATATAAGAAGTTGTACACATAAAATCCGCGGCGCTGCTATGGGCACCGAATCCGGCCCCTTGCCTATACTTGGTTTTCTATAACAAAAGTCATGACCAGAGGGCTGCGCCATGGACCACCTCGTACTCACCGTATTCGCACCGGACAAGCCAGGGCAGGTCGAGCGCATTGCCCAATGCATTGCCGAGCAGGGCGGCAACTGGCTGGAAAGCCGCATGTCGCGCATGGCCGGGCAATTTGCCGGGATTCTTCGGGTGGGGGTGCCGGCCGAATCCTACGACGCACTTGTCGATGCCCTACAGGCGTTGTCCGCCCATGGCATTCGTGTATTGATCGCCGAAAGCGGCATCGAACAATCCTGCACCTGGAAACCAATCGCCATGGAGTTGGTGGGCAATGATCGTCCCGGCATCGTGCGCGATATCACCCGCCTGCTGAGTGAGCAGGGCGTCAACCTGGAACGGCTGGTGACGGAAGTGCGCCCGGCGCCGATGAGCAGCGAACCGCTGTTTCACGCCGAAGCGATTCTCGCGGTGCCGCTGACACTGTCGTTGGACGTTTTGCAATCGCGCCTGGAAACCCTGGCGGATGATCTCATGGTGGAGTTGGTGCTGCGCAGTGAACCCTGATCGGGTTATCCAAGTTAAACGTGCACCTGCCTGTGGATAACCTGTAGAGACAGCCCGCCAGGCCACGTCGGCCGGGGCTTTTCAGGATTTGATCAAAAAACCAGCAGTTTCAGTAACTTGCGCACAAACGCCGGGGATCACGCTGTGGATAACCTTTGGAAGGAACTCTACAGGCCACGGGAAACGTGGCTTGTAGAGGTTTGTGCGTTTTTTGATCAGCTGCGGCGGCGCAGACTTATCCACGCATCGACGCTGTAAACCGCCAGGCCGGCCCAGATAAACATGAAGGCCACCAGCGTACTGGACGACAAGTGCTCGTTAAACAGCAGCACGGCTTGCAGCAGCACCAACGTTGGCGCCAGGTACTGGAGAAATCCGAGCGTGGTGTAGGGCAAATGCCGGGCAGCGGCGTTGAAACAAACCAGCGGCACCAGCGTGACCGGCCCGGCCGCCACCAGCCACCAGGCTTCGGACGTGGTCCAGAATTCGGCCTGGGCACTGTGGGCCGTCGGATTGAACAGCAACCAGGCAATGGCGATCGGCACCAGCATCCAGGTTTCCACCACCAGCCCCGGCAGCGCCTTGACCGGTGCCTGCTTGCGAATCAGCCCGTAGAAACCGAAAGTCAGCGCCAGCACCAGCGACACCCACGGCAGACTGCCAACCTGCCAAACCTGTTGCGCTACGCCGACGGCTGCCAGGCCCACCGCAATCCATTGCATGCGCCGCAACCGTTCGCCGAGGATCAGCATCCCCAGCAGCACGTTGACCAACGGGTTGATGTAGTAACCAAGGCTGGCTTCGAGCATTCGCCCGTTGTTCACCGACCAGACATAGGTCAGCCAGTTGGCCGCGATCAATGTGCCGCTCAAGGCCAGGATCGCCAGTCGTTTCGGGTTATCCCGCAATTCGCGCCACCAGCCCGGGTGCTTCCAGACCATCAGCAGCAAGGCGCCAAACAGCGCCGACCACAGCACGCGGTGGATGATGATTTCCACGGCGGGCACGTTGGCGATGGCTTTGAAGTAGAGCGGGAAAAGTCCCCAGATGATGTAGGCACTCAGGCCCAATATGTACCCGCGGCGCGGGTTGGCGGCTTGCATGCAGAATCCTTGCTTAGGCAGCTAACAAAGAAGGGATTGTAGGGCGGTTGTATAGAAGTGTCGCTTCTGAAAGTTAAAAGATCGCAGCCTTCGGCAGCTCCTACAGGGGAATGGAGTACACCTGTAGGAGCTGCCGAAGGCTGCGATCTTTTGATCTTGAATTAAAAAAGTTTCAGCGGCTCTTCATTCAGCGCCGACAATTGCTCACGCAACGCCAACACCTGATCGCCCCAATAACGCTCGGTGCCGAACCACGGAAAGCTGCGCGGGAAGGCCGGGTCGTCCCAGCGGCGGGCGAGCCAGGCGCTGTAGTGCATCAGGCGCAGGGCGCGCAACGGTTCGATCAACGCCAGTTCCCGCGGATTGAAGTCGTGGAATTCGTTGTAGCCGTCCATCAGTTCCGATAACTGCCCCAGGCAATCCTGACGGTCACCGGCCAGCATCATCCAGATGTCCTGCACCGCCGGGCCCATGCGGCAGTCGTCGAGGTCGACAATGTGGAACATCTCGTCGCGACACATCATGTTGCCGGGGTGGCAATCGCCGTGCATGCGGATGTTCTGGTGCGGCGTGTTGCTGTAGGCATCTTCGACACGCTTGAGCAGATCACGGGCAACAGACTCGTAGGCTGGGAGCAAGCTGCGGGGAATGAAATTGCCTTCGAGCAAGGTCGTCAGCGAATCATGACCGAAGTTTTTCACCGCCAATGCTTCGCGGTGCTCGAACGGCTTGGTCGAGCCTACTGCATGCAGGCGACCGAGCAATTGCCCCAGGCGATACAGCTGATCGAGATTACCCGGCTCCGGCGCACGGCCACCACGGCGGGGGAACAGGGTGAAACGGAAACCTTTGTGTTCGTGGAGGGTTTCACCGTTATGGATCATCGGCGCAACCACCGGCACCTCGACCTCGGTGAGTTCGAAGGTGAACTGGTGTTCTTCCAGAATCGCTTCGTTGGTCCAGCGCTGCGGACGATAGAACTTGGCGATCAGCGGCTCGGAGTCTTCGATGCCGACTTGATAAACACGGTTCTCGTAGCTGTTGAGCGCCAGAATGCGTGCGTCGCTCAGGAATCCGATGCTTTCGACGGCATCGAGCACGAGGTCTGGGGTGAGGGTTTCAAACGGGTGGGCCATGCTGACTCCTGCGCGCAGCAGGCTGCTGCGTCCGGCCAGGCATGTTAGCGCAGACGGACGCAGTTAGGTGGTGACTGTGCTGACGCCATCGCGGGCAAGCCCGCTCCCACAGGTCATGTGTCAGTTTTGAAATCGCGCCAATCCTGTGGGCGCTAGCCTGCTAGCGATGAGGCCCGATCAGGCGCCGACGATCCCACCATCCTCCCGGGTAATCGCAATCACCGAAGAACGCGGTTTGCCATTGGGCAAATGCTCGGGGAAGGTCGAACCACCGAATTCACCCGGATGCTGAATCCCGATAAACAACGTCTTCTGATCCGGCGAGAAACTGATGCCTGTCACTTCGCATCCAATCGGCCCGACCATGAAGCGGCGAATTTCGCCGGTCACAGGATCTGCGCAGAGCATCTGGTTGTTGCCCATGCCGGCAAAATCACCGGCATTGCTGGCGTCGCCGTCGGTTTGAATCCACAACCGCCCGGCATCATCGAACGCCAGGCCATCGGGGCTGTTGAACATGTTTTGCGGGGTGATGTTCGACGAACCGCCCTTCGGCGTACCGGCGTGCACTTGCGGGTTGCCGGCCACTACAAACAAATCCCAGGCAAAGGTTTTCGACCCGTGATCCTCACGGTCGGTGTGCCAGCGCAGGATCTGCCCGTAGACGTTTTTCTCCCGCGGATTCGGCCCCCCCACCGGTTGCCCGTCATCGCCGCGTTTGGCGTTGTTGGTCAGCGTGCAGTAAACCTGACCATCCTTGGGGCTGACCACGATCCATTCCGGGCGATCCATGCGCGTGGCTTTCACCACGCTGGCCGCCAGTCGCACGTTGATCAGCACTTCAGCCTGATCGGCAAAACCGCTACTGGCGTCGATGCCGTTTTTGCCGTGGGTCAACTCGATCCATTCGCCCTGGCCTTTCGGGTGGTCGGCGTTGCCGTCGCCTGCGTCGAAAATCGCTACGTACAAAGTGCCGTGATCGAGCAGGTCGCGGTTGGCCTTGGGATTTTTGTGGTTGATCTTGTCGCGGCTGACGAACTTGTAGATGAATTCGCCGCGCTCATCGTCGCCCATGTAGACCACGGCGTGGCCGTCGCGGGTTTCCGCCAGGGCGGCGTTTTCATGTTTGAAGCGGCCCAGTGCAGTGCGCTTGACCGGAGTCGATTGCGGATCGAACGGATCGATCTCCACCACCCAGCCGTGTCGGTTGAGTTCGTTGGGGTTCTTCGCCAGGTCGAAGCGCGGATCGTGTTGGTGCCAGTTGATCTCTTTGCTGGTCACCACTGCGCCATAGCGTTTCTGTGCGGCGTTGAATTTCTGCTCGGCATTGCTGCTGCCGAAGCAATCGGTGAAGTTTTCTTCGCAGGTCAGATAAGTACCCCACGGCGTCTTGCCGTTGGCGCAGTTCTGGAACGTGCCGAGGACTGTCTTGCCGTGCGCATCGGCGCTGGTTTTCAGCAAGTCGTGACCGGCGGCCGGGCCGCTCAGGTTGATCGGTGAATTGCCGTGGATGCGTCGGTTGTAGCGCGAGTCCTGAGCGAATTGCCAGTGGCCATTCTTGCGCTGCACTTCGATCACCGACACGCCTTCGCAGGCCAGTGCCTTGTGCACCTCTTCGGCTGATTGCGGCATGCCGCCGTGGGGGTAGAGGTAGCGGTAATTGGTGTATTCGTTGTTGATCGCCATCAGCGCGCGATTGTTGTCGCCGGGGAAGGCGAACAGGCTCATGCCGTCGGTGTGGTCGCCAAACTGGACTTCCTGCTGCTCGGCAGTGCCATTGCCGCTCGGGTCAAAGGCTGGGCCGTTTTTGTGCAGGGGCTGGCCCCAACTGATCAGCACTGAAGATTTGTAGCCTGGCGGCAGGCTGATGCTATCCGCGGTGGCGGCGGGGATGCTATCAAAGCCGAGCAGTTTGCTGTTGCCGGCGCTGACACTGGCGGCCAGCGCGTTGCGGCTGAGCAGGTTGCCACCGAGGAACATCGCGGCGCCACAAAGGGCACCTGCGCTGATAAAGCCACGACGGCTGAGGCCGACCATCTGTTCGAGGTCGGTACGTTGGTTTTCTTCTAATAGGCTCACATCAGGCTCCCTGCGATTTTTGCAGTCACCTTAATGGCGGGCGATGAAGGTTTTGTTGCAGTGCGTTTACAGCGGCGTGCCGAGCAGAACTCTGGACGGCGAAAATTCGACGCGTACCGGTTTGCCGTTGGTCAGCCCCAGGTCTTGCAGGTGCCACGGCTCGGCCAAAGCGCACAGGGTCAAGCCGTTGGGCAGTGTGATCCGCACTTCGCTGGGGCCGTCTTCGGCGTCGAGAATCTTGTCGATGATGCCCTTCAAGCAATTGTTTCCGGGTGTCTCTGTAGAGTCGATCGCCATCACGTCGAGCCAACCGGCCTTGATCAGGGCCACGACTTCGGTGCCGATTTGCAGCTCCAGTCGCTCGGTGCTGTCGTGGGTGATCTGCGCGTCGACGATCAGGCCTTCGGCGACTTCCAGGCGAATCAGGTCGTTTCGCCCTTGAGGCTCGATCGCTGCGACCTTGCCGTGCAATTGGTTGCGCGCGCTGGTGCGCAGCGTCAGTCGACCGAGCAGGTCCAGGTCACTGGCGTCTTCAGCCGCTTCCAGCACCTGAGCCTGCAACGCTTGCAGCTTTTGATACAGGCGCAATACTCGCTCGCCTTCGCTGGACAGCTTGGCGCCGCCACCGCCCTTGCCGCCGACACTGCGTTCCACCAGCGGTTTTTGCGCGAGGTTGTTCAGCTCATCGATGGCGTCCCACGCCGCCTTGTAACTCAGCCCCGCGCTTTTTGCGGCGCGGGTGATCGAGCCCTGCTCAGCGATGTGTTGCAGCAGGGCAATGCGCTGCGGGCGGCGGACAATGTGCTGGGATAACAACGTAGGCAGGGACATGGCAAGGCGCTTTGGGCTGTGACGGTGGTAAGGACGTTGGCTGCTCGGGGCGCGCTAGTCAAGTCAGGTGGACTCGCCAGGTTTGGGTGTGCGGGCCAGGCAATAGACATCGACCCGTGCCGCGCCGGCGTCCATCAGCAGGCGGGCGAGTGCTTGTGCGGTGGCGCCGGTGGTCAGGACGTCGTCGATCAGTGCCAGGTGACGGCCCTTCAACGAAGTTTTGGGTGTGAGGGCGAAGGCGTTACGCAGATTCTTTTTACGCGCTTCTGCATTGAGATCCTGTTGTGCATCGGTGTCCTGAATTCTCAATAACAGCCGTTCATCGCAAGGAATGTCGAGGCTCGCGCTGATCCAGCGCGCCAGCATCGCAGCCTGATTGAATCCGCGTTGACGCAGTCGTCGATTACCCAGTGGCACGGGCACCAATAATTCGGGACGCGGCAGATCATCGTCGAAAGATGTTGCAGGGCTTGGCTGAGAAGTTCGGCGAGCAGGTGGCCAAACGGCCACTTCGCGCTGTGTTTGAAGCGGGTGATCAGGCTGTCGACCGGGAAGCTGTAGGTCCAGGGTGCGATGACTCGCTCGAAGGCTGGCGGCTGGTTCAGGCATTGACCGCACGTCAGGCCCGCAGCGGGCAGCGGCAAGGCGCAGCACTCGCAGTGATCGCCGAGCCAGGGCAGGTCGGTTTCACAGGCCATGCAGATGGGGGTGGAGCCGTCGGCGGCTTCATCGCAGAGCAAACAGTGCTGTTTGTTTTTTGACCAGATGTAAACCGGTCCGGTGTAACGAGGTTGACAGCGCATCGCTCTTCCTTAAACATGCCAAACATCCGTGTCGCGCCTGTGGGTATTCCATCCCTGCGGTCGCTTGCCAAGCATAAATCAAGGAACCGCCCATGAGCGCCAGCACCACTGCAACCTTGCGTCATGACTGGACTTTGGCCGAGGTCAAAGCACTCTTCGTACAGCCGTTCAACGACCTGCTTTTCCAGGCGCAGACCGTGCACCGCGCGCATTTCGACGCCAACCGCGTTCAGGTGTCGACCTTACTGTCGATCAAAACCGGTGCGTGCCCGGAAGATTGCAAATATTGTCCGCAGTCCGGTCACTACAACACCGGCCTGGAAAAAGAAAAACTGATGGAAGTGCAGAAGGTCCTCGAAGAGGCCGCTCGCGCCAAGGCCATCGGTTCGACCCGGTTCTGCATGGGCGCGGCGTGGAAGCATCCCTCGGCCAAAGACATGCCGTACGTGCTGAAGATGGTTGAAGGCGTGAAAGCGCTGGGTCTGGAAACCTGCATGACCCTCGGTCGCCTGGATCAGGATCAGACCGAAGCGCTGGCCAAGGCCGGCCTCGACTACTACAACCACAACCTCGACACCTCGCCCGAGTTCTACGGCAGCATCATCACCACCCGCACCTACAGCGAGCGTCTGCAAACCCTGGCCTACGTGCGTGAGTCGGGGATGAAGATCTGTTCCGGTGGCATCCTCGGCATGGGCGAGTCGCTGGACGACCGCGCCAACCTGCTGATCCAGTTGGCCAACCTGCCGGAGCATCCGGAGTCGGTGCCGATCAACATGCTGGTGAAGGTCGCCGGTACGCCGCTGGAAAATGCCGAGGACATCGACCCGTTCGACTTCATCCGCATGCTCGCCGTTGCGCGGATCCTGATGCCGCAATCCCACGTGCGCCTGTCCGCTGGCCGTGAAGCGATGAACGAACAGATGCAGGCCCTGGCGTTCTTCGCCGGCGCCAACTCGATTTTCTACGGCGAAAAACTGCTGACCACCGCCAACCCGCAGGCCGACAAGGACATGCAACTGTTCTCGCGCCTGGGCATCCTGCCGGAAGCTCGCGAAGAGCACGCCGACGAGGTGCATCAGGCCGCCATTGAGCAGGCGCTGGTGGAGCAGAAGAGCAGCGAGCAGTTCTATAACGCGGCTGTTTGATCGCTTCACCGATTTTCTGTAGGAGCTGCCGCAGGCTGCGATCTCTTGATTTTGTTTTTAAGGGCAAGATCAAAAGATCGCAGCCTGCGGCAGCTCCTACAGAGGCTTGTCTCTCTTTCCTACTCGCGAGGCCTGCATGTCTTTCGATCTCGCCGCACGCCTGGCTGCCCGTCGTGCCGAAAACCTTTACCGCCAGCGTCCGCTGCTCGAAAGCCCGCAAGGCCCCGAGGTGGTGGTCGACGGCCAGCCGTTGCTGGCGTTCTGCAACAACGACTACCTGGGCCTGGCCAATCATCCGCAAGTGATCGAAGCCTGGCGCGCCGGTGCTTCGAAGTGGGGTGTCGGTGGCGGAGCTTCGCATCTGGTCATCGGCCATAGCGGTCCGCATCACGCACTCGAAGAGGCCTTGGCTGACCTCACCGGTCGCCCACGCGCCTTGCTGTTCACCACCGGTTACATGGCCAACCTCGGCGCAGTCACTGCATTGGTGGGGCAGGGCGATACGGTGCTGGAAGACCGGCTCAATCACGCATCACTGCTGGACGCGGGGCTGCTGTCCGGCGCGCGGTTCAATCGTTATCTGCACAATGATGCGGCGAGTCTGGCCACACGGTTTGAGAAAGCCATCGGCAATACGCTGGTGGTCACCGATGGCGTGTTCAGCATGGACGGCGACATCGCCGATCTGCCGGCTCTGGCGCGGGAAGCCAAGGCCAAAGGCGCGTGGTTGATGGTCGATGACGCGCACGGTTTCGGTCCGCTGGGCGCCAACGGTGGCGGCATCGTCGAGCATTTCGGCCTGAGCATGGAAGACGTGCCGGTGCTGGTCGGCACCCTCGGCAAGGCGTTCGGCACGGCGGGCGCGTTTGTCGCCGGCAGCGAAGAGCTGATCGAGAGCCTGATCCAGTTCGCCCGGCCTTACATTTACACCACCAGCCAACCACCGGCGCTTGCCTGCGCAACACTCAAAAGCCTGGAGTTGCTGCGCAGCGAACACTGGCGACGTGAACATTTGCAAACGTTGATCCGCCAGTTCCGCCACGGCGCCGAGCAGATCGGTCTGGAGTTGATGGACAGCTTCACGCCGATCCAGCCGATCATGATTGGTGACGCCGGGCGAGCGGTGCGTTTGTCGCAGATGTTGCGTGAACGCGGTTTGATGGTGACGGCGATCCGCCCGCCAACCGTGCCGGCCGGCAGCGCCCGACTGCGGGTCACCCTGACCGCCGCGCACAGCGAGGCGCAGGTGCAGCTATTGTTAGAAGGACTGGCCGATTGTTTCGAACAACTGGGACCGGAGCCGAGCCATGCGTGATCGACTGATTCTGCTGCCCGGTTGGGGCCTCGGAATTTCGCCGCTGGAACCATTGGCAGCAGCCTTGCGCGGCCTGGACGAGCACTTGCGTGTGGAAATCGAGCCGCTGCCGGAGCTGGAATCGAGCGATCTCGAAGAGTGGCTCGATGAGCTCGATTCGACGGTGCCGCAAGACGCCTGGCTCGGCGGTTGGTCGTTGGGCGGCATGCTTGCAACCGAGTTGGCGGCGCGTCGTGGTGATCGTTGCTGTGGTTTGTTGACGCTTGCGAGCAATCCTTCTTTTGTCAGTCATGAGCAATGGCCGAGCGCGATGCCCGGGGAAACCTTTGATGCGTTTTTGGCGGGTTGCGCTGCCGATCCGCGCACGACATTGAAACGGTTTTCGCTGCTTTGTGCGCAGGGTGCCGAAGACCCGCGCGGCCTGTCGCGGTTGTTGCTCGGTGGTGCGCCACACACGGCGGCGCCGGCATTGATGAACGGCCTGGAATTGCTCGCGAAGTTGGATACCCGGCACGCCTTGCAGGCCTTTCGCGGTCCGCAACTGCATCTGTTCGGTGGTCTTGATGGACTGGTTCCCGCCGAGGCGGCAGGCGAGTTGTTCGCATTGACCCCGGATATCGAAATCGGTCTGATCGAACAGGCCAGCCACGCGTTTCTTCTGGAAGACCCGCACGGTGTGGCGGGGGCGATCCAGGTTTTTTTACATGAGTCCGGCGATGACTGATTTATCTCTCCCCAACCTGCCCGGCGGTTTGCCTGACAAACGCCAGGTAGCGGCGTCTTTTTCTCGCGCGGCAGCGAGCTACGACAGCGTGGCCGAGTTGCAGCGCGATGTGGGCAGTCAATTGCTTGGTCGTTTGCCGGATGATTTCGTGCCGGGACGCTGGCTGGACCTGGGGTGCGGCACCGGGCATTTCAGTCGCGAGTTGGCTGAGCGGTTTCCGACAGGACACGGGGTGGCGCTGGACATCGCCGAAGGCATGCTCAATCACGCCCGGCCATTGGGCGGCGCCACGCATTTTGTCGCCGGTGATGCCGAGCGTTTGCCATTGCGCGACTCAACCTGCGACTTGATCTTCTCCAGCCTGGCGGTGCAGTGGTGTGCGGACTTCACGTCGGTGCTCAGCGAAGCTCATCGCGTGCTGAAACCTGGCGGAATTTTCGCGTTTGCTAGTCTGTGCGTGGGCACGTTGGTTGAACTGCGTGATAGCTGGCGGCAGGTGGACGGCATGGTGCACGTCAACCGCTTCCGCGAGTTTGCCGTTTATCAACAGCTCTGTGCGGCCAGCGGCTTGCAGACGATCAGTCTGCAAACCCGTCCTCATGTGCTGTATTACCCGGATGTGCGCAGCCTGACCCATGAACTGAAGGCGCTGGGTGCACACAATCTTAATCCGGGGCGGCCGGGCGGTCTGACGGGTCGGGCGCGGATTTTGGGTTTGATAGAGGCTTACGAGCAGTTTCGACAGGCCCAAGGCCTGCCGGCGACTTATCAAGTGGTGTACGCCGTTATGGAGAAACCCTTATGAGCGCAGCCTATTTCATCACCGGCACCGATACTGATGTCGGTAAAACCACAGTGGCCGCCGGTTTGCTGCACGCGGCACGGTCGGCGGGCCTGAGCACGGCGGCGGGTAAACCGGTCGCCTCCGGTTGCGATGTGACGCCCAAGGGCTTACGCAACGCCGATGCGCTGGCGCTGCTGGCGGAATGTTCGGTGCCGTTGACTTATGCACAGGTCAATCCTGTTGCCTTCGAACCGCCCATCGCTCCGCACCTGGCGGCACGCGAGGCGGGAGTGGCGTTGACCGTGCAATCACTGCTGGCGCCGATGCGCGACATTCTGGCGATGAATGCCGATTTCACACTGATCGAGGGGGCTGGAGGTTGGCGCGTGCCTTTGGCAGATCAGGACAATCTGTCGGACCTGGCGATGGCGCTGGATCTGCCGGTGATTCTCGTGGTCGGCGTGCGTCTTGGCTGCATCAACCACGCGTTGCTCACGGCCGAGGCGATTGCCCAGGACGGTTTGCAACTGGCGGGGTGGGTGGCCAACATCATCGAACCGAAGACCTCGCGCCTTGAGGAAAACCTGGCAACGCTGGCCGAACGCATCCCGGCGCCATGCCTGGGACGGGTGCCGAAACTCAAGGTCGTGACGGCCGAAGCGGTGGCAGAGCATCTTCAACTGGATCTGCTGGACTAGAGTTTGCCTATGACAAGGCACTGTGCCATTAGTGTTTTTGACGGGCGTTTTACCGGCGGGTCTGCTTCAATGGCCGCTGTTGATCCTTCAGAAGGACGAGTTCTCCCATGGAAATCTCAGGAAACACCGCTTTTTATGCCGGTCTGAGCACGATTCAGACAGGGCAGAACCGTGTCGATCAAGCCGCCGGCCAAATCGCCAACAATACGATCGAGCGCTCGGTCACCAGCCAGTCTTCCGAGATGCAGGCCGATCGCCTGCGTTCTGTCGACCGCAGCCAGCAATCGGATGTGGCCAGCAACATGGTGGAAATGGCCCAGGGCAAATTTCAGGTGGAGCTGGGCGCCAAAGTCGCCAAGGCATCCGATGAAGTGCTCGGAACGTTGATCGATACCTTCGCCTGATTCTGCGCTGAACCCGCACCGCTGACGCCGCGATCATTCGCGGCGTTTTTCTGCGTAAGTCCTTCTCTGCAAACTATTCTTTCCTACACTGCGTGTTGCTTGTGCGACGACGCGGCGTAGCGGTGCGCATCCGCATTGCGCTGGGCGATGACGAACGGCAAAAGATCGACGCTTGACAAGATTTGGGCGTAAACGTATGTTTCAAACAACTGTTTGACCGTCAGAACAAATCAACACGGTCGCTCATTCCCGGTTACATCAGCAGAGGTTTATCGCTATGCCTGACTACAAGGCCCCCTTGCGTGATATTCGCTTCGTACGTGACGAACTGCTCGGCTACGAAGCGCATTATCAGAGCCTTCCGGCTTGCGCAGACGCAACTCCGGACATGGTTGCCGCCATTCTCGAAGAAGGCGCCAAGTTTTGTGAGCAGGTACTGGCTCCGCTGAACCGCGTGGGCGATCTCGAAGGCTGCACCTGGAGCGAGTCCGGCGTTAAGACTCCGACCGGCTTCAAAGAAGCCTACAAGCAATTCGTCGAAGGCGGCTGGCCAAGCCTGGCCCACGACGTCGAGCACGGCGGCCAAGGCCTGCCGGAATCCCTGGGTCTGGCCATCAGCGAAATGGTTGGCGAGTCCAACTGGTCGTGGGGCATGTACCCGGGCCTGTCCCATGGCGCGATGAACACCATCTCCGAGCACGGTACGCCTGAGCAGCAAGAGGCCTACCTGACCAAACTGGTTTCCGGCGAATGGACCGGCACCATGTGTCTGACCGAACCGCACTGCGGCACCGACCTGGGCATGCTGCGCACCAAGGCCGAACCTCAGGCTGATGGTTCCTACAAGGTTTCCGGCACCAAGATCTTCATCTCGGCCGGTGAACACGACATGGCCGACAACATTGTCCACATCGTGCTGGCCCGCCTGCCGGATGCACCGGCCGGTACCAAAGGCATTTCCCTGTTCATCGTGCCGAAGTTCATGCCGAACGCAGACGGTTCGATCGGTGAGCGCAACGCAGTGGCCTGTGGTTCCCTGGAACACAAGATGGGCATCCACGGCAACGCCACCTGCGTGATGAACTTTGACGGCGCGACCGGTTTCCTGATCGGCCCGGCGAACAAAGGCCTGAACTGCATGTTCACCTTCATGAACACCGCACGTCTGGGCACCGCGCTGCAAGGTCTGGCCCACGCCGAAATCGGCTTCCAGGGTGGCCTGAAATACGCTCGCGATCGCCTGCAAATGCGCTCGCTGACTGGCCCGAAAGCGCCGGACAAAGCCGCTGACCCGATCATCGTGCACCCAGACGTACGCCGCATGCTGTTGACCATGAAGGCATTCGCCGAAGGCAACCGCGCGATGGTTTACTTCACCGCCAAGCAAGTCGACATCGTCAAGTACGGCGTGGACGAAGAAGAGAAAAAGAAAGCCGACGCACTGCTGGCCTTCATGACGCCAATCGCCAAAGCCTTCATGACCGAAGTCGGTTTCGAATCGGCCAACCACGGCGTGCAAATCTACGGCGGCCACGGTTTCATCGCCGAGTGGGGCATGGAGCAGAACGTTCGCGACAGCCGCATTTCGATGCTGTACGAAGGCACCACCGGCATCCAGGCACTCGACCTGCTGGGCCGTAAAGTGCTGATGACCCAAGGCGAGGCTCTCAAAGGCTTCACCAAGATCGTCCACAAGTTCTGCCAGACCAACGAAGGCAACGAAGCGGTTCAAGAGTTCGTCACGCCGCTGGCTGCACTGAACAAGGAATGGGGCGAACTGACCATGAAGGTCGGTATGGCCGCCATGAAGGATCGCGAAGAAGTCGGCGCGGCCTCCGTGGACTACCTGATGTACTCCGGTTACGCCTGCCTGGCCTACTTCTGGGCTGACATGGCGCGCCTGGCTGCCGAGAAGCTGGCTGCCGGTACCACCGAAGAGGCGTTCTACACCGCCAAGCTGCAGACTGCGCGCTTCTACTTCCAGCGCATCCTGCCGCGTACCCGCACTCACGTTGCAACGATGCTGTCGGGCGCCAACAACCTGATGGACATGAAAGAAGAAGACTTCGCACTGGGCTACTAAGTCCTAACGCAGTTCTTCACAAAAACCGCCGCTCTTTCGGGAACGGCGGTTTTTTTGCGTTTAACCCCAACTACGGGGGCAATTCCCCAGCAGAAACGGGTGTTCATGCGCCACCTGACTCCCGAATTTATTGATGCAAAATGTTACTAGGTGGATGGCAAATTAATTGCACTGCGCTGGTTAACCGGCGCTAACGAGAAATCCTGTCTTGTTCAATGACGCTCTCGCCCGGCGAACTCATAACAACAACAGTCAGGGTGAAGCACATGAACATCTGCCGACTTGTTCGTTTGACCGTCTGGTTATCCATCATTTTCTCTGCCGTCGCTGCAATGGCGGCTACGCCTGAAGAAGTCGAACCGCCCGTCCCCGAAGTGCCGAGCCTGCAATCATTGCGCGGCATGATGCCGCCGGACCCTTCCGGTACCGAAGGCGGGCGCAAGGTCGATCTGATGACCGATTACGTGCTCAATCGCTCGGCAGCGGTTCTGCTGGGCAAGGCCCTGTTCTGGGACATGGAGGTCGGCAGCGACAGCAACACTGCTTGCGCATCCTGCCACTACCACGCCGGCGTCGATCACCGGACCACCAACCAGATCAACCCGGGCCAGGCCCACACCAACGCCAACGTCGCATCGATTTTCAACAAGCCGTTCATGGCCTCTGACATTCCCGGCGACGTGCCGTCCTATACGACCAAATCCGGGGGCAAGGGCGGGCCGAACTACCTGCTGAAGAAAACCGACTTCCCGACTCATGTGCTGGCCAATCCGCTGGATCGAAATTCGGCGATTGTCTATTCCACCGACGACGTGATCGGGTCCCAGGGCGTGTTCGACGCCAACTTCGTCAAACCCAACCAGCCGCGCTTCGACAAATGCACGCAGCAACCGGACGGAATCTTCCAGGTCGGTGGCATCAACGTGCGCCGCAGCACCGGGCGCAACGCGCCGTCGGTGATCAACGCCGCGTTCAACGTGCGCAATTTCTGGGATGGCCGGGCCAACAATGTGTTCAACGGCTTCTCGCCCTTCGGCAACCGTGACCCGGATGCCGGGATCTATGTAACGAAAGACAACAGCGGCGTGGCCCTCAAGGTGCGGCTGGCGCTCAACGATGCTTCGGCGGCTTCGCAAGCCGTCGGGCCTCCCGGCAGCGCAGTGGAAATGTCCTGCGGCGGGCGTACGTTCGCCGACATCGGCCGGCGCATGCTTGACACGCTGATGCTCAAGCAACAGCGGATTGCCTCCACCGACTCTGTGCTGGCGCCGGTGTCCGGTGCGCGCAGGCCCACCTACCGCGAACTGATCAAGAACGCTTTCCAGCCACGGCTGTGGAACGCCACACAACAGGTGTCGGTGGGCGGCGCTCCGTACACCCAGATGGAGGCCAACTTCCCGCTGTTCTTCGGCCTGGCGATCCAGATGTATGAAGCCACGCTGGTTTCCGACCAGGCACCAATCGACGCCTATTTGCAGGGCGATCACACAGCCATGAACGAACAGCAAGTGCAGGGCATGAACCTGTTCCTGGGCAAGGGCAAATGCGTCAACTGCCACGGTGGCGCAGAGCTGACCAACGCCGCCAGTCGCTTGCAGTTCCATCCCCGCGAGCGCATCGAGCGTATGGTCATGGCGGACAACCTGACCACGCTCTACGACAACGGTTTCTACAACACCGGCGTGCGTCCAACCTCGGAAGACCTGGCGCTCGGTGGCGCGGATGCCTGGGGCAATCCGTTGTCCTTCACCCGTCAGTACAACACCGTGCTGCAAGGCGGGAAGATTGCTGATCCGCTGGATGTCGACGTGTGCACCTTCGAAGCACCATTGAGTGCAGCGATTCCCTGTGATGCAACGCAGCTGCCGAATGTCGGTTTCCGTGATGCGGTCGATGGCGCCTTCAAGACGCCGACATTGCGCAACATCGCGCTGACCGGGCCGTATTTCCACAATGGCAGCCGTTCAACGCTCAAGCAGGTCATGGAGTTCTATAACCGTGGCGGTGACCGGCGCGGTGAGGATGCGAGCAACACCAGCGGTTTCGAGCATCCGTCGGCCAATCAGCACAACGGTTCCAACCTTGATCCGGACATGACCAACCTGAATCTGACTCCCGATGAGATTGATGCGGTTGTCAAGTTCATGGAAGTCGGCTTGACCGACCCGAGAGTCGCGTGGGAACGGGCGCCGTTCGATCATCCGTCGCTGGTGCTTCCACAAGGCCACGTGGGTGATGAAAACGCTGTCACGCAAAAACCGGTCAGCCCGAAGATCACCACGCGCCAGGCACTGGACGCGAACATTCAGCTCAAGCCGATTGGTGCCGAAGGTCGCAGACCTGAGGAAGGGGCGTTGCAGCCGTTCAACAACGACATTTGATTGGACTCCCCTTGCGTCACTGGCGGTTTCGATGGCTGCCAGTGACGTTTTTTTAAAAATACCTCAGTAAAACACTCAGCAAGTCGGGGTTTCTGCCGTTACAGTGGTGGGCACAATGCCATCTATTGATATGACGGGTCGGAGCTTTACCCTTGCCGCGTTCTTCCGCTGTACGTTTCAGCCATTTCCTACCGTCATTACTTCTTTTACTGGCGGGCCTCGCGGCTGCGTACGTCAAAGACCTGAACGTATTCTTCACTTCGCTATTCAACGTACTGCCGACCCTGGTGCTGTTGCTCGGCGGTGCCTACTGCGCGGTTTACCGACGTCAGCGTGAACTGTTTCTGATGGTCACCGTGTACATCGCCTACTTCCTGCTCGACACACAGACCGACTATTACCGCGACAACGGCAAGGTTCGCGAAGACGCCGCGGTGGTCTTCCATTTGTGTTGTCTGCTGCTGCCATTGTTGTTTGGCGTGTTCGCCGCGTGGCAGGAGCGCACGCACCTGTTCCAGGACATGGTGGCGCGTTTCGCCGTGTTGCTGGCGGTGGGCAGCGTGGCGCTGGGGCTGGAGCAAAGTTACCCGCGGGCGTTGCTGATGTGGCTGTCGGAGATCCGTTGGCCGGTCTTGCACGGTGCCTGGATGAGCCTGATCCAGCTCGCGTACCCGGTGTTCATCGCCGCGTTCCTGCTGCTGGCCTGGCAATATTGGCGCAATCCGCGACCGCTGCATGCCGCGCAACTGGTGGGGTTGCTCGGGCTGTTCTGGATGCTGCCGAAAACTTTCATCCTGCCATTCACCCTGAACATCATGTGCAGCCAGGTGATGCTGATGATTGCTGCGGCTGTCGCGCACGAAGCCTATCAAATGGCCTTCCGCGACGAGCTGACCGGGTTGCCGGGGCGCCGCGCGCTGAACGAACGTATGCAACGCCTGGGTCGCAACTACGTGCTGGCCATGAGTGACGTCGACCACTTCAAGAAATTCAACGACACCCACGGTCACGATGTCGGCGATCAGGTGCTGCGACTGGTTGCCAGCAAACTGGGAAAAATCGGCGGCGGCGGTAAGGCGTATCGCTACGGCGGTGAGGAATTTGCCCTGGTCTTTGCAGGCAAGACCCTCGAAGAGTGTATGCCGCATCTGGAAGTGATCCGCGAATCCATTGCTACCTACAACATTCATCTGCGCAATCAGGACAGCCGTCCCCAGGATGACAGTCAGGGCCGTCAGCGTCGTTCGGGCTCCGCGGCTTCAAGTGTGTCGGTCACCGTCAGCATCGGCGTCGCCGAACGTCTTGAGCAACGTACCCCGGAAGAAGTACTCAAGTCCGCTGACCAGGCGCTCTACAGCGCCAAGGGCGCCGGGCGTAACTGCGTGATGGCGTTTGGTCAGAACCGCCGTGGCGCCGTGCGCATGGACGCCGCTACGGTTGAGTGATGATGGCGCATTCAGCGTCTGGACTGTGATTGTGAGGCGTGGTCGGCGGCAGTAGGTTGAAGAAATCTGCTGACGGAGAAATGACCATGCCCGAGTACAAAGCTCCCCTGCGCGACATGCGCTTTCTGATCGACCATGTCTTCGACTTTCACGGCAACTACGCCGCGCTGGGCGCTACCGACGCCAGCCCGGACATGGTCAGCGCGATCCTCGAAGAGGGCGCGAAGTTCTGTGAAAACGTACTCTCGCCCCTCAACCGCAGCGGCGACGAAGAGGGCTGCCATTTCGACAATGGCGTGGTCACCACGCCTACAGGCTTCAAGCAGGCTTTCGCACAATACGTGGAGGGCGGCTGGCATGGTCTGGCGGCGGATCCGGCTTACGGCGGCCAGGGCTTGCCCCACTCTTTGGGGTTGGTCATCAGCGAAATGGTCGGCTCCAGTAACACCTCATGGGGCATGTACCCGGGCCTGACCCACGGCGCCATGTCGGCGATTCACGCGCACGGCACTGCAGAACAGAAACAGACTTACCTGAGCAAACTCACCGCCGGACAATGGACCGGCACCATGTGCCTGACCGAAGCCCATTGCGGCACCGATCTGGGCATCATCAAGACCCGCGCCGTACCTGCCGCCGATGGCAGCCACGCAATCTCCGGCAGCAAGATTTTCATCTCTGCCGGTGAGCACGACATGAGTGACAACATCATTCATCTGGTACTGGCGAAACTGCCGGACGCACCGGCCGGGACCAAAGGTATTTCCCTGTTTATCGTGCCCAAGTTCCTGCCCAATGCATCGGGTGACGCCGGTGAACGCAACGGCGTGTCCTGCGGCTCGATCGAACACAAAATGGGCATCAAGGCGTCCGCCACCTGCGTACTGAACTTCGACGGCGCCAAAGGCTTCTTGATCGGCGAGCCGAACAAGGGCCTGAACTGCATGTTCACCATGATGAACCACGCGCGGCTGGGCACCGGCATGCAAGGGTTGTGTCTGGGCGAAGCGAGCTTCCAGGGCGCAATCAAATACGCGAACGACCGCTTGCAGATGCGTTCCCTGACCGGCCCGAAAGCGCCGGAGAAAGCTGCGGACCCCATCATCGTGCACCCCGATGTGCGACGGATGTTGCTGACCATGAAGGCCTTCAACGAAGGCAACCGCGCCCTGACTTACTTCACGGCGCAGTTGCTGGATGTCGCGCATCTGAGTGCGGATGAAACGGCGCGCCAGGACGCTGAAGACCTGTTGGCGTTCCTCACGCCGATCTGCAAAGCCTTCATGACCGACACTGGCCTAGAAGTGACCAACCATGGCATGCAGGTATTTGGCGGCCACGGTTTCATTCGTGAATGGGGTATGGAACAACTGGTTCGTGATTGCCGCATCGCGCCGATCTACGAAGGCACCAACGGCATTCAGGCGCTCGACCTGCTCGGGCGCAAAGTTCTCGGCAGCCAGGGCAAGCTGCTGCGCGGCTTCACCAAAATCGTTCACAAGTTCTGTGCGGCGAACGCTGCACATCCGCAACTGGCCGTTTACGTGGCGCAGCTCAACGATTTGAACCGGCAGTGGGGGGAATTGACTACTCAGGTCGGCATGGCGGCGATGAAAAATCCGGATGAAGTCGGCGCTGCGTCAGTGGATTACCTGATGTACAGCGGCTACATCATCCTCGGCTATTTGTGGTTGCGCATGGCGTTGGTGGCACAGGCACAGCTTGATGCCGGTAGTGGCGATGCCGATTTCTGCCGGGGAAAACTGGCGACTAGCGAGTTCTACTTCAAGCGCCTGTTGCCACGCACTGCCGCGCATCGCACCGCTATCGAAGCGGGTAGCGATTGCCTGATGCAACTGCCGGCGGAGTTGTTTGCGCTTTAGTCATTTACATCCGTTACAAAAGAAGCTCGCCTTGCGCGGGCTTTTTTGCTGGTGACTAAAAATAACAAATAGGTCATGAGCTGACCCTATGTGTCGCAAAAGTTGTTGGGGTACACTCCGACGCAACGAAAACTACATTCTTACGAACCACCTGTATAGATCTTGCGAGGTTTGCCATGGCTGACTACAAAGCGCCCCTGCGCGATATGCGCTTCGTCCTCAATGAAGTTTTCGAGGTCGCCAAACTCTGGGCCGAGTTGCCGGCACTGGCTGATTCTGTCGATGCTGAAACGGTCGAAGCCATTCTCGAAGAAGCGGGCAAAGTCACTAGCAAAAGCATCGCGCCCCTGAGCCGTGCGGCTGACGAGGAAGGTTGCCACTGGGCGGACGGTGCCGTCACCACGCCGGCAGGTTTCCCACAGGCTTACCAGACTTATGCTGAAGGCGGTTGGGTCGGCGTCGGTGGTGATCCGGCGTACGGCGGCCTGGGCATGCCCAAGGCTGTTTCGGCTCAGGTCGAAGAAATGGTCAACTCCGCCAGCCTGTCGTTCGGTCTGTACCCGATGCTGACCGCCGGTGCCTGCCTGTCGATCAACGCCCACGCCAGCGAAGAACTGAAAGCCGCGTACCTGCCGAACATGTACGCCGGTGTCTGGGCCGGTTCCATGTGTCTGACCGAGCCGCACGCCGGTACCGACCTGGGCATTATTCGCACCAAGGCCGAACCTCAGGCCGACGGTTCCTACAAGGTCAGCGGCACCAAGATCTTCATCACCGGTGGCGAACACGACCTGACCGAAAACATCATTCACCTGGTGCTGGCCAAGCTGCCGGACGCGCCGGCAGGTCCGAAAGGCATTTCGCTGTTCCTGGTACCGAAGTTCATGGTCAATGCCGATGGCAGCCTGGGCGCGCGCAACCCGGCGAACTGCGGTTCGATCGAACACAAGATGGGCATCCAGGCGTCAGCGACCTGCGTGATGAACTTCGACGAAGCCGTGGGTTATCTGGTCGGCGAGCCGAACAAAGGCCTGGCGGCGATGTTCACCATGATGAATTACGAGCGTCTGGGCGTGGGTATCCAGGGCCTGGCCACTGGCGAGCGCTCTTACCAGAACGCCGTCGAGTACGCCCGCGACCGCCTGCAAAGCCGTTCGCCGACCGGCGCGCAGAACAAGGACAAAGTGGCTGACCCGATCATCGTCCACCCGGACGTGCGTCGCATGCTGCTGACCATGAAAGCCTCGAACGAAGGCGGCCGTGCGTTTTCCACTTACGTGGCGATGCAATTGGACACCGCCAAGTTCAGCGAAGACGCCACGACCCGCAAGCGTGCAGAAGACCTGGTGGCGCTGTTGACGCCAGTTGCGAAGGCATTCCTGACTGACCTCGGCCTGGAAACCACGGTACACGGCCAGCAGGTTTTCGGCGGCCACGGTTACATCCGTGAATGGGGCCAGGAGCAATTGGTGCGTGACGTGCGCATCACCCAGATCTACGAAGGCACCAATGGCATCCAGGCGCTGGACTTGGTCGGGCGCAAGATCGTGGGTAGCGGCGGGGCGTTCTACAACCTGTTCGCCGACGAGATTCGTCACTTCACGGCCACTGCCAGCGACGATCTGGCTGAGTTCACCAAGCCGTTGAACGATGCGGTGACGACCCTCGATGAACTGACCGCGTGGTTGCTCGATCGGGCCAAATCCAACCCGAATGAAATCGGCGCGGCATCGGTCGAATATCTGCAAGCGTTTGGCTACGTCGCTTACGCTTACATGTGGGCACTGATGGCCAAGGCCGCTTACGGCAAGGACGCGCAGGACGATTTCTACGCGAGCAAACTGGGTACGGCGCGATTCTATTTCGCACGCCTGTTGCCGCGGATTCACTCGTTGAGCGCGTCGGTTAAAGCCGGTAGCGAGTCGCTGTTCCTGCTGGATGCCGCACAGTTCTGATGATGTAACGTCATGTAAGCATTCTCTTACATGACGTGCTGCTTATCTCCCATAGAAGCAGATTGGATCCACAGCTAATCTACTTCACATGGACGTAGCGCAGGAAGCGCAAAGCAACAACACGGACACGTAGGATTCTGCCAGGACGGCGGAGTGAAATGGATGTCAGGGAAACAGTCTGCAAAACCCCGCTTCGGCGGGGTTTTCTTATGCCTGCGAAAAAGTATCAGCGCAGTTACATCCCGTGCCGAAATGCTGTTCAAGCACTCACGCGGCCAGTTTATTCAGATAAAAATCCCTGAACTGTCTCACGGAAAACGCATCCCCAGGCTCGATCTTTTGCCGTGGGACGTTTTTGTGTGGCCGGATTTTGCCAGAGGCAAATTCGGCTTGAGCATTTGTCGCATCAATGGCTTTTTAGAGGGCGTCGGCAGGGAGTGTCGATGCCAGCGTGTCATTGTCGCGTTGGCTTTGAGTTCTATACCACTCAGTGGTATGTTTCCGGGAAGGGATGCCAATGTCGCCAAGGCAATCAGAGCAATATTAGTCCAAGACATTTGCTCGACTTGCGTGAGTTGGCCAAGACATATGGCGGGCTAACCGAAATGGAAATTCAGCGCTTGCTGGGATACGAAAGAGTTTGTGGAGATACCGAATGAGTAAAAAATTCAAAAGTGATCTATCAGAGTCTATTCATGAGTCTGCCAGTGCTTTGTATGCCATCGGAGCCATCAGCAAAGCCACCATGCGTGAGTTCGATGAGTCGTGTCTCGCGACAGTCCCTGACGCAATCGCGGCAGAAGAGATCAAGGCATTGCGCGAACGCAACAATGTCAGCCAGCCGGTGTTTGCGCGTTACCTGAACACTAGCGCCTCGACGGTCAAGCAATGGGAGGCAGGTGATAAACACCCGAGCGGCATGGCGCTGAAGTTGCTGAGCATCGTGCAGAAACATGGTCTGGAAATCCTCGCCTGAAGAATCGCGGCTGAACCCTGACCAACGGCAAAGGTCGATTAGCTGTAGGGCTCGCATGAGCCCACTTCAATCAGGAGCTGCCCATGGACTTCATTCGCATCATCATCGCCATCTTGTTGCCGCCGCTGGGCGTGTTTCTGCAAGTAGGATTCGGCGGGGCGTTCTGGCTGAATATTCTGCTGACGTTGTGCGGTTACATTCCCGGGATCGTGCACGCGGTGTACATCATCGCCAAACGCTGAGTTTTACGGCGCCAGGTCCATCACCCGCCGATAAAACAACCATTCCTGCTCCAGCGCATGGGCCTGATTGCCGGCCTTGCGGAAACCGTGGCGTTCGTCGGCGTAGTAATGCGCTTCCACCAGGATGCCGTTGTTCTGCAAGGCCTCGACCATGTCGCGGGTCTGCTTCGGTACGACGACGGCGTCCAGTTCCCCTTGAAAGAAGATCATCGGCACGCGGATATTTCCCGCATGCAGCAATGGTGTGCGCGCGGCATAGCGCTCGGCGTCCTTTACCGGGTCGCCGATCAGCCAATCCAGATAGTCGCCCTCGAACTTGTGGGTTGCCCGGCCCAATGCGATCGGATCGCTGACGCCATACAGGCTCGCTCCGCCTCGGAATACATTGTGGAAAGCCAGCGCGCACAGCGTGGTGTAACCACCGGCACTGCCGCCGCGAATGAATGCTTTGTTGCCGTCGATCAAGCCGCGTTCGGCGAGATGGCTAACCACCGCGCACGCATCTTCGACATCGACATCACCCCAACTCAAATGCAGGGCCTGGCGGTAGTCACGGCCATAGCCGCTGCTGCCACGGTAGTTGAGATCCGCCACGGCGAATCCGCGTTGCGCCCAATACTGGATGCGCGGGTCGAGCATCGGATAGCACGCCGAAGTCGGGCCGCCGTGGATGAATACCACCAGCGGCGGTTTTGCTTCGCCGGTCATCGCCGGGTAGAAGAAACCGTGGGCTTCACCCGAACCGCTTGGGTAGCGCAGGGTTTGTGGGCGGCTCATCTGTTCGGCGGGCAATGGGGCAACACCGCCAACCAGCACTTTTACTTGGCGGGTCTGACGATCGATAGCGATCACAGCGGTTGAACTGACCGGCGACGCGGCGATGCAGTAAATAAAATGCTCATCCACGGCCAGATGCCGGAAGCGGCTGTAGTCGCCGGTAAAGTCTTCACTGCGATCACCACAAAAGCCCAATCGACCAAAACCGCCTTCGGTCCAGCTCGCCAGATAAGTGCCTTCGTGCAACGGTAACCAGGTGCAGCCACCGAGCTGCCAGGGCGCCGGACCATGATCGGCGGCAGCGCTCGGCAATGGAATCAGATTGTTGTCCGACTCCCCCCATGGCTGCCAGTAGCCGCCACGATCAGTCAGGCAAAACAAACGGCCGGTGCTATCAAATCGTGGTTGTTGCAACGACTCTTGAGCCTGATCGCCGGCCACGCAACGGACGGGACCAAAGGCTCCGTCACTTTGGCGCTCGGCAACCATCAAACGGGTCGCGGTCCACGGCTGATCCGGGCGATTCCACTCGATCCAGGCCAGTCGACTAGCGTCGGGACTGAGTGTCGGTGCAGCGTAAAAGTCGGCACCTTCGGCGAGTAAATGCCGCGCGCCATCCGCCAGATCAATCGACACCAAACGGTGTTCGCTGCGGTTTTCCTCAACCGCCAGCACCTGGCCATTGGCGAACTGCAGATCACCATAGCGACATGCACCAGATGTCAGCACTTGCGGCGCCTCGCCCCGTAGCGATTGGCGATACAGCTGCTGGTCCGCCTCGTTGACGAAAACCACCCCGTCATCCGTCAGGCAAAACGCACCACCGCCATATTCGTACACGCGGCTGCGCACACTGAACCCCGGCGGCGTCAGACATTTCGCTGCGCCGTCGTGCCAATGCCAGATCCGGCATGCGGCATCCTCCGGTCGGTATTCGTTCCAGAACAGACCGTGTTGGCCGGCCTGCAGTTCGGCAAAGTCGATGCCCGCTGCGACGGCTTTGGCGGCGCTGAAAGGCTCAGCTTTTGGCGATGAGGCGTGAGTTTCGTTCATTGCGAAAGGCCAGTTGTTCGATGGTCTGGGTCGCGTGCTCAGCCTCTTCGCGAGCCTTGAGGATCACGCCATGATGTTCGGATTTGCTGCACACCGGGTCGGCGTTGCTCGCGTCACCGGTGAGCATGAACGCTTGGCAGCGACAGCCGCCGAAGTCTTTTTCCTTCTCGTCGCAGGAGCGGCACGGCTCGGGCATCCAGTCGTAGCCACGGAAGCGGTTGAAGCCGAACGAGTCGTACCAGATGTGCTGCATGCTGTGGTCGCGCACGTTGGGAAATTTTACCGGCATCTGTCGGGCGCCGTGACACGGCAGCGCGGTTCCGTCTGGTGTGACAGTCAGAAAAATACTGCCCCAGCCATTCATGCAGGCTTTTGGTCGCTCTTCGTAGTAGTCCGGCGTGACGAAAATCAGTTTGCACGGATGGCCTTCGGCTTCGAGCTTGGCGCGATATTCGTTGGTAATGCGTTCGGCGCGCACCAGTTGTTCTTTGGTCGGCAGCAGCCCGACGCGATTGAGCTGCGCCCAGCCGTAAAACTGGCAAGTGGCGAGTTCGACGAAGTCCGCCTCAAGGGCGATGCACAGCTCGATAATGCGGTCGATCTTGTCGATGTTGTGCCGATGGGTGACGAAATTCAGCACCATCGGATAGCCGTGGGCTTTCACTGCGCGGGCCATTTCCAGTTTCTGTGCGAAAGCCTTTTTCGAACCGGCCAGCAGGTTGTTCACCTGTTCGTCACTGGCCTGGAAACTGATCTGGATATGATCGAGGCCGGCCTTCTTGAAGTCGGCGATTTTCTGCTCGGTCAGGCCGATGCCGGAGGTGATCAGGTTGGTGTAGAAACCCAGCTTGCGGGCCTGGGCAATCAGCTCGGCGAGGTCCTGGCGCACCAGCGGCTCGCCACCGGAAAAACCCAGTTGCGCCGCGCCCATCTCCCGCGCTTCGCGAAACACTTTGATCCACTGCTCGGTGCTCAGCTCTTTGCCCTGCTCGGCGAAGTCCAGTGGATTGGAGCAGTACGGGCATTGCAGCGGGCAGCGATAGGTCAGCTCGGCCAGCAGCCACAGCGGCAGGCCGATTTCCGGTTTGGGCGGTACTTGCACTGATGATTCAGGCAAGTTCGATCCAGTGCTGCGCACGGGCAACCTCCATGAATTGCTCGATGTCGTCACCCAGCTCGGGCACGCCGGGGAACTGTCGATCGAGCTCGGCAATGATCGCCGCGACATCACGCTCACCATCAATCAAGCCGCCGATCAACGCGGCACTTTCATTGAGTTTAATCATGCCTTCCGGGTACAGCAGCACATGGCCTTTTTGCGCCGGTTCGTACTGGAAGCGATAGCCGGGACGCCAGGTCGGGGTCTTGCTTCGATTGAAACTCATAAGGTGATTCCTTTGTGCCAGACCCGCTCATTAGTGACACTGTGATACGGCGGACGTTTCAGTTCGTAGGCCATGCTCATGGCATCGAGCATGCTCCAAAGAATGTCCAGTTTGAACTGGAGAATTTCCAGCATGCGCTCCTGGCCTTCGCGAGATTTGTAGTGCTCGAGTGTGATCGCCAGACCGTGCTCGACATCGCGCCGCGCCTGACCCAGACGCGTGCGGAAATACTCATAGCCGGCGGGATCGATCCACGGGTAATGCTGGGGCCAACTGTCGAGGCGCGACTGGTGGATCTGCGGCGCGAACAGTTCGGTCAGCGAGCTGCTGGCGGCTTCCTGCCAACTGGCGCGGCGGGCGAAGTTGACGTAGGCGTCCACGGCGAAACGCACGCCGGGCAACACCAGTTCCTGGGAGCGCAGTTGATCCGGATCGAGACCGACGGCTTGACCGAGACGCAGCCAGGCTTCGATGCCACCGTCTTCGCCGGGTGCGCCGTCGTGGTCGAGCAGGCGTTGAATCCACTCGCGGCGGATCTCGCGGTCCGGGCAGTTGGCGAGTATCGCCGCGTCCTTCAGGGGAATGTTCACCTGATAGTAGAAACGGTTGGCGACCCAGCCCTGGATCTGTTCGCGGGTGGCCCGGCCTTCGTACATCGCCACGTGGTAGGGGTGATGGATGTGGTAGTAGGCGCTTTTGGCCCGCAGCGCGGCTTCGAATTCGGCGGGGGACATTGGGGTGTCAGTCATTTCTTTTCTCCGGGTAGGACCGGTGGATTCTTTGGTGTCTGGTCGGACGTCATCGCTGGCAAGCCAGCTCCCACAGGGTTATCGGATGTTCACAAATTTTGTGTTCAAGCAAATCTTTGTGGGAGCTGGCTTGCCAGCGATGGGGTCGTCGGCTACAACACAATACTCATCCCGTCATACGCCACTTCAACCTCACGCCGATCCAACTCCGCGCGCTGCGGCGAATCCTCATCAAGAATCGGATTGGTGTTGTTGATGTGGATAAGCACCTTGCGCTGTTTGGGCAGTTGCTCAAGCACTTCGAGCATCCCGCCAGGACCATTCTGCGCCAGATGGCCCATCTCGCGACCCGTTCGCGTACCGACACCGCGACGCTGCATTTCATCGTCGTCCCACAGCGTGCCATCCACCAGCAGGCAATCGCTGCCAGCCATGATCTCCAGCAACGGCGCATCGACCTTGCCCAGGCCCGGTGCGTAGAACAGCTTGCCGCCGGTGTTCAGGTCTTCAACGATCAGGCCAATGTTGTCGCCCGGATGCGGGTCGAATCGGTGCGGCGAGTAGGGCGGTGCGGCGCTGCGCAGTGGCAGCGGGGTGAAGCGCAGGTTCGGGCAGGCGGGAACGCTGAAGCTTTGATCGAGCTCGATGCGGTTCCAGTTCAAGCCGCCATTCCAGTGCTTGAGCATGTTGAACAGCGGGAAGCCGCTGCTCAGGTCTTCGTGGACCATGTCGGTGCACCACACCTGATGCGGGCAACCCTCACGCAGCATGAGCAGGCCGGTGGTGTGGTCGATCTGGCTGTCCATCAGGATGATCGCGCCGATCCCGGTATCACGCAGGGCGCGGCCCGGTTGCATCGGGGCGAAGCTCTGAAGCTGGGCGCGGATATCCGGGGAAGTGTTGCACAGCACCCAGTTCACGCCGTCATCGGAAATCGCGATTGACGACTGGGTCCGCGCTTTGGCCCGCAGGCTGCCATCGCGAAAACCTGCGCAGTTCACGCAGTTGCAATTCCACTGCGGGAAACCGCCGCCGGCGGCGGAACCTAGAATCTGGACGAACATGGATGCTCCATCATTTCAACGCTGAAAATAAAACGCCTCGGATATCCGAGGCGTTGTGCTGCGTTTCTGCCAGGGCAGATCAGCGGCTGGCGAAGTACATGGTGACTTCGAAGCCGATACGCAGGTCGGTGTAGGCAGGTTTGGTCCAGGCCATAAATTGAACTCCTTCAGGTGGGTAGGACAGCGCTATCTATAGGTATAGTCCACCTCAGGTCAGAGATGTTCCAGATAGTTAGGTTGCTATGTTACTCAAAATTTCAAAAGGATTGCCCGTGAAAGTTTGAGAAAGCTCATTGCAGCCCCGGTAATGATCATTTTGTCGCTTGCCAAGGTGAGCCGGGTGCAGGGCTGTTGGCCAGGCAGCGCCAGCCGCCCTCAGCCTGATTCAACCGCTGTGCGGCGGCGAGCAATTGCGCGCGGTCAATCCGCTCAATGGCTTCGGGTAATTGGGTTAGATAATCCGACGAACGGCCCATCAGCTTGCCCTGCCAAAGCAATTCGGCTGCCTGAAGGGTGGGCAAAGCTTCGACGGTAAACTGCTCGGCCAAGGCTTGGCATTGGGCGATGAACGTGGTGTCGTCAATGGCCTCGATCAACTCCGGCAAACCGCCGAGGAACTGCTCAATGTGATGCAGCAGATCCGCCGCTGCCACGTTCGGTGATTGCACGCCGAACAGCAGCCCGGTTTGCCCGTGAATCTGGCGCAAGGCGCTGAACACCGCATAACCAAGTTGCAACTCCACCCGCAGGCGCTGATAGAACGGCGTCTGACAGACGTGTGCCAGCAAACGCCACGCCGCTTCGTCGGCCAATTCGTCAGTGGGTGTCGGACAGAACAGCAGCAGCGCCTGTTCGCTGGAACCTGTATCGACGGCGGTCCACAGATGTTGTGAACGGATCGACGGTGGCTGCGTCAGCTGATTGTCCGGCGTGCCGGGTATGCGGCTAAGGGCCAGACCCATGGCCGCTTGAGTCTGGGCGGACAGGCCAATCGCCAGGCCATCCCAGCGTGCGCTCGACCAGAGTTGCTGCAAGTCATCCGTATTCGGTGTGTGCTCAAGGACATGTTCGGGCAATGCCTTGAGCAGTTGTCGAATCGGTATCAACGCAACGCTCGTCGGTTCCGATTGTGGGACAGCAGCGTCAGGCTCTGTCAGTTGTTTCAGCGCATGCTCCAGGACAGCGGGCATGGGCTCCTGTAGCCCGTTCAGTTTCAGCAGCCATTCGCTGCCCGACGCGTTGAAGGAAACATCCACACCGGCCTGGCGCGCATCTTCGCGTAACGGTTGGAGGTTACTTTCCAGCCGTGATTGAAGATTGCTGTCGGGCGTCGAGTCCAGGCGCCAGCGCAGATAAATTGCTCCTTCGGCGCCGTTGTCCGGCCATGCCTGAGTGAATTGCATCGGTGAACGTTCGCGACGGCTGCGTGAGCGATCCTGGGCAAACGTGCGCAAGCCACGGTGGGCGCTGGTCTGGCCGCGAATCAATCCGGCGTTGGGCGCCGGTGCTTCGGAATGCAGAAACGGATTAGGCGTGGGCAATTGCCATGCACCGCTGAAGTTATCCACAGCGCCGATTTTTTCGAGGATGAGCTTGAGGGTTATAACGCCCTGTTCGGATAGCCCGACTTCGCGTTGTTCGCTGTCCAGGCGGGCCAATTGCAGAGCGCTGCTGACTTGTTGCTGGCGCTGGAGCAGGGCGGCGTATTCTTCGCGCAACCGACTCCATTCTTGCCGGGCGAAGAAACTCAGCCAATCCGTGAGCCGCTCGCGAATCCCGGTTGCCGGTGAGTGGGCGGGCAATGTGAATTCGATGTGCAGCAAGGCTTGTCCAGCGAATTGATACAGTGGCTCGGCCTTGAGTTTTTCGGCCAGCCCGCGCTCGCGTAAGTCCGCAAGCAAGCCGCCCGGTTTCTCGGCATTCAGCCAATGGCACAGGAACGCCAGTGCCTCGGCGGAGGATTCGGGCAACGCTTCGAGGGCAAACAGCAAATCCAGCCGACGCTCGCCAGTCTGTTGATAACTTATGTCTGAAGTCGTCATCAGAGGTGCGGGGGATTGTTGTGGGACTTTTTTGCCGTCGGTAATGACGCTGCCAAAGGCTTCGGCCATCGCTCTTAGTTCATCAAGGTTCTGAGGACCGGCCAAGCTCAAGGACATCTGTCCGGTCTTGTAAAACCGCTGAAAAAAATCCTGCAATGCCTGCTGAAATTCGGATTGCGGCACCGGGAGGCTATCGCGATTGCCGGCATGGAAACCCCGCAGCGGATGAGCCTCTGAAAGCCCATCAAATAACGCCTGCTTCTGTTGCGCTACCGGATCTTGCGACCACGCGACAAACTCCGCGTGCAACACTTCCCGTTCCCGCTGCTGATCGTCCGGATTCATACGCGGATGGGCGAGCATGTCTGACAGACGCTCCAGCCCACCGGCAAATGCCTGGGTTGGCAATTCGAAAAAGTAATCCGTAGTGCGTTCGCTGGTTCGTGCGTTTACCTGGCCGCCATGGCGCTGGACGTAGGCCATCAACCCTTGGCTCGCAGGAAAACGCTCTGTACCGAGAAACAACAAATGCTCAAGAAAGTGCGCCAGGCCCGGCCACGCCAGCGGCGCATCATGGCTGCCCGCGGCGACCCGCAACGCTGCCGCGCAACGCTTCAAATTCGGGACATGACGCAGCGTCACCCGCAGACCGTTGGCCAGGGTTTCAGTTTGGGGGCGAGGGTGATTCAGCGCAGGCATGGGCACTTCCAGAACAGTGAAGTGCCAATGCTAGTGGATCAGCGCTTGTTCAGCACGCCGTAAAGCTCTGGGCGGCGGTCAAGCAGGTAGCGGTTAGCAGCTCGGGAATCGACCATTAACTGACGATCGAGCTCCCCGACGATCAATGCTTCATCGAGGCCGGCCTGAGCGATACGGCTGCCATCCGGCGCGGCGATGCTGCTTTGGCCGCAGTAGTGGATATCGCCTTCGTTTCCGCAGTAGTTGGCATAAGCCACATAGCACTGGTTTTCGAAGGCGCGGGAGCGCACGGTGACATCGGCGACGAAATCGAACGGAATCATGTTCGCGGTCGGCACCAGGATCAGCTCGGCACCGGCCAAGGCCAGGCGTCGGGCGTTCTCCGGAAACTCCAGGTCGTAGCAGATCAGGAAACCGAGCTTCCAGCCGTTGAGCTCAACAATGGGAAACTCGTCGGAACCTGCGCTGAACATCGAGTGATCCAGATCGCCGAACAGATGCGTCTTGCGGTAGTTGCAGACACGCTCGCCGTTGGCGTCGATCAACTGCACGGCGTTGTAGATCTGCCCGTCCTCGGTGCGTTCGGGATAACCATACAAAATGGCGATTCCGGCAGTTCGGGCAATACGCGAAACCTGTTGTGCCGACTCACCGTTATGCACCTCCGCCAGCACGCTGACGGCATCGACGCCGATGTTGTAGCCGGTCAGGAACATTTCCGGCAGCACCAGCAGATCGGCACCTTTGGCCTCCAGCGCCAGTTGCTGCAGGCGTTGCAGGTTGCCGGCGACATCCAGCGGCAACGGTGGACATTGGTAAAGGGCTACGCGCATTTCGGATTCCTCTTACTCGGGCAGGGCGATCGGTCCGATCTCGTTGAACACATCTCCTGGACCCGGATTCTCGGCGTGAGTTGCACCGCCGAAGTGTTTCATGATGCCCCACACCGCGTTGAGCGAAGTTTGCACCGCGCCCTCAACCCAGGCCGGCGTCCACGAAACATCGTCACCGGCGATGAAAATTCCGCGTTGTTCCGCTGGCATGTCGTCCTGCATGAAGTGCGCGTACATCCGTTGGTTGTAGCGGTAGTGGCCGGGCAGGGCGCCTTTGAATGCACCGAGGAAATGCGGGTCGGCTTCCCAGGACACGGTGATCGGATCGCCGATGATTCGCGCGGCAATGTCGACTTTCGGGTAGATCTTCTTCAACGCATCCAGCGCCAGCTTCACGCGCTTTTCCACCGGGTGCGGGAGCATTTTCAGCGCGTCGCTCATCCACGAGTACGACAGGCAAATCACACCGGGTTTGTCGTCGCCGTTGTCGAACAGGTAGGTGCCACGGGTCAGGCGATCGGTGAGGGTCATGCTCATCAGGTCACGGCCGGTTTCCGGATCCTTGTCCTTCCAGAACGGACGGTCGACCATCACGAAGGTTTTCGACGATTGCATGTAGCGGGTGCGGTCCAAAGCCATCCACATCTTTTGCGAGAACAAGGTTTCATCGCATTCGATCTGGGTGGTCAGCAGCCAGCTCTGGCAGGTGGTCAGCACGGCCGCATATTCGCGGGTGTCGCCGTTGTTGTCGGTGACCGCAAAACGGCCATCGGGTGCATGAGCGATTTTCTTCACGCCGGAACGTGGCGCACCTCGGTGCAGCGACTTGAGGCTGGTACCTTGCGGCCAGTGCACGCAGCGTTCCGGTACATGGCGCCAAATACCCTGTGGCACTTGTTCCACACCGCCGACCACCAAGTGCTGGTGATCGTCGCAGTTGGTCATGACAACGCGGAAGATTTCCAGCATCGAGTTGGGGAAGTCAGAATCCCAGCCGCCGGTACCGAAACCGACCTGGCCAAACACTTCGCGGTGATGGAACGACAGCTTGGCGAATGCCTTGGACGTGGCGACGAAATCGTAGAAGGTGCGGTCATCCCACAGTGGAACCAGTGTGTTCCACAGCTCTTTGAGACGTGGCACGTCACGGTCGCGGATGGCTTGCTGGATATCCGAGAACTGCGAGCCGGCTTCCAGGGCATCGGCCCAGGCGTCAGCCACTTCCTGGAATAGTGCAGGAAGATCCGCCAGTTTCTGTGCGTAATGGGTTTTACCTTCCAGGTCGATGACGGTGCTGCCAGAGGCAGGTGTCAGCGGGTTGGGGAAGGGTTTTGTCTCAAGACCCAGCTTGTCGACATAGTGATAGAACGCTGTGGATGACACCGGAAAACGCATGCCACCCAACTCGGCAACGATGCCATCGGTACCGTTGAACGCCTGGGAACGCAGACGGCCACCCATTTTCGAAGCTTCGTAGACGACAGGCTTGAGGCCGAGCTTCATCAGCTCGTAAGCAGCCACCAACCCAGCGATACCTGCCCCGACAATCGCCACTTCGGCCCCGTGATTGTGCTCGGGAATGCTGCCCAGGCCGGCCGGGTGTTCGATCCAGTCGTCAAAGGCGAAAGGAAAGTCCGGGCCGAAAATGGTGACTGGTTTTTTACCGTCTGCAGGATGGCGATTGTTCTTGTTCATGGCTGACCTTGCTGGCGACCCGACGCGGAATGCGCATCTGAGTATAGGAAAAGATGCCAGCCATTCTAGAGAGCACAGAACACGTTAATAAGACGCAAAGTGTCGTCGTTTTGCTGTTTTATTGGTCGATATGACGATTATGGTGTGCACACTGACCACTGTGGGAGCGAGCTTGCTCGCGATAGCGTCAGCTCAAGCACCCATGAAACCTGAATTGGATTGTCAAACCGGCTGCCCCCGATCAATCTTGCTACTCAAGATGATCGATGTCGTAGTCTTCTCCACCCCATCCACACTGCCAATCTGATCCAGCAACTGATCCAGCTGCTCCGGCGATTCGGTGCGCAACCACGCCACATAATCAAATTCGCCACTCACGGCACACAACTGCTGCACCTGCGCCATGGCACTCAGCCGGCGCAAAACCTCTTTGCCAGAACGCGGCTGCACGGTAATCCCGACATATGCCTGCAATCCGCCATCCACCACGCGCTGCCCGAGCCGCACGCCGTAGCCGGTAATCACTTTGGCTTTTTCCAGCCGGGCCAGGCGAGAGGTGACCGTGGTGCGGGCGATGCCCAGTTGCCGGGCGAGCATGGCCACACTCTCGCGGGCGTTGATCTGCAAGGCTGCGATCAACTGACGGTCGATTTCGTCGAGAACGGGCTGGCGGGTATCAGGCAAAGTGGCATCTCCATTGGCGCGGATCAATGGTCCAGCATGTTACAGGCACATTCGAAGGGACGCTTGCGGCTGATATTCGAACTGATCTTCGTACCGTTCGGGAGATTTATACCTGCGACAAATTGCCATAAGTAACTAGGTAGTACATTATTCCGCCCCTTGTCACAAATGGGGAAAGTGTTCGACATGAATAATTCTGGGGCTGCCGCCGGCAGCAAGTGGTTGCTGGCAGGGCTGGGCGTGCTGATTGCACTGATCGGGCTCGGTCTGGTCGGTGGCGGAGGCTATTTGATCGCGCTGGGTGGCAGCTGGTATTTCCTGCTGATGGGGCTGGCGATGCTGGCGTCCGGGCTGATGATTGCTCGTCGCAAGCCGCTGGGCGCCTGGCTGTATGGCGTAGCGCTGATCCTCACCGCGATCTGGGCCGTTTGGGATGCTGGTCTCGAATATTGGCCGCTGGTTTCACGGGTGCTGACGTTTGCCGTGATCGGTCTGGTCGTCGCGTTGATCTATCCGACCCTGGTCCGCGCTTCGGGCGCGACCGGCGGGCGTGGCGCCTACGGTTTGGCTGGCATTCTCGGTGTTGGCGTCGTAGCGACAATGGCCTACATGTTCGTCCCGACCCACGTCGTCGAAAACCCTACTGTGCCTGCGGTAACGCCGGTCACCCCGGGCACCGAGCAAAAAGACTGGGCGCACTGGGGTAACACCACCGCCGGCAACCGCTTTGCCGCGCTGGACCAGATCAACAAGGGCAACATCGACAAGTTGCAGGTTGCGT
This sequence comes from Pseudomonas sp. NFX98, assembly GCF_047784845.1. Classification (NCBI taxonomy): domain Bacteria; kingdom Pseudomonadati; phylum Pseudomonadota; class Gammaproteobacteria; order Pseudomonadales; family Pseudomonadaceae; genus Pseudomonas; species Pseudomonas sp. NFX98. Next base: position 76,764 of record NZ_JBLNNF010000006.1, on the reverse strand, counting down.
GGACCTTCCGCACCGGCGACATCCCGCAAAGCACCGGCGCTGGCGCTGAAGACCAGAACACCCCGCTGCAAATCGGTGATACGGTCTACACCTGCACCGCCTACGGCAAAGTCTTCGCCCTCGATGCCGACACTGGCGCCCAGCGCTGGAAGTTTGACCCGCAAGGCACCGCGCCGAACTGGCAGCGTTGCCGTGGCCTGGGCTATTCCGAAACCCCGGCATCTTCGGACAATCAGCCAAGCGCCTGTACGAAACGTCTGTTTCTGCCGACCGGCGATGCACGCCTGATCGCCATCAATGCCGACACCGGCAAGCCCTGCGAAGAATTCGGTAACAAGGGCACCGTTGACCTGACCACCGACATGGGCGAAGTGAAGCCCGGTTACTACCAGCAAACCTCGACCCCGTTGGTCGCGGGTGACGTGGTGATCGTCGGTGGCCGCGTGGCCGATAACTATTCCACTGGCGAACCGCCGGGCGTGGTTCGTGCCTATGACGTACGCAGCGGTGAACTGGTCTGGGCGTGGGATCCGGGCAACCCGAACACCACCAAGCGTCCGCCAGTCGGTGAGACTTATACCCGTGGTACGCCGAACGTGTGGTCGGCCATGTCCTACGACGCCAAACTCGGTCTGGTTTACCTGCCAACCGGCAACGCGACGCCAGATTTCTTCGGCGGTCAACGCACCGCGATGGACAACAAGTGGAACTCGTCCATCGTCGCCATCGACGTGAAAACCGGTCAGGTACGCTGGCATTTCCAGACTACCCACAACGATCTGTGGGACTTCGACCTGCCGGCGCAACCGTTGCTGTACGACGTACCGGACGACAAGGGCGGCACCCAGCCAGCGCTGGCGCAAGTCACCAAACAGGGTGAGATTTTCCTGCTCAATCGTGAAACCGGTGTGCCGATTGCCCGCGTTGAAGAGCGTCCGGTGCCGCAGGGCCATGTGCCTGGCGAACACTACTCGCCAACCCAGCCGTTCTCGGTGGACATGCCGTCAATCGGCAACAAGACCCTGACCGAATCCGACATGTGGGGCGCCACGCCGTTTGACCAGTTGATGTGCCGCATCCAGTTCAAAGGCATGCGCCACGAAGGCGTCTACACCCCGCCGGGCATGGACCGAGCCCTGCAATTCCCGGGTTCGCTGGGCGGTATGAACTGGGGCAGCGTCTCGGTCGATCCGAACACCCACTACATGTTTGTCAACGACATGCGCCTGGGCCTCGCCAACTACATGATCCCGCGCGACAAGATCGGCGCCGGGGCCAGCGGCATCGAAATGGGCGTGGTGCCACAGGAAGGCACGCCGTTCGGCGCCATGCGCGAACGCTTCCTCTCCGCGGTCGGCATCCCATGCCAGAAACCACCGTTCGGCACCATGTCGGCCATCGACCTCAAGACCCACAAACTGATGTGGCAAGTCCCAGTCGGCACCGTGCAGGACACCGGACCACTGGGCATCCGCATGCACCTGCCAATCCCGATCGGCATGCCGACACTCGGCGCATCGCTCGCCACCCAGTCGGGCCTGCTGTTCTTCGCCGGCACCCAGGACTTCTACCTGCGCGCCTTCGATACCGGCAACGGCAACGAAATCTGGAAGTCGCGTTTGCCAGTGGGCAGCCAGTCCGGGCCGATGACCTACGTTTCACCGAAAACCGGCAAGCAGTACATCCTGCTGACGGTGGGCGGTGCGCGTCAGTCGACGGATCGTGGGGATTATGTGATTGCCTACGCTTTGCCCAAATAAGGGCTGAAGCTTGAGTCGGAAAAGCCGCGCTATTGCGCGGCTTTTTCTTGGGCGGAAAAGCGTGTGTGGAAATCGGCTAGGATTGAGGCAGTCGAGGGTGCGAGGCGAAGGACATGACAACAAAGCTACCGACCGCAGTACGCGGCCGTGCATTGCAAATCGCCCATCACGAAATGGGCCACTACGTCGTGGCCCGTGCGCTGGGATTTGAAACGGGCGGTGTGACCCTGACAGTGACCAAGGATTTTCGTCACCAAGGCGGAGCTTCCATTACGTTGGTGCGCCCCATTTCATCGCTAGAAGCCATGAAAGAACATTTGGAAGCCCGGATCATGGTGCTCCTGGCCGGCGCAATGGCGCAGACACTCCCCTCAAAACCTTCAGCCGCCAAACGCGTCGACAAGCCAAAAGCCACAACCATCCTCAAAGGTGAGCAGGGTGCTGAACAGGATTACGCAAAAATCCGGGAGCTTCAGTATCTGCTGCGCAACATCGCCTACCCGGATACTGCTCCAACGTCGGGTGAGCGTATAGCCGCCGAGCTCAAAGCGATGACCGATCGGTTGTGGGATCGGACTCAAGAAATCATCGAGGATCAGGCGCAGACGGTTGCCGAATTGGCCGGAGCGCTGGTGGACGGCATGGTCATCGTGGAGCAGTGGGGGCGGGCGGCGGATACATATGAGGTCGTGCTCACCGGGCCAATGCTGGAACGGTTGCGGGCGGTGCAGGTCATCCCTTCGTTACCTGTTTGGACTGACAGTTGCAGTGGTGTTGTTCAGCGCTGCAAGTAATCACGGGGCGAAGAGTCTGGCGCTATCGGTCCCAAAAAGGGAATGCTCGGTCCCTTTTTGGGAATCTTCACCTTGCCGTGATTATGCGTTTGTCGAGCCCGCTTCTTTTCTCGTTTGAACTGGCCTGCGATCCAGCACCTTCGCCACATCATCAATCACCGCCTTGCTCATCGCCGTCAGGTAATGCGCGGCCCAGGCATGGCGGTCGGTGTCTTTGGCGTAGGCGGCGTCCAGGGTTAGTTCTTTGGCGAGATGCAACAGATCGGAGGCTTGAGCTAATGCATCGGCCAGCGGAACGCCGCGACTGACGTGGAATAGCGCCTGGTTTTTGCAGTAGATGAAGGGGGTGAAGCCGATGGTTTTGAGTTCTGAGGATTCGGGCGTACTTGTTGTACTCATGTTCAAACTCCTAATTTTTTAAGACGCTGCCACATTCGTTTCCAAGCGAGTGGGAGGCAGCTGCGCGCAGGTTGGAAAACCGGGAAATTAGGAAACCGGCACGTCCGAGGACGTCCCGCGCACAGCCGCCATAACTCAAAAATGAGAAGGGCAAATCTGTTGCGTTTAATTTCGTCGGGTTTCCAAGCCCGATCGCTGAATGGTCAGCGACGTCCAGAGACTATCCCGTCAAAGAAAAGCGCAACAAGGCATCAAAGTGCCCAAATAGAAGATTCGGAGTTTGCCTACAAGGTCCTACGGCGTCATCCGATAAAGCGAGACTTTGAGTAAACAAAACTAACGCCGAGTTCACTCGGCCACAGCGCCTGCGGTCTTCACGATTGTTGCGGAAGGGCTTTTTGTAAGGTCACGAAGCGCCCCCATCGTGCCTGGTTCAAAAGATCTTGACAGTGAAATATTTCAAATGAGAAAAGTGTCCACGTTTTATGGAATGTGGACGCTTGGAGTTTTTGACTTTATGAAGAGTCAAGATATTTTGCTTCTGTTCAAGATGGCCAGCCTGCACGCCCAAGAGGAAAATCTTTATGGGGTGATGGAGTCTGAGTCGAATTCGAACACCGTTGAGGACTTGTTAAAACCTCAGCCGATATTTATGACGGCAGGGGGGCGAGTGGGGCAGCCACTAGTCACCTACCCTTCTGCTGGTGAAGAAACTGAATTTCATCGTCAAGAGTTCGACTCGTCTTTCAGCGACGAAGATGAATGGGAAGGTTGGTCAGAGCCAGTGTCTTCTGCGCCGCTGGCGAGTTGGAGTGAAGGCTACTCGTTGCGTGCACTGTCTGCGTCTTTGGGGCTAAGCAAAAGCGAGGTTTCAAACTCCATTGCGAGGTGTCGCGAATCCGGAATGCTTACCAATGATTACGACACCGGGCTTCCAAAAGTTAATCGGCGAGAGCTGCTGAAAATCACCGAGCACGCTCTGAAATATTTCTTCCCTGTGAAGCCGGGCGCAATGGTTCGTGGTATCCCAACGGGTTTCGCAGCACCAGCGCTCTCTAAAAGCATCAAGAGTGCTGGCGGGCTGATTCCGGTTTGGCCTGATCCCTTGGGAAATGAGCGTGGTCAAGCGATAGAACCGCTCTACAAAACGGTGCCAGAAGCGGTAAAGAAGGACAGAACCCTTTATCACTATCTTGCGCTTGCCGATGCGATCCGTCTTGGTGGTCCGCGAGAGTGTGGTGTGGCGGTTAACATTCTAAAGGCAGGAATGGGGCTGAAGTAACATGTCATCAAGCGCTAATCACAACTATGAGCTCATAGAATTTGTTGCAGATGGCTTGGGTGAGGCGTTTCTCGCTGAAGTTGCCTTTGTCGGTGGTTGCACAACAGCCATGCTGGTGACTGATGTTGCTGTGCTGGACGACATTCGCTTCACCGATGATGTTGACCTGGTGATCGAACTTGCAGGTATTAGCGCTTGGCAACACATTACGGAACGCCTGGCGGCTAAGAACTTCAAGATCACCGGAGAGGATGAGGTCAACTGTCGTTTCCGCTTCAACGACGTCGTTGTTGACGTGATGCCCTCTGATCCCGCGGTTCTCGGATATGCCAATCGTTGGTTTGTGGAGGGGTTGGCCAAGGCTGACAAATTTACGTTGCCCAGCGGTATCGTCATCCAGATATTTAAACCGACCTACTTTCTTGCGACGTAACTAGAGGCCTTTTGCGGTCGTGGTGAGGGCGATCCTTACCACAAGGATGTCGAAGACATCATTATCTTGATTGATGGTCGTACAGAGCTTTTGGAGGAGGTTCGCCAAGCTGATTCTGAGCTCAAGGAATTCATTACTGCTGGAATTCGAGGCCTCACGGAGCTCAGTGGTATCGACTACGTGATTGAGAGTTCGGGCTCGGTGCAGGCAAATCCGGGTAGAGGTCGAATCATCCACATGCGAATGAAGGACCTGGGCAACGCATGAGATACAACACCAAGTCAGTAATAGGAAAGGCCAGGGAAGCCAATAATGACAGTGCTGGAGTTCTCTGCGATGGTGAAAGAGGGCTGTTCGTTATCACAGATGGAACGTCAAAGACTGGCAGTGGGCAACTGGCTGAGTACTTCGTGAGGGGCGTTTTGGCAGCCTACCAAAAGCATTTGGATCAGGGAGGCGATATCACTGAGCATGGAGCATTGGAGCAGGTGCTTTGTTCGATACTGACCGAGCTTCATCCCACTTTGTTTGCGGAACAGACAGGGGCGACGTGTTATCTGCTCGGCGTCATTGCTCATGGAAAGCTCACGCTTGCGTATGAAGGTGACTGTTCGTGTGGAGTGGTGACACCGGCAGGTACGATCGAGTGGATCACGCCGCCCCACTGCAAAGCCAACTGGAGGCGCGACCGTTCACACCGTGAGTTGGCGCGAGACCCTGCTCGAAACTGGATAACTCGATGTTTGAAAGCTAATCGTGCCCCGGACCCTGACTTTGTTTTTCATCAATTGGTCGTCGATGAACGACTGGTGTTCGTAACCGATGGCTTTTGGGCGGAATTAACGGAATCGCAGCAAAGTAGCTTGTTGGTATCACCAGATAGCGACCCTATTGCTGTTGAAGATGACGTTACGTGGATTGATGTTCAGCTCTAACCCTAGAGGTGCAGACTGCATTTTTAGCAGTTCTATCTTCAGACAGACCCGAAAGGTAGGATTCAGCAACATAGGGTTGTATCAACGGTGACCGAGCAGACACGAAAAAGCCGCGTAAAAACGCGGCTTTCTTGTTTGGTGGGCCCACACGGACTTGAACCGTGGACCAAAGGATTATGAGTCGCCGACTGATGTACCGAGGTAAGTAAAGTCTAGGGCAGGTAGGGGAAGGGTACAATACCTTTAACCAGTTGATTACATGTAGGTTTGGCTAGTTTTGGATAGGAGGATAAAGCTGGGCACTGTACCGCTGCTGTACCTCTCGCTAAGCAGATTGCCTCCGGCCGAATCACTGACAAACGTTCTTTAGCACTTCGTCGATACCATCGAGGTGGTAGATCCCACCCAAGGGCATGTATGCCTGAGTCGGGCCGAGAGTGATAACCATCATCTCGCTGGCTCCTTTTAATTTGCTGGGCACGGCATAGTCTGGCAGCGGCGACCACCATGCTGAAACGAATGGACCAGGCAGACGCTTTGTTAGTAATTACGAGGACTGGGGATTTGAACCCCCGTCTAAGCCTTACGCCACAAGGCTTTCAGCTTCCAGGCTGCCATTTTGCAGTCATTCCAGTTAACGCACTTCTATTTAGGCGTGAATCCGACGACAAATTAACTGGTTATGTATACAGCTGTTTGTTATATTTTCTTACAGGAACGAGCCATGCCGTAGGTGTCAAGGATAATTTGACATTCGGCCTTGACTTCGGCAGACTCGCGCCTCATTTTGATGTCTAGCTGGTTTCACAAGGAGGGCAAAACGATGAGTAGAGATGCGCGTGCAGTTGCCCAGCGAATCCTTAACGAGTGCCGTGAGGCTGGGGATCCTGCTGTAACGCCTATGCAGCTTTTGAAGCTTGTATATATTGCGCACGGATACATGCTTGCGAGGCACGGCGTGCCCTTGATAAACGAGCCTGTTGAAGCTTGGCAGTATGGTCCGGTAGTCCGCAGCGTTTACCAGGCCGTGAGGGATTTTCGCTCATCTCCGGTTACCAGCGTTCCTGCACCACCAGTCATGTTCGATCAGAACGAGCTGGCTGTCATGAAGGACGTTGCTCGGATTTATGGCCGAGCAGATGGCGTTACACTTTCGGCAGCCACGCATCAGCCCGGGACTCCCTGGAGTGTGACTTGGAATAACCAAGGCAAAAATGCTGTGATTTCAAACGATATGATTGAAGGTTTCTATCGTTGGATCTTGGCTCAACCAACTCATTCGATGCTTTAAGTTAAGTTGGAGGTGGCGAGTATTCGCCTGAAGATTAATTGAGCGAATTCTTGCCACCATCTCCAAATTCTGGCTTCCCTCTTTCTGATACCGCCGCACTCGAAGAAGCCAATGCTTTTGCTAATAATGAAGAGCAGCTGAATAGTGAGTTTCTTCCGCCCCCGTCATCTGCTCAGTCTCCGCTTCTTGATCCGAAGTTAGCAGGGGAAATGCAGGCCTTCGCTAACAACTATAATCAAGCTCAGAAACGAAAGCATGCCGACGAAATCCATGGCATGAGACTTTCCCACAGCAATCTGCTGCTGCTGCTTGCCGTTTTGTGGATATTCGTAATTTTTGTTGTAGTGCTTTTGCAAGGGTTCGGGCAGTGGTTTACTCCCATCCCAAAGGAGTATTCTTATCTGTCGTTCAAGCTCTCTGATACTTTGTTGATTACCTTCATAACCTCTACAACCGGCACTGTGCTCGGTCTGTATGGTATCGCGGCGTACTGGCTATACGGCAAGAAGGCTGAACAAAAAGCGTCCCCTAAGGATAAAAAGAAATAGCTCAGTCTGAGTTGGGCTGACGAGATTCGGCCGAGGGGTTATTGGCAACTCTCTTACTCCATAACCCTTCAGCTCTGTTGCTCGCACCCCCATCTGCTGATGGCTCCACCTTCCATATACTCGGTCTATCATGGGCCAGTTAGTGTGCCCCATTTGCTTCGCCGCCCACATCTCATGTTCGGCGGCGGACAGCATCATCGAAGATCACTGGTTAGGTCATATTTGGTGTGTTAACTGTCAAATAGTTTTTATCTGGACTAGGCCATTGGTGTTGAGCCACCCGAGATCTAGACTAAATCGAGTTGCGCCTGAGTCTGTGGCGCCTAAAAGTCGTTCATAGATTCTTCCAAGAGCTGGTAATCCAACTCCTCTATCAGCTCCAACCCCCGGCGCAATTACTACAACAGAGCCACCACTTCTATGGAGTCGTTCCCCTTCCACCACAATGATATCCAATAACATTATACGTCTTGAATTAACAAGCAGTCTTGGTGAAATTTGGATGAGGCCAGATACTTGCAACATTAAGCTTTCTGAAATACAGAAATTATAACACCGTAAAATCTCCTCCTCCAAGTACCCTTCATCAATCAAGATTAACCGTGCCCGTTCCAGAGATCCTTCAGCGCGAAATAGTGCATGCACAAAATCGAGAGGCGTTAAAAAACCAATATTTTGTAAAGTTCGACGAAGTTTAACATGAGCTGTTCTTACTTGGATGAAGTCCGCGGTGGAGGGCATCTCAAGCATGTGCTTGAGATCTCGATAAAGGCTCGAGTAGTAGCCCGCACCGTCTAAATACTCAACAAATATTGCGCTTGGGTATTTTGCTCTAGTCAATACTCTAGATGAGCGTGTTTGATCAACGACCTTATGGGAAACACTGCCTGAGTCGCCAGCGTAAAACTGCGCCTGAATGAAAATTCGCGGTGACCAACCAGGCGTTCTAAAAGGCAATACAAAATCATATGCACGCGTCTTAGTCGGGTCGGCACTCAAGTCGTCAACAATACGACTGCCATTGTTATTCTCTTGTAGCTCAGCGGCGGCCTCTATAAGATCATCTCTTTCCAGCTCTCGGCCACTAATTACAACGTCATCAATATTGAAATCAACTCCGGATTTTAAGCCCCACGTTGTCATGCAGCGCCTGAGAATTTTCTCTGGCAGGTGTCCGCTTTGAGCTGCGACTGATCCGCGCACTTTAAAGGCGACTATAGGGGCCAGCAGTTTGCCTTCAAAGCCAGGACTCCTTTCCTTTAAGGTAAAGTAACTAAACCCTAAAGCCCAAAGCTGTTCAATACTTCCATCGTTATTTAGAATACTATTAATGTAACCCTTGAGAAGCCATACTGCTTCAGATTCTAAGTCAATTGTTCCGTGGTATCTCGCTCGAAGAACTAGTGCCTCACCAATTAGCCTAGAAACTTTATCCTGTTTAATTACTCGCCCTAGCTCTTCGAATTCAAAATTTACACGTCCACTTCCACGGCGGCTCGCCATTGGGAAAACAGTTCTATTTTCGCTTTGAATTAGATATACCGGAAATTGACACTTCATATTGTTATCAGACTTTCCAGTTACCAGAAAAAGCATTGATATCAATGAGTCGAGTAGCTCAATTGCCGCTGCAAGTGATAGTTCAACTGTGTCAAATTCAGCTATAATTCTCTCTACTTCGGCAATACAATAAATTGCCATCTGCTCAGGGTTGCAGTCTTCTACACGTTGAAATCCACTGGTGGCGGCTCCGAGTGAATCCAGAATTAGGCTGATCTTTTCTAGTTCGCTACGATAGGTAGCAGTTTCACTAACCTGCTGTATGGATGCAGTAATCCAACTTTCAAACTCGCTCAACTTCTCTTCTAGAGAAAGTTCTACTGATACCAGCTTCAATTTTCACTTCCTTGGACAAGTACTTAAAAATTGCTTTTGCAAATGCGCGCCCCACAGGTGGTGACACAGCGTTACCTACAAGCCTATAACCATCCACAAGTTCTCGCTCACTACTTCCAAAAGTGAACAAGAAATCATCAGGGAATCCTTGCAGTCGGGCACACTCCCTCAAGGAGAACGGACGATTTTCCTCCGGGTGAAGAAAATATCTCGGATTGTGGAAATTTGTCAGCACTGTAGATGATGGAGTGTCCCAGTCTGGTCGCTTGTACAATCCTGAGCAAAACATCGCACCTTTTAAGTCAAATTTCCCATCGACGTCTTTTAAATAGCCTTTAGCCAAAAGGCTATCAATATGGCGAGTTACTGATTTTATTCCAGAAAGTTCTTTTATGACTTCGATAGAAAGAGGATTTCCATTTGGAATTGAGCCATATTTTTTATGGCGTCTATTCTTTCCAATAGTCTCGAGAATGCATCTTTCGGTGTCGTTGATATGGCCAAAGTATTCGGGAATATTCCAAGTATAAACAGACGTCGGAGAGTGCCTAACATTACAAAGTTTCTGGCCAGGTCCAATCTTCGCAAAAATAGAACTCCAGGCATCATTCCATGCATATGTGACCCTGTGGTCCGCAATCTTAGAATTAAGCTGAATTAGATCCCCTATCGAATCTCTAATAGTCCTCGCCGGTAGCAGGGTTTGCCTTTCCTGAGAGAAAAGGTCCCCGAGGTCTGCAATTGCAGCTTCACCGTTTCGGCTTTGGCTTAAATGTGTAAATTCTGGCCATTTAAAGTTATCAAATAAAAGGTCATCCCTAATCCCAATAAAGTATATCCTCCTTCTATGTTGTGGAACCCCGAATCCAACTGAATCAAACAATCGGTACTCAACGCGATAACCAATATCTTTAAAATCTTTAACTATCGCTTCTAGGTACGCACCTTTAAAATTCTGCGATAATCCGTCTACATTTTCCGCAAGAAAAAGTTTCGGCTTTAATCTATTTACAGCTGAGTGCATTTCCAAATACAACAGGTTTCGAATGTCATCATGTTTTTTTGGTCCAGCCTTCGAGAATCCTTGGCATGGGAATCCTCCAAGAATAATGTCGCACGACCCAAGAGCTTTCATTTCAGCATGGAATTCATCAGAGGTGACGTCTCTAACGTACGCCCTCTCATCAATATTTTTTTTATAAACAGCCACGGCCGCAGGATCATTATCACAAGCGTAAATCAGATCGTAATCAAGTTCTTTAAACCCAACATCAAGCCCGCCACACCCAGCAAATAGGCTTACAACGGTTGGTTTTTGAACTAAACTACTCATGATCACTTCGCCGCGCAATGTAAACAAAAAAATAAATTCCCGCATTTTATCACGTACCAAATTACTGAGCAAGATCATGATTAGACTTGACTACTATAATAGGCTTCCAGCTCGCGCAGAGCATGCGACATTGGTATGCGAACTTTTGAATAGTGGAGGAAAGTTTCAGTTGAAAAGCATTGTAAGCAAAACTGGCCTCACGAGAACTCAAGTGCTGTGCACTTTACAGGCACTTGTTAATGATAAAACAGTATCCTTTTCTGCTGTTGGAAAAACAAAATTTTACTTTATAGATTCTAGCACCTGAGCAATCGCTTACTTTTATTTAGTAATGATCCACTCAAAATGCGGTAATGATTTCAATGCTAGAAAGCACAACGCCGCAAGAGGGACCAATTTTTGAAAAATGGGAGGGTGATTGCTCTCTCCTCCCAATGTATCAACTCAACTGGGTTGATTAGGAATTTCCTCTAGTAAGCTACTGCCCCGTCCACAATTTTATCCGGTATAAAGGTTAATTAGTCACGGCAAGGTCCGTACTCAGTGGCCTCCGGATAGCTCTTCCGGAGGAGCATAAGCAAAACGATCGTCGGGCCGACATAGGGTACAATCAGTACAAAGAGGAATCTTTTGCGCAAATATGCGTCGTTCACACGCTGAATCATTGGGCCAAAGATGTAGAACATCAGCACAAAACACACGATGTTTAACAGCAAGCCGCCGCTATTAGCGGCCAACGCCTTAAGTGCCTTATCAAGCACATACAACACCGCCCAATTGAAGACAAAGTAAGGCCAAAACTCTTTACGTGTCATACGTTCATTCATGCGTCCTGCGCGCATCATATAGTTGCAGTAGCCTTTAATTGGGTTCATCGCTTTAAACTCCTTTCCTTTTTTCTATCACCCAATGATAAGTTGCCTAGGCGTTCATAGAACGCATGTGTAGCTGGCCTGCTCGATGCGGATCGCAGACTAAGCATTTTTCGCCGAGTAAGCTCCCCCATCGTTCAAGTCATTACATCAGCGGCCTGCTGCACCATTGATGCTCTGCAGAATCCTAATGCGTTGACGATCACCAATCCCTTGCAAGGCGTTGAGCCTGGCAGCAATCAGCTCAGCCTCAACAAACGAGTTGATGGTTGGATGATGGAGAGAAACGGGAGCAAGGAAGCCTCGACCTATTGCGACCAAGATCGGGGTATCAAAGTGCTCCACTGCGACATGTGCGACGGCGCCGAGGCGGGTCAGTTGCCTGTCGAGCTCGTGCACCAGTTCGCTGGAAACAATGTGAGGGTGAATAAACATACAGGCTCTCCTAATGATGGGTAGCCTGTAGCTTCAGGTCGGTTGGGGTGTGTCACCAGCTCCATCCTGGAAATAACGGAAGCAACTGATGTCCTGCGTAGCTTCCGAGTACAGTCGCGTTGAACAACATCGCTTCGCGCTTCCACTCAGGCAGGGCTTTGAGCGCGCCGGCATAAGAAAACAGAGCTGCGCCGATCAGGAGTACGAACGACACCACTTGGGCACTGAACAGCAAATTGAGCGGGTTGCTATTGGGCTTGGCCATTGGAAGCCAGGCACCACCGGCCGATAGGGCAAACGCAAAAAAGCAGGCTGCGACCACAACAAAACGCCAGGGAGTCAACGACAGGCCGAAAACACGAACTTTCTGATTCACAGAACACCTCCAAATCGCGGTGATAGGGGAGGTCGAATCGTGTTGTTGGTCCAGGTGTGTCACAAGCCTATTTTTTTTCCGCCTTGATCAGTGGAACGCACTCATCGCAGCTCAACTCATACGGTCGCATGGTGAAAAGATCGTAGTAGTCGCGAGCGACTCCATGGCCAAGCTGATTCTGGCAGCATGTACAAAATATCGGCATCTGCTGCTCCCCGGCACCAAGGAGCCACCCAGTGCAGTAACTGAGTTGATCAAGTCCTTCCGGCACAGGGGAAAAACTCTCGCCGCGAAGGCCACGCTCAAAGCCTTGCTGCTTGCTGTTTTGGTGCAGCCAAAGCGTTGCCCGCCGAAAGCCCGCCTCTTCCATCTGTTGGCGATAGCGTTGCTGACGAATCGAGACGGCGCTGCGCTCGGGGGGAGTTTGCTTTGTCTTCATTGTTGGCCACATCAGTCATGATTTGAGGTGGCAGGCTACAACAGTTTTTATCATTGCGTTACCGCTTACGCTATATGTAGGATTCTTCGGCGCAGGTGGCCGTCCGCAGAGATGGCTGATGCTGTAGTTGATGTTGGTCCTTGAGGCTGGCACACCGCAGTACATGCGTCAGTCATTTTCAATCGCTATGGGATGAGGCAAGGCGCTTTTTATGAGCCCTTGTGTTGGTTGCTCACTCATTACCCTACATATGAATGGGGAATACTTATTTTCGGGATTGGCTCGTTATTGGGCGAAACCCTCGTCACCATCGTATGACATGCCGCATTTGTGCGAATTCTATGCGTAAGCGGTCACGTTTATCCTGAAGGTTGTATGTTGCTCGTACCCCCGCTATGTCAGGCCCACTGCGTGGGCTCGCACATAGCGGGGATACGAACTCTCCGCGACCTGTGTGCACAAAATCAAGCGCGTATGTCTCGTGCACATCTGCAAACGCAGATAGCGCCTCCGCGTATGCGGCGTTATCGTGTGGCCTCTCCAACGCTAACTGACGTAAATCAGTTCGTGGCACCGTCCATGTAAAAAACGAGGCGCGCTGAGCTCATTCTCAACGCACAGCCACTCCACCGGCTGCAATAAAGTAGGTGGGGCCAGTCACGCAGACTTGTCAAAAATGCAACGGGAGGCCACTCGAAAAATGGTCACTGGCGAGATCAGTCCGAGCCAGCGCATAGCGCTAACGGGGGCGAACAGGTGAAACCTTCTTGGTGGAGCCGCTGAGACCAACATCAGTTGGCCAGATGTTCTTACAAGTTTCACGCATATGCGCATGCACAACCCAGTTTTGACATCCCAATCGATTGCAGCCCATTCCCGGCTTTGCCAGCATTTCTTGATCGCATACAGGAGATCAGGGCATGGCAGAGCACGACAAATTATTTGACCCGCGCGAAGAGGTTGAGAGACTTCGAGCAGTAACGCGCGCGCGGCGCAAAACTACCTATCGGCGATCGCGCTTGGATCGCTTTACCGGTGAGCTTTTGCAATTGCGTCAGGCCGGCGCTTCCATCGCAGAACTCCAGCGTTGGTTGCGTGAGCGTCGCGTCATTGTGGTGCATGCCACGGTAGCTCGTTGGTTAAATCGGCAGAGCGTGGGAGAGCCGAGCATTGGCCAAATTCGCTAGCCCAAAAAAACAGTCTGCCTCTGTCATTAAAAAAATGCAGGGGCGGGACAACGTGATCAGTTCTGTCGGCACTGCAAGAAATTACCAATCAGCGCTAACTCGCGTCGCTGAATGGGTTCAGGGTGCGCGCATACCTGTTGGTCTGCGCGGGCTGACACCCGAGCAAGCACTGCACTATCTTGAGCAGCGAGCTCAGCAAGTAGGGCAGAGTGCTCTCAACATGGAGCGTCAGGCCATTCAGGCCATGTTTCAACATGTCACTGGCCACTTATCTGAGGGGCAGACCCTCCGAGTAGTGAAGTCTGAGCTGGAGGAGGCGTTGAGATCTCGCGCCTATACCCGCGATCAGGTTGACCTTGTGTCCCAGGCGCAGCAGGAGCGAAATGCTTTGTCCACTGAGTTGGCATATGCCGCTGGCCTCCGTGCGCACGAACTGTTAACGCTGCGTCGTGCCGACGAGCGTGCTCCCGATTCTAGACCGACTCGTAGCGAGAAATTCCTTGGTCGCCAGGGAGAGCTCTACACGGTCCATGGCAAAGGCGGGCTTGTTCGTCACGTCGTTATCCCCAAGCGATTGGCGGATCAGTTGGAGGCCTTGCGCTTCGATGTAGCTCGTTTAGTTATAGACCGAGGCATCCACTATCAGCAGTCCTACAACCTGGCCGGCGGGCAACCTTGGTCGAGTAGCTACAGCGCGGCTTCGGCTCGTGTCCTTGGCTGGTCAACTGGTGCGCATGGACTGCGCCACAGTTATGCCCAGGAGCGAATGGGTGAACTCCAACGTTCGGGATTGAGCCGGCCCGAAGCACTTGAAATCGTTTCACAAGAGCTGGGCCATTTCAGGCCACAAATCACAGAGGTTTATCTCCGATGATCTTTGATCGATTCGATTGGATGGTTCCGACCCTTGTTGGAGGCGTCATCTGGGTTGGCTGTGACTACCTCGAAACGCTACTTAGTCGGAGCGGTTGGGCGATTCAAAATGGTCAGTCATGGCAGCTTGTAGTGAGTGGTTGGGCGCTATTGCCTTACTGCTGGCCGATTTTCCTCGCTGGCACCGCGATAGGCTTTGTACTTTTTGAACTTTTACAAATAGGTCTTTGGGAGCGCACGCGTGGAAGGTTATTGCAGCAGCACCTGGATGATGCGATTCAAGCGAAGATGGATGCTCGACGGCTGGCTCGCACAGAGTTTGCGGAGCGTGAAATGCGGCTAACTAGGCGGGGGCAGGAAATTCAGCAGCGTGAAGACGCCTTGGATGCAGAGCGGGCCGCATGGCTCGCACACAACCAAGATGTGCAGCAGCAGCTCGACAACGAACGCGACAGAGCCAACCGAGCAGAAAGCAAACTTCATAACGCAAGCGGCGCAGTTGGGAGGCGCAAGGGCCATACAAATAAGAGCGGGGGCGGTAGCCCCCACAATCCATCCAAGTTTTTTTAACCCCGATCCCTAGAGTTGGAGTGGCAGCCTGAGTAGGGCTCGTAAGTCGGTCAGCAAAGTCAAAATGTGGAAGATGCAGGCCGACTTGAAAGCCGGCCGCAAACTCTTTTTCGAACCATGTTCAAAAACAGGGCTTCGCCATTAGTAATACGCACGGACCTGGTACACCTTGTCAATGAGGCTTGAGGTATCTCGAAACAGCCATAGCGGAGACCTCCATTTGCAATGCAATGGCCCGGACACTCAAGCCTTTTCTTTTTAGGGATTGGGCCTGTATTTGCTTGTTGCTTGCAGCCTCCAGATATGTTGCTCGGTCGACAGCTCCCGCGGCCCGCCTCCGCATCCTCTCGCGCTCCGCATGTCGCTTTGCTGCAGTTTCCCCACTGATTAACGTACGTAGCGCCCTCTGTTCCAAATCTGTGATCTGGAACAGACTGATCATGGTGTTATTTCTTGGCGTGTATAGCGGAGGAAACTCTTTACCTCCAAATTCCACTCGCTCCCCGGCTTCGAACTGTTTGGCCTTCGCGTACAGCGTCATGAGCTCCCTGCTACGGTAATTCCAGCCCGGCGCTACCTCGGCGGCGAGGGCGGATGCTTCGTGGTACATCTGGCCGCTGTGCGTGGCACCTGACAGCATTAAAAAATTCAGGCGCCAGAACAAATGCTTCATACGTTCGCCTTCTGGAACTCCACCGCGTAGCTCAGACAGTTTGCGCAAATCTTCCAGGCGATCCCACGCAAGTTGTCGACCGTTGAATCCCCTTAGATTGTCGGTCTTAGTGCCAGGAATTAACTTAAGTTGCCTGCGATCGGCACGGGCTCTGTGTTGCTGCTCAATCTCCCATCGTGCGGCCGGCAACAGGGTTTCAGCTAGGTACTCAAAGTTGTATCGAATAGGGGTACTGTCGTGTCCATTTTCAACGTGAACGACACGGCAAATTTCGCCACTCTTGCTGTTGATTGTGTCGACGAGGCGCAGCACGCGACTGGCATCCTTTGCGGCTGGATCAGCCCCAATCATCGTCAAGCGATCAACTAAATATCTCTGGCATGCGTTCCATCGTGGCAAAGCTTGACGTGGCAATGCGACGTCAAGCAACCATTTTGCCTGAATGCCCCGGCCGCTATAGATCAGAATTGACGGCGCGGGTATGCCCTCCTGCAGGCAATGGTATAGCACTGAGGACGCCAGCTCCTCTGGTGTCCTGCCAGCAGCCCATGACATGCGGTAGGTGTCTAAATCGGCAAACAGTAGTCCGATGCGGAGCAGATTGACTACACGACGATTTGGGCGTGTGAATTCGGCTTGGCTTATCCAGGTATCACGGTTGGGGGATATCATGTCCAATACCCTCGGTAGGTCTCTCAATAAGTGAGACGACTGGCACTTCCTCTCTGGAAGCTGCACCAGTAGAGAGAAAAAGCCACTTTGCTGGTGATCATGAAATAGTTCTGCTTCGGTGCGAGAGCAGAACAAATCCAGTTGGCAGGCCATACGACGCGGCTCACGCTATGTCGTATTTTTTAGGCCTCCAGATATGTGATCTCATGCAGTCACCTCGCCGGTGAGTAAAAGAGCGAGGTCTGCAGCTCGGTAATAGTTGCGGCGGCCAATCTTGATGCGCGTGGTGTTGATCGTGTCGGCGAATTCACCAGGTTGGGTCAGGCTCCACCTCAGGCCTTGTTCGCTTCGGTGAAGTACCTCAGCAAGGTGAACGGCGGTAAGGAGTGGACCGAACCGCTCGGTCAACTCCCGCTCCATTTTTCCTACCGACTCTTTCTGCTCAGGGGTTGGTGGCTGATTGAACTGCTTCATTGAGATATCTCGGGCTGATGTCTCAATAGTTCAAAAAGCCCCCCCAAAAACGGTCCTTTTTTCCCTGATCCCTAAAATTCTCTTAGCCCACCTAAACTCCGTACCTCAATCCGCACTTTTTACAGTGCGGACTCACGTCGTTTGGGAAAGATAAACTTGTACATGCACAAACTTCTTTAGCCTCGACTTCGATGTAGGCTATCGAGGCGTTCAACCAAATCCTCTGCGCGAAGATGGGTATACCGCTTGAGCATCTGCATCGACTTATGGCCGCTGATCGCAGACACCTCCTGGTCGGACAGCCCCGCTTCAACTAGCCGACTTACAGCTTCGTGCCGTAGGTCATGAAAGCGGAAGTCCCGCATTCTTAATTTCGCTTTCAGGGCTCCCCAAATTTTAGTGAATGCATATGGGCGGCGTTTTTTGTCTCGACCAGGCTCGCCGAAAAAGACCAAATCGCAATCTATAGGTCGAATGGGGTTGTTCATCGCTGACTTAATGGCTTCGGTAGCGAATCGGTTCAGAGGCACATTTCGCGATGAGTCATTTTTCGTATTCTTGAGCCTCAACACGCGCTTCTCTAAATCGACTTGGTGTCGCCGTAAGCCTGAAATCTCAGAAGCCCTCATGCCGGTTTCCAGAGCTATGCGAACGATCCATCCCAGCATTGGATTGCTATGAGAATTCACCGCATTGATCAGTCGGGTCTCCTCATCGGATGACAGTCTCCGATCTCTTCCTTCACCAGGGCTTGGCTTACGAATGTTGAGCACGGGGTTGAATGTAAGGCCCACACCCCATTCTTGGATTGCAACTGTGAATAGATGGCTGAGTAGCGCTAGCTCAAGGCGGACTGTGTTGTTACTGATTTTTCCCTTATGGCCGGACTCACCGAGGCGTTTATCACGATAGCCAGCGATGATTTCAGCGGACAAAGCGGCGAGCGAGTATTTTCCTAAATGCTCGATGAGCTTTTTGGCTTTGCTGATTTCGCCGCGCTGGGTGGTGGGTTTCTTCGTTGGAGTGACATCGCTCAGATAGCGCTTTAGGGCAGCCTCTAGCGTCATTCGTTCGGAACCACTGCGTTGTATGTAGACGCCCCTGACCATTTCATCTTCGGTGCGTCGCGACCAATCTTCAGCATCACGTTTGGTGCGGAAGGTTTTGGAAGCCGTCGGCCAGCCATTTTTGCGAATGACCGCTTTCCATGTTCCTGAGGGGGTTTTTACGAGAGTTGCCATACGTTCTCCGAGGGAAGATCGGTACGGACTGTACCGAAACTGTACCTCGGGAACATCTGATTGGGGCGTCAAAACCTGCAGCTGAGCTGCAGGCCTTGATTCATATGGTGGGCCCACACGGACTTGAACCGTGGACCAAAGGATTATGAGTCCTCTGCTCTAACCAACTGAGCTATAGGCCCTCAGTAGGTCGCGGATTATAGCGACGGTTTCGCGGCTGTGCTATCCGAAAAATCCATTACGGTTGTACGAAGAAACGTCGCGGCGAATTCGTCCGGGGGTAGGGGCAGGCTGACGATGTAGCCCTGGATCTGCTCGCAGCCCTCATAGGCCAGGAATTGTTGCTGCGCCTGGGTTTCGACGCCTTCGGCAATCACGGTGAATTGCATGCTGCGGCCAAGGGCGATGATGGCGCGCACGATGGCGACGTCGTGCGGGTCATCGGGCAGGCCGCGGACGAAGGACTGATCGATCTTGAGAATGTCCAGCGGCAGGCGCTTGAGGTAGCTCAATGACGAGTAGCCGGTGCCGAAGTCGTCGATCGCCAGTTGCACGCCCAGGTGCTTGAGCTGATGCAGCACGCTCAAGGCTTCTTCGGCCTGGCTCATGATGAAGTTTTCGGTGATTTCCAGTTGCAGGAAATCGGGTTTGAGGCGGTAGTCCTTGAGCAACTGTTCGATGCGCCCGAGCAGGTTCGGTTGGCGCAACTGCGCGCCGGCGAGGTTGACCGACAGCGGGCCAAGGCCCTCGTAGGTTTTGCTCCATTCGTGCATTTGCCGGCAGGCGGTTTCCAGTACCCAGTCGCCGATCTGCAGGATCATGCCGTTTTCTTCGGCCAGGGAAATGAAGTGTTCCGGTGGCACGTCGCCAAAGGTCGGGTGACGCCAGCGAATCAGCGCTTCGGCGCCCACCAGGCGATAGTCGTCGAGGCTGATTTTCGGCTGGTAGTAGAGGTGCAGTTCGTTGCGCTCGATGGCGCGGCGCAGCTCATGTTCCAGCGCCACGCGTTCGCTGGCTTGGGCGGTGAGGTCACGGGTGTAGCTTTCGACCCGGTTACGGCCCTTGGCCTTGGAACGGTACATCGCCGCGTCGGCGTTCTTGATCAGGGTGGCGACGTCGCAGCCGTCCTGTGGATAAAGGCTGGTGCCGATACTGGAACTGATGAAGAACTCGTGCTCACCGGCCTGGAACGGCGCGGTAAAGCAATTGAGCAGCTTGGTCGCGATGTTGTCGGCATCGCTGGGTTGCTGAAGGCCTGGCAGCAGAATGATGAACTCGTCGCCGCCCAGACGCGCGACGGTGTCGATGTCGCGCAGCTGTTCCTTGAGACGCACGGCAATGCCCTTGAGCAGCAGGTCGCCGACCGGATGGCCGAGGCTGTCGTTGATGTGTTTGAAACGGTCGAGGTCGAGGAACAGTACCGCGCCCTGGCCACCGTTTTCTTTCTGGGTGTTGAGCGCGGTCAGCAAGCGGCTTTCGAACAGCGTGCGGTTGGGCAGGCCGGTCAGTGGATCGTGGTGCGCCTGGTAATCGAGTTTGGCCTGGGCGTGCTTGAGGCTGGAAATGTCGGCGAACACCGCCACAAAGTGAGTGATGAATTTGTCGCGGTTGCGCACAGCGCTGATGGTCAGCCAGCTCGGATAAAGTTCGCCATTCTTGCGCCGGTTGGAAATCTCGCCTTGCCAGTGACCTTCGGCGGTCAATTGGTGCCACATCGCGGCGTAAAACGCGCTGTCATGCAGGCCTGAGGCGAGCAGGCGCGGGGTGTGGCCCAGCGCTTCGCTTTCGCTGTAGCCGGTGATTTCCGTGAACGCACGGTTGACCGCGCTGATGTGCTGCTGGGTATCGGTGATCAGCACGCCTTCGGCGGTGCTCTCGAATACGGTAGCGGCCTGTTGCAGTTTTTCCTGCATCAGGTGGCGCTCGGTGATGTCCCGGGCGATGGTCAGCATGCAGTCTTCGTCGCCAATCGGCAGTGGACGACTGGACACCTCGCAGAGGCGGATCTGCCCGTCGCTGCGGCGGATATGGCAACTGAAGTCGCGGACGAAACCGTCGCGGTGCAACAGATCGAGCATCTGTTTGCGTTCGTTGAGATTGACCCAGATTCCCAGATCCAGCGCCGAGCGATCCACCGACATTGCGCTGTTGAAGCCGGTGATGCGGCTGAACCCCTCGTTGACCTCAAGCAGCAAGCCATCGCTCTGTCGGGACAGCAACAAGCCGTCCGGCGAGGCGTGGAAGGCCTTGGCGAATTTCTCTTCGGAGGTTTGCAGTTGCTGTTGGGTTTCCTTGAGCTGGGTGATGTCGCGCACGACCACCACCAGTGCCGGAGTGGTATCGAGGTCGAACGGTTCCGCCGAGATCAGGCCGGTAAACACCTGGCCATTGCTGCGGCGAAAGGGCATCTCCAGGTTGCGGATGCTGCCGGCCTGCAAGCGCTGCAACAAGCCCGGCCCCACACCGGGAATGCCCCAGATATTGAGGTCGGTGGCGGTCTGGCCGATGACGTCTTCGGCACGCAGGCCGATCTGTTCTTCGAACGCTTCGTTCACTTCCAGCAGGCAACCGTCGGAGAGGCGCGCGATGACCAGAATGTCCGGGCATTGCTGGAACACCGAGGCAAACTTCTGTTCCGACAGGCGCAGCGCTTCTTCGGTGCGCTTGGCCTCACTGATGTCGATCATCAGCCCGCGCATCACCGGTTCATGGCCGTGTTCGATCAGGCTGACGATGTCGCGCACCCACAAGCAGCGCCCGTCGGCGGTGATCACCCGGTAATCGAGGCTGTGATCGCGCCCGGCCAGCACTTCGTGATCGCAAAAACTCTGCGCGCGAATGAGGTCGGCGGGGTGAATGATGTTGCGCCAGAAGCCCGGAATCAGCCAGTGGGACAGGGGATAACCGAGCAGGTCTTCAGCGTGGGGCGACACATAGCTGTAGGTGAAGTCGCTCATCCGCGCTTCCCAGGCGATGGCCGACAGGCTCTCAACCAGCCCGCGGTAGTGATACTCGCTGCTGCGCAGTTCCTGCTCCAGATCAACGCGGCGGGCAATTTCCGAACTCAAGCGGCGGTTGATCCGGATCACCGCCACCAGCACCGCAATCAACAGCAGTAGTCCCGGCAGGCCATAGACCAGCAGGTCGGACCAGAATGTTCGATGATCGAGGACGTTGCCGACCCAATGTTCCTGAATGGCGCTGATTTCGGCCGGGGACATGTCCGCCAGGACTTTGTCCAGGATGCCAACCAGCACCTTGTTGTCCCGCGGCACGCCCATGGCCAGTTGATAGCGATAGGGTGTTTCGCCGCTGACATAAAGCCCGTCGAGCTTAAGCTGGCGCAGGCTCCAAACGCTGGAAGCGAGATCACCGACCACGGCGTCCACTTCATCGGTCGCCAGTGCCTGCAAAGCCGAGCTGACGTTGGGCATGGCCACCAGATTCAAGTCAGGGTGGTGCGTGCGTAACAGCTCGTGGGGTGCATAGTTTTCCACCACGGCGATTTTCAGACCGTACAGGTCCTGGATTTTGCGCGGCTGAGGACCGCCGACGTGCGCGAGGATGACAATCGGGAAGTCCAGATAGGGTCGGGTGAACGACAGGAAAGCCTGACGCTCCGGGGTCGACATGATGCCCGGCAGCAAGTCGAGCTTGCCTTGTTTGGCCTGTTCGAGCACAACCGTCCAGCTGACCGGTTCGATGGGCGTCAGTTTGACGGCCAACCGTTGGCGAATCAGGTCGATATAGTCTGCCGCAAGGCCCTGGTAACGCCCTTGATCGTCGCGAAACTCAAAGGGCGGCCAGGACGCATCGACACCCAGGCGCAAGTCCGGGTGGGCCGCAAGCCAGCTACGTTCTTCGTCGGTTAGAGTCAGCGCGCCAGCCGTTGCGGTCCAGGTCATGAGCGACAGCAAAAAAAGCACGGTCGGCAGTCTGGGCATAACGGTCTCGTTATGGCTCTGGGGAATGTTTCGAGTGTAGACGGGCTATGGAGCGGAGGGGGGCGTGCGGAGATATTAATCTGCCATAAAACAAAACCCCCGGCCTGGGCCGGGGGTTCTGGTATCACTCGTCGAGGAAGGAGCGCAGATGCTCGCTTCTCGTCGGGTGGCGCAGCTTGCGCAGCGCCTTGGCTTCGATCTGACGAATCCGTTCACGGGTCACGTCGAACTGCTTACCAACCTCTTCGAGGGTGTGGTCGGTATTCATGTCGATACCGAAGCGCATGCGCAGTACCTTGGCTTCACGGGCAGTGAGGCCGGACAGCACTTCGCGAGTCGCTTCTTTAAGGCTCTCAACGGTGGCGACATCGATTGGCGACTGCATGGTCGAGTCTTCGATGAAGTCACCCAGATGGGAGTCTTCGTCATCACCGATCGGGGTTTCCATGGAGATCGGCTCTTTAGCGATCTTCAATACCTTGCGGATCTTGTCCTCAGGCATTTCCATGCGTTCGCCCAGCTCTTCCGGGGTCGGTTCGCGACCCATTTCCTGCAACATCTGGCGGGAAATACGGTTGAGCTTGTTGATCGTCTCGATCATGTGCACCGGAATACGGATGGTGCGGGCCTGGTCGGCGATCGAGCGAGTGATCGCCTGACGGATCCACCAGGTGGCATAAGTCGAGAATTTGTAGCCGCGGCGGTATTCAAACTTGTCTACCGCTTTCATCAAACCGATGTTGCCTTCCTGGATCAGATCGAGGAATTGCAGGCCACGGTTGGTGTACTTCTTGGCGATGGAGATCACCAAACGCAAGTTCGCTTCAACCATCTCTTTCTTCGCGCGGCGGGCCTTGGCCTCACCGATCGACATGCGACGGTTGATGTCCTTGATCTCGGCGATGGTCAGACCGGTTTCGGTCTCCAGCGCGGTCAGCTTCTGCTGGCAACGAATGATGTCCGGCTGAACGCGACCAATGGCTTCAGCGTATTTGCTTTTGCCTTTGGCCAGTGCGTCGGACCAGCTTTCGTCGACTTCATTGCCCGGGAACTGGCGCAGGAAGTCGGCACGCGGCATGCGCGCATCACGGACGCAGAGCTGCATGATTGCACGCTCTTGCTGACGCAGACGGTCCAGGGCACTGCGAACACGCTCGACCAGGCCTTCGAATTGCTTCGGCACCAGTTTGATCGGCATGAACAGCTCGGCCAAGGCCAACAATTCAGCGATAGCTGCCTTGTTGCTGCGACCGTGCTTTTTTAGCGCCTTACGGGTGATTTCCATCTGATCGGACACGGCGCCAAAACGCTGCGCAGCGATGATCGGGTCTGGACCGCTTTCGGCTTCTTCTTCGTCATCCGAGGCTTCGGCTTCATCGTCGTCGGTGTCGTCATCCGCTTTTGCGGCCTTCGGGTCGATCGGCGGTGGCACTTCTGCCGCAGGCGGCGCAATGCCGTCGTCCGGGTCGATATAACCGCTCAGGACGTCGGACAGGCGACCACCTTCGGTGGTGACGCGAGTGTACTCGGAGAGAATGTGGTCAACCGTGCCAGGGAAGTGCGCGATTGCGCTCATCACTTCACGGATGCCCTCTTCAATACGTTTGGCGATTTCGATTTCGCCTTCACGTGTGAGGAGCTCTACCGTACCCATTTCGCGCATGTACATGCGCACTGGGTCGGTGGTGCGGCCAATGTCGGTCTCGACCGCTGCCAACGCGGCGGCTGCTTCTTCCGCAGCGGCCTCGTCGGTATCGGCGTCGGCCAGCATAAGGGCGTCCGCATCCGGAGCACTCTCGTGTACGGGAATCCCCATGTCATTAATCATGCGGATGATGTCTTCCACCTGCTCTGGATCTGAAATATCCTCAGGCAGGTGGTCGTTGACCTCGGCGTAAGTCAGATACTTCTGCTCACGACCCAGTTTGATCAACTCAATAATACGAGACTGCTGTTGCGCTTTTCCGGACATAACACCCTATCCACTGAAGGTCTTGGCGGGCAAAAAACAAGCCGAGGATTATACCTGAGCTATGACCTCACGCGCCAGTTGAGGTCGGGTTTGATGCGGAAACATTCTGTTTTAGAAGGTCGCGCATCTGTTTCGCTATCTGTATTTGCTCATCAGCCGACAATCCCGGCTGCCTTGCTTTTTTGATGAGTTCGTCGAGGGTCTGCGTATGTTGACCCGCAGATAACCTAGTAATGGTGTCTAAAAACTGCTGTTCAAGGTTGTCGCCGTCAATTAGCCATTCCTTTTCTGCAAGTGCTTTCAACAGACGTCCTTGCTCTGTGCCGTGCCAACGGGCCATCAACTGAATAGAGTTTAGCTTAGGATTTTTCTGCACCGCCTCGATCAGGGCGATTAGTACCTGAGCGTACGTGTTGCTCTCGTTGGCAAAATGTTCCGCACTCTCAACCTTGCCAGCCAATTGCGGGTGGTGGATAAGCGTGCGCAATGCGATAAGCGTTGGCGCTTCTACCGCTACTGGCGTGCGTGGGGCATAGGCTTCGTCGCGGTCACCGCGCTTGCCGTTTTTGCTCCATGGCTTCTTGTCCCATTTCTTTCCGCCGGCACCGGGTTTCTTCGGCGTCCATTCCTGCTGGGGCGCGTAGGCCTCTTGAGGTTGATGGAAGTCGGAGTAGTCCGGCATGGCGTCGTAATCCATCCCGGGGTCATACACCGGCGGTGCGTCTTGCGGCGCGCTGTGCGCTAGTTGGCTGACCGCTTCACCACTCAAACCCGTGATTTCCGTCAGTCGCTGGCGCATCAGGATGCGCAGGTTGGCGCCGGGGATTTTGTCGATCAACGGTGCGGCGAGGGTGGCCATGTGGGCCTTGCCCTCGAGCGAGCGTGGATCGGCTTCTTCGGTCAGTTGCTGGAAGAAATAATCCGCCAGTGGCTGGGCGTGCTGGTTGATGCGCGCGCGGAAGGCGTCAGTGCCTTCGGAGCGGACCAAAGTGTCCGGATCCTCGCCTTCGGGCAGGAACAGGAAGCGTGCACGGCGACCGTCTTGCAGGCTCGATAACGTTGCTTCCAAGGCTCGCCAGGCGGCATTGCGACCAGCCTGGTCGCCGTCGAAGCAAAACAGAACGCTGGGCACGACACGAAACAGTCGCTTCAAGTGTTCTTCGCTGGTGGCGGTGCCCAGGGTCGCGACGGCATTGCGCAAGCCTTGCTGGGCAAGGGCGATGACGTCCATGTAGCCTTCGACGACGATGATTTCGTCAAGATTGCGATTGTTCTTGCGCGCTTCATACAGGCCGTAGAGTTCCTGGCCTTTATGGAATACCGGGGTTTCCGGGGAGTTCAGGTATTTCGGCTTGTCATCACCCAGCACCCGGCCGCCGAACGCAATGATGCGCCCACGGCTGTCGCGGATCGGGAACATCACCCGGTCGCGGAAGCGATCGTAGCGTTTGCCGGTTTCGGCGTTTTCGATCAGCAGGCCGGCATCGATCATGGCTTTTTGTTGCAGGGTGTCGCTGCTCAAATGCTTGAACAGGTTATCCCAGCCGGGTGGTGCAAAGCCGAGGCCGAAGTCCCGGGCGATTTCCCCGGTCAGGCCGCGACCCTTCAGGTAATCCACGGCGGCTTTGCGCGATGGATGGCTTTTGAGGGCCTGACGATAAAAGTCGGCGGCGGCCGTGAGCAGCGGGTACAGCGGCGAATCGGTCGGCTGTCGCGGTTTGTGCGAGCGACCGCCTTCTTCCCGTGGGACTTCCATGCCGGCCGCTTTGGCCAGGTCTTCGACAGCCTGGACGAAATCCAGGTTGTCGTGGTCCATGATGAAGCCCAGGGCGTTGCCGCCAGCGCCGCAGCCGAAGCAGTAGTAGAACTGTTTGTCGGGGCTGACGCTGAAGGACGGGGTTTTCTCTTTGTGAAACGGGCAGCAGGCGGTGTAGTTCTTGCCGGCTTTTTTCATTTGCAGGCGCGAGCTGACCACATCGACGATGTCGGTGCGGTTCAGAAGGTCGTCAATGAAGCTCTGGGGAATTAGCCCGGCCATGGCGTTCTCGTCATCTGCGCTGAAAGGGTCCGAAACGAAGGGCGGCCGGACGCGGGTCATGATTTGAGGCGCGCAAGCTGTGCGGCTCGACCAGTGTCGTCTGCGTAATCGCTATCGGGAAGTGTATCTGCCGAAAATCCACTGACGTTAATTCCAATCAGTATTCGACTATTTGAAAGTGTTGCGCTGAATCCGGCTGCGGCCCGTCAAGGGTCTCGGATAGCTCATCATTTGGCATGCAAGAGATGCCTTGGGCTGATCGTCGTGAGAGGAATCAGTGGGTGTGCTCGTCAGTAGCCTTGAAAGGCTCGTCAGAAAAGACGTGCACCGCTGGCAAAAGAGCCAGGTCTGACGCGGTGAAGCAGATTTGTCTTGGTCGCGTCTGCGGCTTCGACAGTGAAGCATCAAGCGTTTTACGCAAATGCCATTAGCCCGGCTCAGAGCCGGGCTTGGCAGAAGCTTGCTACGATCGTCTGTGTATTAGTACAGACGAACGGCGCGGCGCTGTTCGCGCTGAACTTTCTTGGCGTGACGCTTAACAGCGGCTGCTGCTTTGCGCTTACGCTCAGAAGTTGGCTTCTCGTAAAATTCGCGGCTACGAACTTCAGCCAGTACACCGGCTTTTTCGCAGGAGCGCTTGAAACGACGCAGAGCTACGTCGAAGGGTTCGTTCTCTTTTACTTTGACGGCTGGCATCCAGAGCTACCTTCATTCATTACCGGGGTCAACATCCTCGCGGCAAAAGAGCACTTGAAGACGTCGGTTTTTAAGGGTTGCGGATGTTAACCCCTCATCGCACGGAATGCAAAGCCTCTGATCGAAAACCGCTGGTCGGGGCATCACGCGACGACTATTATGCGCGCCTTCGAATTCAGCCTAAACAAGGCGCAAACCCATGCTAGTACTGGGATTAGAAACCTCCTGCGACGAAACTGGTGTCGCATTATATGACAGTGAACGCGGCCTGCTGGCAGACGCGCTGTTCAGTCAGATCGACCTGCACCGTGCCTATGGTGGCGTGGTGCCGGAGCTGGCCTCGCGTGATCACGTCAAACGCATGCTGCCCTTGATTCGTCAGGTGTTGGCCGAAGCCGACTGCGTGCCGACCGAGATCGACGCGATCGCCTACACCGCGGGTCCCGGCCTGGTCGGGGCGTTGCTGGTGGGTGCTTCCTGCGCTCAGGCGCTGGCCTTTGCCTGGGGCATTCCGGCGCTGGGCGTGCACCACATGGAAGGTCACTTGCTGGCGCCGATGCTGGAGTCGCAACCGCCGGAATTTCCGTTCGTCGCTTTGTTGGTGTCGGGTGGGCATACGCAGCTGGTTCAGGTCGATGGAATCGGTCAGTACACGCTGCTGGGCGAGACACTCGACGACGCTGCAGGCGAAGCCTTCGACAAGACCGCGAAGATGATGGGCCTGCAATATCCGGGCGGCCCGGAAATCGCGCGCATGGCAGAGCAGGGCGTTGCGGGACGTTTCACCTTCCCGCGTCCGATGTGCGACCGCCCTGGCCTGGATTTCAGCTTCAGCGGCCTGAAAACCTTCGCGCTGAATACCTGGCAGCAGTGCGTCAGCGCCGGGGACGACGGTGAGCAAGCCCGTTGCGACATCGCGCTGGCGTTCCAGCAGGCCGTGGTGGAGACTTTGACCATCAAGTGCAAGCGTGCCCTCAAGGCGGCTGGCATGAAGCGTCTGGTGATTGCAGGCGGCGTGAGTGCCAACAAGGCTTTGCGCACTTCGCTGGAAAAAATGCTCGGCGACATGAAGGGCGATGTTTTTTATGCCCGTCCGCAGTTTTGCACCGATAACGGCGCGATGATTGCGTTTGCCGGCTGCCAGCGTTTGCAGGCGGGTCAGCAGGAAAGCCTGGCGATCACTGTGCAGGCGCGTTGGCCGATGGAGCAGCTGTCGGCGTTGTGATGAGTCGGGTTCATGTCGGGCATCTAAAAATGCCGTTCGCGCCCGGCAAACAGGTCGCGTAGATTGCCGCGGTGGCGCCAGACGATCAGCCCGGTGAGCGTGGTCATGGGCAGCAGCGCTGCCGGTTCTTGCCAGGCCAGCAGCGGCAGGGTCAGCGGTGTGGCGATCAGGGCGGCGAGCGAACTGGTGCGGGTCAGGTAGAACGTCAGTAACCAGGCGCAAACCGCCAACAGTGCTGCCGGCGGGTACAGGCCCAGCAACATCCCGGCAGCGGTGGCGACACCCTTGCCACCGCGAAAGCGGAAGTACAGCGGGAACAGGTGACCGATGACGGCGCAGACGCCGATCCAGGCCTGATCTTGCAGCGAAAGGCCCGCAACAGCGGCGATCAGTACGGGCAACAAGCCTTTGCAGAGATCGCCGAGCAAGGTCAGGACGGCGAGTTTCTTGCCGGCCAGGCGCAACATGTTGGTGGCACCGGCATTGCCCGAGCCACTCATTCGCGGATCGGGGTTACCGGTCAGGCGGCTGAGCAAAATGGCGAAGGACAGAGAGCCGAGCAGGTAGGCGAGGATCGCCAATAACCAAAACATGCTAACTATTCCGGGCGAGGACGCCCTGATTCTAACGGCGCAATGCGCCCTTGTCGTGTAGCGGAGAAAAGTGCTTGGACAGAGTGTTTATCGAGGGCCTGGAAGTCGACACCGTGATCGGTGCCTACGACTGGGAGCGAGGCATCCGACAGTGCTTGCGTCTTGATCTGAGTTTCGCCTGGGACAATCGTCCGGCAGCCGACGGTGACGACCTGACCCTGGCCCTCGATTACGCGAGTGTTTCGTCGCGCATCCAGGCCTTTGCCGAGCAGGCGCAGTTCCAGCTGGTCGAAACCTTCGCCGAGCGTCTGGTTGAAGTGCTGATGAGCGAATTCAGGATCACCTGGATGCGTCTCAAGCTGACCAAGCCAGGCGCAGTTCCTGCCGCTACCGGCGGCGTGGGTGTGGAGATCGAGCGCGGATGTCGCTGACTCAGGTGTATCTCGGGCTCGGTAGCAATATCGAGCGCGAAACCCATTTGCAGGCGGGCCTGGATGCCTTGGCGGGTTTCCTGGTGGATATCCATTGTTCGCCGGTCTTCGAAAGCCAACCGGTGGGGATCAAGAGCGGGCCATTCTTCAATTTCGTGGTATCGGCCTACACCGATCTGCCGCTGATGGAGCTGGATCGCCGGCTGAAATTCATCGAGGCCGACAATGGCCGCTACGCACCGGACCGCAAGGGTTTGCCGCTGGACATCGACGTGTTGTTATTTGGTGATCTGGTGGGCAATTTCGACGGATTGATCCTGCCACGGGCGGAAATTCTGAAAAATGCCTTTGTATTGTGGCCGTTGTCGTGGATTGCGCCGGATCGCGTACACCCAGGTGTAGGCAAAAGCTTTGCGACGCTGTGGGGTGAGGCGCAGATCGATCAGGTGTTGGTGCCGGTGGCATTCGAATGGCGCGGAAAGCAGCTGACGCCCTCTGATTTACTTTAAAGCGAAAAGATCGCAGCCTTCGGCAGCTCCTACATGGACTGATGTGTTCTGTAGGAGCTGCCGAAGGTTGCGATCTTTTGATCTTGTTTAGCCTTTTTCTTTGTAGGCCTTCAACGCTTTAAGCCGTTCACGCTTGATCGCCTCACCCAACTCCGGCCCCTTGAATCCCTTCTCCAGCAACGGCTGAACCGCGACACTGCGAGCCGCAGTTGCCGCTCCGCGCAAGTAATCCGCCTGTGGATAACTTCGCTCTTCCAATCCTTTGCGTCCGCGCGCGTCCATCTCGCACGCCGCGATGAACTCTTCGAATCGTTGCGGCCGACGGTAAACGTCGAAGCTTTGCAGCAACTCCAGCAAGGTCGAGGGCTTCAGTTCCAGCGCACGATGGCCGTGCGTGTGATATTCGCCCACCAACAGCGCCAGTTCCTGGCAATCCCTCGGTGCCTTGAAACGTTCGTTGACCGCTTTGATCAACTTCAGTCCTTTGAACTCGTGGGCAATATGCCTGGGCCATTCTTCTTCCGGTGTCAGGCCTTTGCCGAGATCGTGCAGCAGGCAGGCCCAGCGCACGGTCAGCGGTTGTTTGTGCAGCGCGGCTTGTTCCAGCACGCTCAGGGTATGTACGCCTGTGTCGATTTCCGGATGGTGGGCCTCCGGTTGCGGTACGCCGAACAATGCATCGACCTCTGGCATCAGCACCTTTAGTGCGCCGCAAGCACGCAGCACTTCAATGAATACTTGAGGCTGGTTTTCCATCAGGGCGCGGGAAATCTCTTTCCAGCTCCGCTCCGCCGTCAACGCTTCCAGTTCGCCGGACTCACTGAGCTGACGCATCAGTTCCAGGGTTTCGGGGGCAACGGTGAAACCTAGCCCGGCATAGCGTGCGGCAAAGCGCGCAACGCGCAGAACCCTGAGTGGATCCTCGGCAAACGCGGGGGATACGTGGCGAAGAATGCGGGCTTCAAGGTCGCGCTGGCCGTGGTAGGGGTCGGTCAGGTTCTGTTGATCATCCTCGGCCATGGCATTGATCGTCAGGTCGCGGCGGATCAAGTCTTCTTCGAGGGTCACTTCAGGGCTGGCGTGGAACGTGAACCCGCCATAACCGCGTCCGCTTTTGCGTTCGGTTCGGGCGAGGGCGTATTCCTCACCGGTTTTTGGATGAAGGAAAACCGGGAAATCCGCGCCTACCGGGCGATATCCCTTGGCGAGCATCTCTTCGGTAGTGGCGCCGACCACGACGCGATCGACGTCGGTGACCGGGATGCCCAGCAGGCGATCACGCACCGCACCGCCAACTTTATAAATCCGCATAAAAAACCTCCGTTAGCTCGACAGGATAACCGTTGCGTCGGGCTTTCGGAGGCACAAACAGAATCAAAGATGGATGACGGCCAGGTCCAGCCGGCCGTAATCGCCTTCACTGTGTTCGCTTCTGGGCGGCACATGGTGGGTTTTCATCACCTGATCCCCTTGCAGGGTTTCCAGATGAATGTCGAAGCCCCAGAGACGATGCAGATGCTTGAGCACTTCCTCGGTGGACTCTCCCAGCGGTTTGCGGTCGTGTTGCTGGTGGCGCAGGGTCAGCGAGCGGTCGCCTCGACGGTCGATGCTGTAGATCTGCACGTTGGGTTCGCGGTTGCCCAGGTTGTACTGGGCGGCCAGGGTTTCACGGATGATCCGGTAGCCACCTTCGTCGTGAATCGCCGGGACCAGCAGGTCGTCCTTTTGATCGTCATCGAGAATGCTGAACAGCTTGAGGTCGCGGATCACCTTCGGTGACAAGTACTGCAGGATGAAGCTCTCATCCTTGAAGCTGCTCATGGCGAACTTGATGGCTGCCAGCCAGTCGGTTCCGGCAATGTCCGGGAACCAGCGGCGATCTTCTTCGGTAGGCTCTTCGCACATGCGCCGGATGTCACGGTACATGGCAAAACCCAGTGCATACGGGTTGATGCCGCTGTAGTAGGGGCTGTCAAAGCCGGGTTGGAATACCACGCTGGTGTGGGATGTCAGGAACTCCATCATGAAGCCGTCGGTGACCAGGCCTTCGTCGTACAAGTCGTTCATCAGGGTGTAGTGCCAGAACGTGGCCCAGCCCTCGTTCATCACCTGGGTCTGGCGTTGCGGGTAGAAATACTGGGCGATCTTGCGCACGATGCGCACGATTTCCCGTTGCCACGGCTCCAGCAGTGGCGCGTGTTTTTCGATGAAATACAGGATGTTTTCCTGCGGCTCGGCAGGGAAGCGTGCGTTGTCCTTGTCGCTGTACTTGTCCGCGCCCTTTGGAATGGTACGCCACAGGTCGTTGATCTGTTTCTGCAGGTGTTCCTCGCGATCCTTTTGCCGGCGACGTTCTTCTTCGGCGGAAATCGGATAGGGGCGTTTGTAGCGGTCGACCCCGTAGTTCATCAGGGCATGGCAGGAATCGAGCAGGTCCTCGACCGCGTCGATGCCGTGGCGCTCTTCGCACTGCATGATGTACTGCTTGGCGAATACGAGGTAATCGATGATCGAACTGGCGTCAGTCCACGTGCGGAACAGGTAATTGCCTTTGAAAAAGCTGTTATGGCCATAGCAGGCATGCGCCACAACCAGCGCCTGCATGCAGATGGTGTTTTCTTCCATCAGGTAGGCGATGCACGGGTCGGAGTTGATCACGATCTCGTAGGCCAGCCCCATTTGGCCACGGCTGTAGGATTTTTCGGTGCTTAGGAAGTGTTTGCCGTAGGACCAGTGGTGGTAACCCAGCGGCATGCCGACGGAGGCGTAGGCGTCCATCATCTGTTCGGCGGTGATCACTTCGATCTGGTTAGGGTAGGTATCGAGCGCGTAACCGGCCGCAATACGGCTGATCTCGCGGTCGTAGGCCTGGATCAGCTCGAACGTCCATTCGGAGCCGGTGGATATGGGTTGGCGCTTCTGCTCTTTGGCGGTCATGTCACTAACCTGCGCTGGAAGAGTTCACGGAAGACCGGATAGATATCCCCGGCCGAGACCAGTTGTTGCTGGGCAAAAGTGTCAGAAAAGGCTTCGGCAATGCGTTCGTACTCGAACCACAGGGCCTGATGTTCGCGTGGGGTTATCTCAACGTAAGTGTAGTACTGCACGAACGGCATGATCTGGTTGATCAGGATGTCGCGGCAGATGGGCGAGTCGTCGTTCCAGTTGTCGCCGTCGGAAGCCTGGGCGGCGTAGATGTTCCATTCGTTGGCCGGGTAGCGCTCGGCCATGATCTCCTGCATCAGCTTCAGGGCGCTGGAGACGATGGTGCCGCCGGTTTCACGGGAGTAGAAAAACTCCTCCTCATCCACTTCGCGGGCGCTGGTGTGGTGACGGATGAACACAACGTCGATCTTGTCGTAGTTACGCTTGAGAAACAGGTACAGCAGGATAAAGAAGCGCTTGGCGATATCCTTGGTCGCCTGGGTCATGGAGCCGGAGACGTCCATCAAGCAGAACATCACCGCTTTCGAGCTGGGGTTGGGTTGCTTGATCAGCAGGTTGTATTTGAGGTCGAAGGTGTCGAGAAACGGTACGCGATGAATGCGCGCGCTGAGTTTTTCGATTTCTGCTTCAAGGTCCTGTATATCGCCGAAGTTATCTGGCTCTTCCTGCTTCAATCGCAGAAGTTCTTCCTTGGCTTCGCGCAGTTTCGCCCGGCTGCTGCCGGACAGGGCGATTCGTCGCGCATGGGCTGAACGCAGAGTGCGGATGATGTTGATCCGCGACGGGTTGCCCTCGTTGCTGATGCCGGCACGCACGGTCTTGAAGGTGTCGGTGCCGGTCAGGTTGCGCTTGACCAGGTTCGGCAGTTCAAGGTCCTCGAACATGAACTCGAGGAATTCTTCCTGGGTGATCTGGAAGACGAACTCGTCCATCCCTTCGCCCGAGTTACCGGCCTTGCCAGGCCCTCTACCACCGCCACCTCCCGGTGGTCGGGCAATGTGCTCGCCGCTGGTGAATTCCTTGTTGCCGGGGTGCACGACTGTCTGTTTGCCACCGCGACCATGGTGAAGCACCGGCTCGTCGATGTCGCGGCCGGGAATGCTGATTTGCTCGCCGTGCTCCATATCGGTAATGGAGCGCCGACTGACCGCCTCTTCGACAGCCTTCTTGATGTGATCACGGTAACGCCGCAGAAACCGCTGACGGTTCACCGTGCTCTTGTTCTTGCCATTGAGACGTCGGTCGATCACATAGCTCATAGGGAGCCCTCCGGGCAGCTTCCAGTTACAAGCTTCAAGCCGCAAGCTCAAAGCTTTCAAAGCAAGCGGTGGCTGGAAAAACGGGCCTCAAGCACCCACTCGGTGTGCTTGAGGCTTGTAGCTTGCCGCTTGCCGCTGCCTCACTGTGATTTTCTGACCCGCAGATACCACTCGGACAGCAGTCGTACCTGTTTGTCGGTGTAGCCCCGCTCGACCATTCGTGTGACGAAGTCGTTGTGTTTCTGCTGGTCTTCTTTGCTGGCCTTGGCATTGAAGCTGATGACCGGCAGCAGGTCCTCGGTGTTGGAGAACATTTTCTTCTCGATGACCACCCGCAGTTTTTCGTAGCTGAGCCAGGTCGGGTTCTTGCCGTTGTTGTTGGCCCGGGCGCGCAGTACGAAGTTGACGATTTCGTTGCGGAAATCCTTCGGATTGCTGATGCCGGCCGGTTTTTCGATTTTCTCCAGTTCTTCGTTCAGTGCCACACGGTTGAGGATCTCGCCGGTTTCCGGGTCGCGATATTCCTGGTCCTGGATCCAGAAGTCGGCGTACAGCACGTAGCGATCGAAGATGTTCTGGCCATACTCGCTGTAAGACTCGAGGTAGGCAGTCTGGATTTCCTTGCCGATGAATTCGATATAACGCGGTGCCAGGTACTCCTTGAGGAAGCGCAGGTAGCGTTCGCGGGTCTCGGCCTGGAACTGTTCCTGTTCGATCTGTTGTTCCAGCACGTAGAGCAGATGCACCGGGTTGGCGGCGATTTCGTGCGGATCGAAGTTGAAGACCTTCGACAGGATCTTGAAGGCGAAGCGGGTCGACAGACCATTCATGCCTTCGTCGACACCGGCGTTGTCGCGGTATTCCTGGATCGACTTGGCCTTCGGATCGGTGTCCTTGAGGTTCTCGCCGTCATACACGCGCATCTTGGAATAGATGTTGGAGTTTTCCGGCTCCTTCAGGCGCGAAAGCACAGTGAACTGCGCCAGCATCTTCAAGGTGTCGGGCGCGCAATGGGCCTTGGCCAGCGAGCTGTTGAACAGCAGTTTGTCGTAGATCTTCACTTCGTCGCTGACCCGCAGGCAGTACGGCACTTTGACGATGTAGATCCGGTCGATGAATGCTTCGTTGTTCTTGTTGTTGCGGAAGGTGTGCCATTCCGATTCGTTGGAGTGGGCCAGCAGGATCCCGGTGAACGGAATCGCGCCCAGGCCTTCGGTACTGTTGTAGTTGCCTTCCTGGGTGGCGGTCAGCAATGGGTGCAGCACCTTGATCGGCGCCTTGAACATTTCGACGAATTCCATCAGGCCCTGGTTGGCCCGGCACAGTGCGCCCGAATAGCTGTAGGCGTCGGCGTCGTTTTGCGGGAATTCTTCCAGTTTGCGGATATCGACCTTGCCCACCAGTGCCGAGATGTCCTGGTTGTTTTCATCTCCCGGCTCGGTTTTGGCCACGGCGATCTGGTTGAGGATCGACGGGTACAGTTTCACCACGCGGAACTGGCTGATGTCGCCGCCGAATTCGGCCAGGCGCTTGGTGGCCCATGGCGACATGATGGTGTTGAGGTAGCGACGCGGAATGCCGAAATCTTCCTCGAGGATCGCGCCATCTTCAGTGGCGTTGAACAGACCCAGAGGCGATTCGAATACCGGCGAGCCCTTGATCGCGTAGAAGGGGACTTTCTCGATCAGCTGTTTCAGCTTCTCGGCCAGGGACGATTTACCGCCACCGACGGGACCGAGCAGATAGAGGATTTGTTTCTTCTCTTCCAGGCCCTGAGCGGCATGGCGGAAATACGAAACGATCTGGTCGATGCATTCTTCCATCCCGTGGAAGTCTTCAAAGGCCGGATAGCGGCGGATCACCTTGTTGGAGAAGATTCGCGACAGTCTCGAGTTGGTCGAGGTGTCGAGCAGCTCCGGTTCACCGATGGCCAGGAGCAGACGCTCGGCGGCGGAAACGTAGGCGCTACGGTCCTGTTTGCACAGTTCCAGATACTCTTGCAGCGAGAGTTCTTCCTGGCGTGTGGACTCGAAACGTTGTTGGAAGTGGCTAAAGATACTCATGACGTCACCTCGCTCGATACGTGGAGCCGACGCCGGATCATTCAGTCGATGCTGGCAGCAACCGAACAGGCAGTCGCTGTTTACCCCCCAGAAACCTTTCGCAGCTGACTACTGCGAAAGCTACTCCCGATGATCCGCGCGCCGGTGTACCGGCTCTCCCCTGTTTTGGATGGCCTGCGCTTAAGGATAGTTGGGAATTCGGGAGGTAAAGGCGAGATACGTAATTAGTTGTGGCAGACCGTTCGTCTGCCACCGCGCTAGCCCGCGTGAGCCGGGGGCTGGCGTGTTACAAAAAAATTATTCAGAGGTGCCTTGCGCCGTTTCTGAAGGATACGTCGCACGCCACAGCTCAAAACCGCCATCCATGCTGTAGACGTCGGAGAAGCCCTGGCTGATCAGGTAGGCCGCAGCGCCCTGGCTGGAATTGCCGTGGTAGCAGACCACGACGGTCGGTGCATCAAGGTCGGCCCCCTGGATGAAAGCGTGCAGGGAATGATTGTCCAGATGCTTCGAACCGGCGATGTGCAGGGCGGCGAAAGTGGCGGGATCACGAACATCGACCACCACTGCGCCTTGTTCGCGCAGGGTATGGGCCTGTTCCGGGGGAATACGTTTGAATTCGCTCATGGCGGGCTCCTGTGGCTCGGCTGAAAGCGCAGTCTAGCGCGGGGCGCTGACTGACGATGGTTCGGAAATCTGTGGGGTGAGCGGTGACGTGGCGGCATTGCCATGTTCGTCGCATTTGCAGGACAGGCGTTCGCCAGTGTCGACATTCATCAGGGTCAGGGCGCCGCCCCAGACGCAACCGGTGTCGAGGGCGAAAATGCCCGGCTCTTGAACCTTGCCTTCCAGCGCAGCCCAATGACCGAAGATGATCTTTACGTCCTTGGTCTTGCGTTCCTTATGCTGGAACCAGGGCTTGTAGCCTGCCGGTGCGGTACCGAGGCCTTCCTTGCTCTTGAGATCGAGCTTGCCTTCGGCCGTACAGAAGCGCATGCGGGTGAAATAGTTGGTGATGACGCGCAGGCGCGTCACGCCTTTGAGCTCACTGTCCCATTTCGCCGGGTCGTTGCCGTACATGCCGTCGAGGTAGGGCGGGAGCAGGTTGTCGTCGCGCAGGGCGGTTTCGACTTCGTCGGCGTACTTCAGGGCTTTGCGCAGCGACCATTGCGGTGGAATGCCGGCATGCACCAGCGCAACGTTGCGTTGCTCGTCGTAATGCAGGAGTTTTTGCTGGCGCAGCCACTCCAGCAGTTCGGCGCAATCGGGGGCTTCGATAATCTCGCGCAGGGTATCGGCTTTCTTCAGGCGTTCGATGTTTTTCCCGGCGGCCAGCAAGTGCAGGTCGTGGTTGCCGAGTACGCAAACCAGCGATTCGCGCATGCTATAGAGGAAGCGCAGGGTGTCGAGCGATTGTGGGCCACGGTTGACCAGATCGCCGACCAGCCACAGACGATCTTTTTCCGGATCGAACGCGACTTGCTTGAGGAGGCATTGCAGGGCTTCCAGGCAGCCCTGCAAGTCGCCGACGGCATACGTCGCCATCAGTGCAAGGCTCCGGGCACCGCCAGACGGAATGGCGCGATGATGGCGTCGAAATGCTTACCGTCGTCGGCAATCATCTGATAAGTGCCTTGCATGGTGCCGACCCTGGTGGTCATGACCGTGCCGCTGCTGTAGGTGTGACTCTTGCCCACGTCGATCAACGGCTGCTGGCCAACGACGCCCGCACCGCGAACCTCTTCGACATGTCCGTCGCCATCGGTGATCACCCAGTGCCGTGACAACAGTTTGGCTGGTATCAGGCCATTGTTTTGCACGGTGATGGTGTAGGCGAAGGCAAAGCGGTCGTGTTCGGGTTGCGATTGTTCTGCCAGATAGCGAGTGACGACGCTGACGTCGACCTGATAACGAGGATCGGACATGCAAGAGGCCTTAAAAACGAAGCGGGACGCGGGGCGTAGCTGATTGGGATCAGTCTAGGCCAAGTACCGGGTAGTAAACCAGACATGGGCGCTGGTGTCCTACCCGATCACGCTTCAGTTCTGTCAGACGTCCGCTGGCTTCTGTAGGGATTGTTCGCTGAGTTTGTCAGCCAGGCGCACGAAGGCGGCCAGATCGAGTTGCTCGGGACGCAGGCTGCCATCGACGCCGGCGGCTTCGATTTCAGCGTTGCTCAGCAGCAACTTGAGGGTATTGCGCAGGGTTTTGCGACGCTGGTTGAAAGCTTCGCGCACAACGCGTTCCAGCAGTTTGTGGTCTTTGGCCGGGTGCGGCAGCACGGCGTGAGGCACCAGGCGCACGATGGCCGAATCGACTTTCGGTGGCGGATTGAATGCACCCGGACCGACGTTGAACAGATGCTCGACCCGGCAGTGATACTGAACCATGATCGACAACCGGCCCCAGTCACCTCCGCCAGGTCCTGCCGCCAGACGCTCGACCACTTCCTTTTGCAGCATGAAGTGCATGTCGCGAATCAGGTGTGAGTTGTGCAGCAGGTGGAAAATCAGCGGCGTGGAGATGTTGTACGGCAGGTTGCCAACCACGCGCAGACTGCCGGGGGCCGCATTCAGGCTATTGAAGTCGAATTTCAGCGCATCACCCTGATGCAGGTTGAAATTGCTCTTGCCGGCAAATTGCTGGTTGAGGATCGGGATCAGGTCCTTGTCCAGCTCCACCACGTCGAGTTGAGCGCCGCTGCTCAGCAGGCCTTGGGTGAGCGCACCCTGGCCCGGGCCGATTTCCAGCAGGCGGTCTTCGGCTTTTGCATGGATGGAGCGCAGGATGCGGTCAATAACACCGGCATCGTGCAGGAAATTCTGGCCAAAGCGTTTGCGCGCCTTGTGTTGGTATTGCTCGTTCATAAACGGGTCTCGGCCATCTGGTAGGCGGTTTCCAGGGCGACTTGCAGGCTGCCGGTGTCGATCTTGCCGCTGCCGGCCAGGTCCAGGGCGGTGCCATGGTCGACCGAAGTGCGGATGATCGGCAGGCCCAGCGTTACGTTGACTGCAGCGCCGAAGCCTTTGTATTTCAGCACAGGCAGTCCCTGGTCGTGGTACATCGCCAGCACTGCGTCGCAGTGCTCCAGATATTTGGGGGTAAACAGAGTGTCGGCGGGCAGGGGACCGCGCAGGTCCATGCCTTCGCCGCGCAGGCGCTCTAATGTGGGTTCGATGATATCGATTTCTTCATGGCCCAAATGTCCGCCTTCACCGGCATGGGGGTTGAGCCCACACACCAGAATGCGTGGCTGGGCGATGCCGAACTTTTCTTGCAGGTCGGCATGCAGGATTCGCGTAACCCGTTCCAGACGCTCGGGCGTGATCGAGTCGGCGATCTCGCGAAGCGGCAGGTGGGTGGTGACCAGCGCCACGCGCAGGCCGCGGGTGGCCAGCATCATCACCACTTGTGCGGTGTGGGTCAGGTCGGCAAGGAATTCCGTGTGCCCGGAAAAGGCGATTCCGGATTCGTTGATCACGCCCTTATGCACGGGCGCGGTGATCATCCCGGCGAAATGCCCATCCAGACAACCTTGGCCGGCGCGGGTCAAGGTTTTCAGGACAAAAGCCGCGTTGGCCTTGTCCAGTTGGCCGGCGACGACCTTGGCATTGAGTGGTGTATCCCAGACATACAGGCTGTTGGCAGGCGCGGGTACATCCGGCCAGCTGTCCGGTGTGACCGGCAGCAAATCGACAACCACGCCCAGCTGCGCGGCCCGCTCAAGGAGCAGGTCGCGGCTGGTAATGGCAATCAGGGGGTGTGGCTGGGCTTGCGAGGCGAGCAGCAGGCACAGGTCGGGACCTATGCCGGCCGGTTCGCCGGGCGTCAGCGCGAAACGTTTGGGTTTCACTGCGCTGCCTGGTCGGCGCCAGGGAGTTTGATTTCTACGTACGCTTCGTCACGGATCTGACGCAGCCAGGTTTGCAGCTCTTCGTCGTATTTGCGGTTACGCAGTACGGTCATGGCTTGTTGCTCGCGAGCCTGGGTGGTGCTGTCGGTGGCGCGGCGGCCAAGGACTTCCAGGACGTGCCAGCCATATTGAGTCTGGAATGGCTTGGACAGTTGACCTTGTTGGGTCTTGGCCATCACTTCGCGGAACTCCGGAACCAGTGCGTTCGGATCGATCCAGTTCAGGTCGCCGCCGTTGAGAGCGGAGCCCGGGTCTTCCGAGAAGCTTTTCGCCAGTTCGCCGAAATCTTCGCCAGCTTCGATCCGTGCGTAGAGCGATTCAGCCAAGGCCTTGGTCTTTGCTTCGTCGCGGATCGGGCTCGGTTTGACCAGGATGTGACGCACGTGTACTTCGTCACGCACCTGCGCTTGACCGCCACGCTTGTCGGTGATCTTCAGGATGATGAAGCCCCCCGGCGTACGCATTGGCTGGGTGATGTCGCCAACAGTCATGGTGCTCAACAGGCGATCGAACGGAGGTGGCAGTTGAGCGGCTTTACGCCAGCCCATGTCGCCGCCTTCCAGTGCGGTTTCGCTGGCGGATTTGGCGATGGCCAACTGACCGAAGTCAGCGCCTTGCTTGAGCTGCTGGTAAACCGCGTCGGCCTGTTTGGCTGCGTTCTGAATCGCGTCGGAGTTGGCGCTTTCCGGCGTAGGAATCAGGATGTTGGACAGGCGGAACTCTTCAGACAGCTGCATCTTGCCAAGGTCGGAAGCGAGGAAGTTCTTCACTTCCTGCTCGGAGACCTGGATGCGTTCGGCCACACGGCGCTGACGTACACGGCTGATGACCATTTCGCGACGGATCTGGTCACGGGCGTCGTCGTAGGACAGACCGTCGTGAGTCAGGGCTGCACGGAACTGGTCGACCGTCATGTTGTTGCGCTGGGCGATGGTGCCGACAGCCTGGTTCAGTTCTTCATCGGTAATGCGGATGCCGGAACGTTCGCCGATCTGCAGTTGCAGGTTTTCGACGATCAGGCGCTCAAGCACCTGCTGCTCCAACACGCTGGCCGGAGGCACGGCAGAGCCGCGCTTGGCGATGGTTTGCTGAACTTCATGAACGCGCTGGTCCAGTTGGCTCTGCATGACCACGTCGTTGTCGACGATGGCCACCACTTTATCGATGGACTGTACCGCGGCGTTGGCCGCGGTACCCAGGAACAGCGCGCCCAGCAGCAGCGGGCGCAGACAATCAGAAAGCTTGGTCTTCACGTTCACGATAACCTTGAATGCCTTTGTCGAGGAAACTCTCTACTTTGGAGCCGGTAAGGCCGCCGAGTCCCTTCAGAACAATTTGGAGGAAGACGCCATGGTCG
Source organism: Pseudomonas sp. NFX98 (assembly GCF_047784845.1). Taxonomy (NCBI): domain Bacteria; kingdom Pseudomonadati; phylum Pseudomonadota; class Gammaproteobacteria; order Pseudomonadales; family Pseudomonadaceae; genus Pseudomonas; species Pseudomonas sp. NFX98. The sequence continues at coordinate 35,335 of NZ_JBLNNF010000006.1, read as the reverse complement.
CCTTTTTCGTTTTGCGGTGCTTCCTGGCTGAACTCTTCATAGTCGACCCAGTAACGGTTGATCAGGCGCAGTTTCCAGCAGCAGTTGTCGTACTCGAAACCACCGAAGGCTTCCAGGGTACGGTTGCGGTTGTAGTCATACTGCCAACGGCTGATGGCATTCCACTGCGGCACGATCGGCCAGATCACCGAGAAGTCGTGCTGTACGATCTTGTAGTAATCCTTTACGTAGCCAGGCTGGCCCGGGACGCCGTAGTCGCCGCCACCCACTTGCCATTTGCCGGTGTTCTGGTCGTAGCGGACCTGGTCATTACGGTAGCGGTAGCCGGCGTTGATGACCTTGTTCGGATTGTCTTCAGGCTGGTAGTGGAACATCGCACTACCCGAGCGAGGGCTGTGGCTGTCCGGATCCCAGTTGTAATCGGCAGTCGTGCGCCAGTCGCGGTTCCAGCGATATTCGTACTCGAGTGCGTACGGCGATACGTCGGACTTGGCGTCGTCGCGATCTTCGAAGTTGACGCCCGGCAGCTGAACCTTGCGATCCTTGAAGTAGAGAGCCTGACCAACGCTGATACGTTGACGCTCGAAGCCATTGTCTTCGATCCAACGACTGGTCACGCCCAGGGACAGCTTGTTCTCGTCACCGACGCGGTCGGAGCCATAGAACCGGTTGTCACGGAACAGCGACGAGTAGTTGAACGTCATTTCGCCGGTATCGAAAACCGGGATGTCTTCCTGGTTTTTCTCAGGTACATAGAGATAGAACAGGCGCGGTTCCAGGGTCTGACGGTAGTCCTTGCCGAACCAGTTGGTATTGCGGTCGAAGTACAGGCCGCTGTCGATGCTGGCAATCGGCGCGCCACGATTCTGGTTGCTGTCGAATGTGCCGTTGAGCTGATCCTGTTCTGCGTTCTGCAGGGCAATCTGAGATTTGCCGATGCTGTCCAGGTCCAGTTGATACTGCGTGTACTGGTACTTGAGCTTTGGCTTCAGGAAACCGTAGGTCCATTCCAGTGGCAGGCTGACCGATGGGGCCAGGTTGAGGCGATCGCCATTGGCGCGGGCCAGGCCTTGGACGTTGGTGTCGAGACGCGGGGACAGGTTGCCATCTTCATCACTGAAGTTGCCGGTTTTCAGATCCCGGTCAAACCGCACGATTTCGCTGTTGTAGGCGAAATCCAGGCCACCTGGATGGTACGGCAGCGCACCATCGAAAGTGATCTGCGGCAGTTTGTCGTACGGCGTGATGTTCGACACGGTCGCCAGCTGATAAGCCTGGGCATTCACGCGAGCGGTGTAGCTGTCGCCGCGATAAGTGACGGAACCCTGCTGGTTCACGTAATCGGCACTCTTCACACCGATCTGGTCAGTCTGCAGATCCTGGAAGTAATAAGGATCGCTGATCTTTGTGTAGTCGACCTGGGTCAGGACGCGCGAATCAAGACCACCCTTGTGCTGCCAGTTGTACATGTAGCGGGTTTTTTCGTAGTCAGTCTGCAGCTTGCGCTCGTCGTCCTCGTCGTTGAGGTAGGCGGCGCCGAACTGACCTTCGCTGGATTTGGTCAGGTAGCGGAATTCGCCTTCCACCAACATGCCACGCTTGCTCATGTAGCGCGGGTACAACGTGGCATCGTAATTTGGTGCCAGGTTGAAGTAGTACGGCGTGACCAGCAGGAAACCGGTATCGCTGCCGGTACCGATGGTCGGCGGCAGGAAACCGGACTGGCGACGGTCATCGATCGGGAAATAGATGTACGGCGTGTACAGGACCGGAATGTCCTTGACCCGCAGTGTCACGTTGGTCGCGGTACCAAAGCCGGTGGCCGGGTTCAGGGTGATGTTATTGCCCTTGAGCTGCCAGGCGTTGCTGTTCGGTTCGCACGTGGTGTACGTACCATCCTTGAGGCGGATGATGGCGTTCTCGGCACGCTTGGCGTACAGCGCGTTACCGCGGATACGGGATTTGTGCATCACGTATTCGGCGTTGTCGACCTTGGCTTCACCGGTATCGAGTTGCACGTCGGCATGGTCGCCCACGATCAGAGCGCCGTTGTCGCGAATGCGCACGTTACCGCTCAGCTCACCACGGCTCTCGGCCTGGTAAAGGTTGGCTTCGTCGGCTTCGACCTGCATGCTGCCCTGGCGCATGACCACGTCACCGGCCAGGGTGGCGACTTGCTCATCCTGCTTATAGCGGGAGGCCTTGGCGCCGATAAAGGTAGGCGCGTCACTTTTGTTCGTCTTGTCATTCATGCCAGGACGAATCGGTTCGATATAGGAACCAGAGCAATAAGGACCGGTTTCGGCCAGTTGCGCTGCAGTGAGCTGCTCACGGGGAACCCAGTCGAGGTGACTGTAGTCTTCGCTACGCGACTTCAGGCCGCGGCCCTTGGACTCGGTAACCAGTGCAGTCTTGGCACCAGTGTCTTCGCTGGAGCCTTCCTCGGCCGGAGTTTCGCCGGTTGCGGAAACTGCGCTGCCGTCATGGACGGGACGCGGAGGCAATGCAGCCGCCGGCGCCTTTGGCGCACAGTCCCAGGCACCCGAAGCAGAGACTGAGCAGTCATACTGTTCCGCGGCGACCACGAAGGAAGTGGCTAGAGGTTGCAAGGCCAGCAGACTGCCGGTTACCAACAACGGAAATTTTTTACGAAACGCGGGGGATTTCAATGCCATCTTATTAGTCCGGGCTTCCTGCGTGCCATCTGCCCGCGGTGTGGGCCGCACGCCTCTCGATGGTCTGAAAAAGATGCTGGATAATAAAGCATGACCCGCTTGACGGCTAGCGCCGTCGGAGACCCTTGCAATGCCTGACCAAGATGTACGTTTGCAACACCTGAAAGTTTGGCTCGATGAACAATTGGCGACCCTTTTTGCGGACCAGGGCTGGGGCTCCGTACCCCCGGCCACATTGACCGCGGCCAGCAGCGACGCGAGTTTCCGGCGTTATTTCCGTTGGGAAGGCGCGGGTAGAAGTTTCATCGTGATGGATGCGCCGCCGCCCCAGGAAAACTGCAAACCCTTCGTGGATATCGCTTTTTTGCTGGCGAAATCCGGAATAAATGTGCCGAAAATTTATGCCGAAGACCTCGAACGCGGATTTCTTTTGCTCAATGACCTGGGCAACAAGACCTATCTGGACGTGATCGACAGCGAAAATGCCGACGATTTGTTCAACGATGCCCTGCAAGCACTGTTGGCTTTTCAACAATTGCCGATGGTTGCGCCCTTGCCGAGTTATGACGTGGCGTTGTTGCGTCGCGAACTCGAACTGTTCCCTGAGTGGTACGTGAAGCGTGAATTGGGTATCGAGTTCGACGCCGCGCAACAAGTGCTCTGGCAGCAAATCAGCGATTTGTTGATCGACAGCGCCTTGGCCCAGCCAAAAGTCCTTGTGCACCGCGACTACATGCCACGCAACCTGATGCTCAGCGAGCCGAACCCCGGTGTGCTGGATTTCCAGGATGCGGTCTATGGTCCGGTGACCTACGACGTGACTTGCCTGTTCAAGGATGCCTTCCTCAGCTGGCCCGAGGAGCGCGTGCGCGGTTGGCTGGACAGCTATTGGCAGCAGGCCACTGCGTTGAACATTCCGGTGCAGCCGGACTTCGAAGACTTCCTGCGCGCCAGCGACCTGATGGGCGTTCAGCGTCACCTGAAAGTGATCGGTATCTTCGCGCGCATCTGCCATCGCGATGGCAAACCGCGTTATCTGGGCGATGTGCCGCGTTTCTTCGCCTATATAGAGGCTGTGATCGCTCGCCGTCCTGAGCTGGCTGAACTGGATGTGTTGCTGGCCAGTCTGCGCGCTGGAGTGAAGGCATGAAGGCGATGATTCTGGCGGCCGGCAAAGGCGAGCGCATGCGCCCGCTGACCCTGACCACGCCAAAGCCGCTGGTTCGCGCCGGCGGGGTGCCGCTGATCGAGTATCACCTGCGTGCGCTGGCTGCTGCCGGGTTTACCGAGATCGTGATCAACCATGCCTGGCTCGGTCAGCAGATCGAAGATTATCTGGGCGACGGTTCGCGCTATGGCGTCAGCATCCAGTACTCGCCGGAGGGCGAGCCGCTGGAAACCGGTGGCGGGATTTTCCGTGCATTGCCGTTGCTGGGTGATGAGGCCTTTGTCGTGGTCAATGGCGACATCTGGACCGATTACGACTTCAGTGTGTTGCATCAGCCGATTGTCGGCCTGGCTCACCTGGTGCTGGCGAACAACCCGGCTCATCACCCGAGCGGCGATTTCCAATTGATCGAAGGGAAGGTCCGCGACGGTCAAAAGGATGCAGCAACCCTGACTTACAGCGGCATCGCCGTGCTGCATCCGCAGCTGTTCGACGGTTGCTCCGCCGGGGCGTTCAAACTGGCGCCGTTGCTGCGTGCCGCGATGGCGAACGGGCAGGTGTCGGGCGAACACCTGAACGGGCAGTGGGTGGATGTCGGCACTCACGAGCGCTTGGCCGAAGCAGAAACCCTCATCGAAGCGAGCCGCTGACATGCTGTGGCCAGGGACTCTGATCGGAGCCGGAGCGGGCTTTGCCATTGCCAGCATTCCGGGGGCCATGCTCGGTGCCTTGTTGGGACAGGCGCTGGATCGACGCCTGCACCTGCAAAGCTGGGCGCATCTGCGTGAAAAACTCGGCGGTCGTCCGGTACTGCGCAACGATGAACTGCTGTTCGTGTTGCTCGGCCGGCTGGCCAAGTGTGACGGACGAGTGGTGGAGGGGCATATCCAGCAGGCGCGCCAGGAAATGCGCTCGCTGGAAATGAACGAACCGGCCCAGCGGCGGGCGATTGCCGCATTCAATCGCGGCAAGACGGGCAATGACCGATTGCGCGGTTATCTGCGTCGCCTGAGTGCTCAGCCCCATGCGGCCGAAGGCGTGTTACGCGCCTGTTGGCGGATGGTCTGGGCTGATGGTCGGGCTGGCAGTAGTGAGCGCGAGCTGATTGCCCTGTGGGGCAAGTGGCTGGGCTGGACGCCACATCAAGTGCAGGCACTGGCCCACGACTATGAGCCGCATAAGCGACCGCAGGTCAGCGGCGCGGTGACGTATCAGGACGCGTTGCGACTGTTGGGGGTGTCGGCTACCAGTGAGCCGGCGCAGATCAAACGCGCCTATCGGCGTCTGCTCAGTCGCCATCACCCGGACAAGATTGCCGGCAGCGGGGCGACGGTGTCGCAGGTTCGTGAGGCGACCGAGAAAACCCGGGAGCTGCACACTGCCTATACGCTGATTCGGCAGCGGCGGGATTTTCGCTAACCGCATCGCGGGCAAGCCACGCTCCCACAAGGTTTATGTCGATTGCAAAATTTGTGTACGACGCAAATCCTGTGGGAGCAAGCTTGCTCGCGATGGGGGCGACTCGGACTCTCAGTCCGCCGCATTCTGCGGACTCAACCAACCCCGCACCCGGCGAACCAGTTGCTCTTGTTGTGCCTTGCTGTCGCCCGGCAAGGCCTTGAGCGAAACCTGGCTGAAGGCCGAAGTCTTCAAGCGTTTGCTGGCCTGCAACCGCGCCAGCGCCGCGTTGCGGTCCAGCGGTTTGTCCATGTAGAAGATGTCGGCGGTAGGCAGTTTCAAGGTTGGGGCGAGCTCGTCCAGTTCCGGTTTCGCCTTGGCAGGTGTCTGCGCAGCAACCATGACAAACCGCTCGACTTGCGCTGTCTGCTTCTCGCTCAGATACCGTGCGGCCCAATAAGCGCCAGTGCCATGACCCAGTACGACGATGCTGCGAGCGCTTTGCTGTTCGGCGAATGCAATCGCCGCGTCGATGCGCGCGAAGATTCGCTCGGCATCGGCTTTGGACTGTTCTTCACTGGTTTCGGCGACGGGTTTGTCCGCCACTTCGGCTTCACCGCCGGCTGCCTGTTCGATGGGGGCAGCGGTGGTCGAGTCCTTACTGCCAGCGTCCGGCGTCTTGGGCGTTGGCGGCACTTCGGTAACGCGTGGCGCAATGGCATCGCTTTGCACGTCCGGCAAGGTGATACTCAGGCTGCTCCATTGCGCGTCCGGCAGTTGGCGGCGCAACGGGCCGATTGCTTGCGGCCAGTCAACGGTTTCGCCAGCGCCCGGGACGATAATCACCGCGCCTTTGGGTTCTGCGGTATTGGCCGGTTTCCACAAGGCCAGGAAAGTATCGCCGCCCGCTTGCAGTTGCTGCTGCTCCTGGGCCGGGATTTTTCGTTCGAGTGCTGCCGCTTCATCCTGACTACGCTCAGGCAACGGCTGGCGTTCAACCGGTTTTTCTTGCGCGGGTTGTTCCGCGGCGGCAGGCGCCGGATCGGCAGCCTCGACGGAAAAAGCGCATGGCAGGATCAGCGACAGGCACAATGCTGGCAGTGCCAGGCGGTAGACAGGGGGCATCGGATATTCCAGGCCAGAAGTGATTCCGGCAGCCTAATGGGTTGGTCAGTATTTGTCAGTGTGTGAGAGTTCGATGATGCGTTTTCACTGCCTGTGGGTTATCGGCTGGTTGTGGTTTCCCTTGATGGGCTGGGCGGCGGCCGCGCCACCGGCGCACATCGCACCGCTGTCCGCGGGCCAGCAACAATGGCTGGCGCAACAGGGCGAGTTGCGCGTCGGTCTGGTGTTGCAGGCGCCCTATGCGCAATACGATCGCCGCTTGCAGCGGTTGTCCGGGGTCAACGTCGAGCTGATGAAATGGCTGGCCAAATCGCTCAAGGTCGAGCTGAGCTGGCGTAACTTTCCCGATCTTGAACAGCTGGAAGCCGCCGCACGCGCGGGTCAAATCGACATCGCCCCGGGGTTGACCCAAACCCTTGGCGGGCTGCGCCTCTGGCAGTTTTCCGATCCGTACATGCGGGTGCCGCAACTGGTGGTCAGCGACCAGAAAAGCACCGGCGCGGTGGAGCTGGAGAAACTCGACAGCCAGACCCGCGTCGCCGTGCGCATGCCCAGCGCAACCGCCGACTACCTGCGCGGCAATTATCCGCACCTGAACCTTCAGGGCGTACCGATGGAGCGTCAGGCGCTGCAATTGTTGTTGAGCCAGCAGGCCGGTTACGCCGTGGTCGACGAAGCGCAATTGGGGCGGCTGTCCGTCGAGCCGGAATTCGCCGGGCTGGTGGTAGTGGGTGACATCGGTTTGCCGCAACTGTTGCGGGTGGCCACGCGGCGCGACAAGCCGGAGCTGGCTGGCATCATCGAAAGCGCGCTGCGAGCGATCCCGGCCAAGGATCTGGAAACGCTGCACAACCAATGGCTGCAACCCAAGTACCCGCGGCTCACCGAGTCGCCGGGCTTCTGGCAAAACCTCTGCCTGCTGTTGGTGGTGCTGGCGCTGAGCAGCATGGCGATCGTGTTCTGGCAGCGCCGCCAGCAGCACAGCCTGGAGCAACGACTGGCGGCGGCGCAGGCAGACATTGCCTTGCGCGCAGCCAGTGAAGAAGCGTTGCGGCTGACGCAGTTTTCCATCGATCAAAGCACCGTCGGCATCCTTTGGGTCAACTGGGACAGTCACGTGCGCTATGCCAACCGCGCTGCGGAAACCATGCTCGGTTACCCACCGGGCGGGATCATCGACCGGCCATTGATCGATTTCGAACCCGGCCTGCACATGGATCGCTGGTTGAACCTGTGGAAGCGCGCCAGGGCCAGCGACGAGTCACCGCAAAGTTTCGAAACCAATTGCCTGCGGGCCGACGGCAGCATCCTGCCGACGGATGTCTCGCTGAGCTTCTTGCGTTTTCGCGATGGCGAATATCTGGTGGTCTACCTCACTGACGTCACCGAGCGCCGTCGCGCCCTCGCGGCGTTGCAGGAAAGTGAAGCGCGGTTGCAAGGGATCGCGGCGAACGTTCCCGGATTGGTCTTTCGCCTGGAACGCGCGCCGGTGACAGGGCAGATCGACTTTGCCTACATCAGCGAGGGCAGCGAAAGTCTGGTGGGTTACTCGCCGGCAACGTTGGCTCATCGTGACAAAGGCCTGCGCAGCCTTGTGCATCCGGACGATAAAGCCAATTATCACCAGACCCAGGATCATGCGCTGGACACCGACAGCGACTGGTCGTGGCAAGGGCGAATTCTTACGCGTCAGGGCGAACAGCGCTGGGCCGAAATCAAGGCGATTACCCGTCAACTTGAAGACGGTGCCTACGTCTGGGACGGCATTGTCTGGGACATCAGCGAGAGCAAGCGCATCGAGCTGGAACTGGCCAGCTCCCGCGAACAGTTGCGGGAACTGTCCGCGCACTTGGAAAGCGTACGAGAGGAGGAAAAGGCACGCATCGCCCGTGAAGTTCACGACGAGTTGGGCCAGATGCTCACCGTGTTGAAGCTGGAGACGTCCATGTGCGAACTTGCCTACGCGCAACTGGACCCTGGGCTGAACGACCGCTTGAACAGCATGAAACGCTTGATCGCGCAGTTATTCCAGTTGGTGCGGGATGTGGCGACGGCGTTGCGACCACCGATTCTCGATGCCGGCATCGCCTCGGCCATCGAATGGCAGGCCCGCCGCTTCGAGGCGCGCACGCAGATTCCGTGTCTGGTGCAGGTGCCGGACAATTTGCCGGTGCTCAGCGATGCCAAGGCGATCGGTCTGTTTCGCATCCTTCAGGAGGCACTGACCAATGTCATGCGCCACGCCCAGGCGCATACTGTTGAACTGACGCTGGCCCTTGAAGGCGACGAGTTGTGTCTGACCGTCAGTGATGATGGCGTAGGATTTGTCGCTGCGGCGGGCAGGCCGACTTCCTTTGGCGTGGTCGGCATGCGCGAGCGGGTGTTGATCATGGGCGGGCAGTTGTCGCTTGAAAGTGAGCCCGGAGAGGGCACGACCCTTATCGTGCGAGTGCCGTTGGATGAGGAGAAGTAAGTGATCCGTGTACTGGTAGCCGAAGACCACACCATCGTCCGCGAAGGCATCAAGCAATTGATCGGCCTGGCCAAGGATCTGCTGGTGGTGGGGGAGGCGAGCAATGGTGAGCAGTTGCTCGAAACCTTGCGGCATGTGCCCTGCGAAGTGGTGTTGCTGGATATCTCCATGCCGGGCGTTAACGGCCTGGAAGCGATTCCACGGATCCGTGCGCTGAACAATCCTCCGGTGATTCTGGTGCTGTCGATGCACGACGAAGCGCAGATGGCGGCCCGGGCTTTGAAGGTCGGTGCGGCTGGTTATGCGACCAAGGACAGTGATCCGGCGCTATTGCTGACAGCCATTCGCCGGGTCGCGGCGGGCGGGCGTTATATCGACCCGGACCTCGCCGACCGCATGGTCTTCGAAGTCGGCCTGACCGATTCGCGGCCATTGCACTCGCTGCTGTCAGAGCGTGAGTTCTCCGTGTTCGAACGCCTGGCCCAGGGCGCCAATGTCAACGACATCGCCCAGCAACTGGCCTTGAGCAGCAAGACCATCAGCACCCACAAGGCGCGGCTGATGCAGAAGCTCAACATCACCTCGCTGGCCGAGTTGGTGAAGTACGCGATGGAACACAAGCTCCTCTGAATTCTGCCAATTCCTGTAGGAGCACGGCTTGCCGGCGATGGCGTCCTTGAAATCGCCATCGCCAGCAAGCTGTGCTCCTACAGGGTTTCGTGTTCGCATATCCATTTGCGACACCTCAAAACACAGCGTTTGCCTTTACTTGCGGCTTGCAGCTGATCGCTTGCCACTGCCTTTATCCAATCCCGCCATCCTTGTAGGGCAATCCCTACCCCCAACCTTCCATCCGGCTGAGGCGATTCTCTCCTGCGCCCCGATTTGCGTGGTCCGCAGCGTCCACTAGGCTTAGTCCACAGCAGTCATCAACAACAAAGGTGTGGGTATGAGCCAGGTCGATTCAAGTGCAGGGGCCAATGATGTTCTGGTCAGCTTTCGTGGAGTGCAGAAGAGCTACGACGGCGAGAACCTGATCGTCAAAGACCTCAACCTGGACATTCGCAAAGGCGAATTCCTCACCTTGCTCGGGCCGTCCGGCTCCGGCAAGACCACTAGCCTGATGATGCTCGCCGGTTTCGAAACACCGACTGCGGGTGAAATTCTGCTGGCCGGGCGCTCCATCAACAACGTGCCGCCGCACAAGCGTGACATCGGCATGGTGTTCCAGAACTATGCGCTGTTCCCGCACATGACGGTCGCCGAGAACCTGGCGTTCCCTCTGACCGTGCGCGGTTTGAACAAAAGCGACGTCAGCGACAGGGTGAAAAAAGTCCTCAGCATGGTCCAGCTCGACACCTTTGCGCAGCGTTACCCGGCGCAACTGTCCGGCGGTCAGCAGCAACGTGTGGCATTGGCCCGCGCGTTGGTGTTCGAGCCGCAACTGGTGCTGATGGACGAACCTCTCGGCGCACTCGACAAACAACTGCGTGAACACATGCAGATGGAAATCAAGCACCTGCACCAGCGCTTGGGCGTGACCGTGGTCTACGTGACCCACGACCAGGGCGAAGCCCTGACCATGTCCGACCGTGTGGCGGTGTTCCATCAAGGCGAAATCCAGCAGATCGCGCCGCCGCGCACGCTCTACGAAGAGCCGAAAAACACCTTCGTCGCCAACTTCATCGGCGAAAACAACCGTCTCAATGGCCGTCTGCACAGCCAGACCGGCGACCGCTGCGTGGTCGAACTGGGGCGTGGTGAAAAAGTTGAAGCGCTGGCGGTGAATGTCGGCAAGACCGGCGAACCCGTCACCTTGTCTATTCGCCCGGAGCGCGTGAGCCTCAATGGTTCCAGCGAGTCGTGCGTCAACCGCTTCTCGGGAAGGGTGGCGGAATTCATCTATCTGGGCGACCACGTCCGGGTTCGCCTGGAAGTCTGTGGCAAGACCGACTTCTTCGTGAAACAACCGATTGCCGAGCTCGATCCTGCGCTCGCCGTCGGTGACGTGGTTCCGCTTGGCTGGCAGGTCGAACACGTTCGTGCGCTCGACCCACTTCTAGAGGCGAACTGATCGCCCTTCTGCTTCACCAACCCTGCACGTGGAGAACAATATCAATGTTGAAATCCCTGAAATTCACAGCTCTGGTCATGGGCATGATCGGTGCCTCGCATGCGATGGCCGCTGGCCCGGACCTGACCGTGGTGTCCTTTGGCGGGGCGAACAAGGCGGCGCAGGTCAAAGCCTTCTACGCACCGTGGGAAGCGGCAGGCAACGGCAAGATCGTGGCGGGCGAATACAACGGTGAAATGGCCAAGGTCAAGGCCATGGTCGACACCAAGAGCGTGTCCTGGGACCTGGTAGAAGTTGAGTCGCCGGAGCTGTCCCGTGGTTGTGACGAAGACATGTTCGAGCAACTGGACCCGGCACTGTTCGGCAAGACCGAAGATTACGTCAAAGGCGCTATCCAGCCATGCGGCGTGGGCTTCTTTGTGTGGTCGACCGTGTTGGCCTACAACGCCGACAAACTGGCTTCCGCGCCGACCAGCTGGGTCGATTTCTGGGACACCAAGAAATTCCCGGGCAAGCGCGGCCTGCGTAAGGGCGCCAAGTACACCCTGGAATTCGCACTGATGGCCGACGGCGTTGCGCCGAAAGACGTCTACAAAGTGCTGGCCGGCAAAGACGGTCAGGACCGCGCGTTCAAGAAACTCGATGAACTCAAGCCGAACATCCAGTGGTGGGAAGCCGGCGCACAACCGCCGCAATACCTCGCCTCCGGTGACGTGGTCATGAGCTCGGCCTACAACGGTCGCATCGCTGCCGTACAGAAAGAAAGCAACCTGAAAGTGGTGTGGAACGGCGGCATCTACGACTTCGACGCATGGGCCATTCCAAAAGGTCTGGACGCCAAGCGCGCCGAAGCGGCGAAGAAATTCATCGCCTTCTCGGTACAGCCACAGCAGCAGAAGACCTACTCGGAAAACATCGCCTACGGCCCGGCCAACACCCAAGCCGTACCGCTGCTGGCCAAGGATGTCCTGAAAGACATGCCGACCACCCCGGAAAATATCGCCAACCAGGTGCAGATCGACGTCAGCTTCTGGGCTGACAACGGCGAGCAACTGGAACAGCGCTTCAATTCCTGGGCTGCTAAATAAGTAAACCTGTGGTTTGAACACCGCAATCCTTGTGGGAGCGAGCTTGCTCGCGATAGCAGGGGGTCAGTCAGCATTGATGTTGAATGTTCTGCCCCCATCGCGAGCAAGCTCGCTCCCACAGGTTATTTGTATGCCTCTGTAACGATCAAAGATTTCCGGAGTACGCCATGGCTATCGCCGTTCCCGTGAACGCGGGCACTGACCCCACCTTGAAGCAGCGGCTCAAGCATGCCGAGCGGGTCAACCGCTGGAAGGCCCAGGCCCTGATCGCGCCGCTGGTGCTGTTTCTGTTGCTGGTGTTCCTCGTGCCGATCGTGGCGCTGCTCTACAAAAGCGTGGGCAACCCGGAAGTGGTCGGCGGCATGCCGCGCACTGTGTCCGCCATCGCCAGTTGGGACGGCCGCGGCCTGCCTGCTGAACCGGTTTACAAAGCGGCCGCCGAAGACCTCGCCGAAGCCCGCAAGAATCAAACACTGGGCGATTTGTCCAAGCGCCTGAACATGGAACTGGCCGGCTACCGCAGCCTGCTGACCAAAACTGCCCGCGCCTTGCCGCTCGCCACTGAACCGGCCTCCTATAAAGAAGCGCTGGAAGGTCTCGATGAGCGCTGGGGCGACCCGGCCTACTGGCAAGCGGTACGCCGCAACACCAGCAGCATCACCCCGTATTACCTGCTGGCGGCCGTCGATCATCGCATCGACGATCTCGGCGAAATCGCCCCGGCCACTCCTGACCAGGCGATCTACCTCGACATCTTTGCCCGTACCTTCTGGATGGGCCTGATCATCACCGTGATCTGCCTGGTGCTGGCCTATCCACTGGCTTACCTGTTGGCGAACCTGCCGTCGCGCCAAAGCAACCTGCTGATGATCCTGGTGCTGCTGCCGTTCTGGACCTCGATTCTTGTACGGGTCGCCGCGTGGATCGTGTTGCTGCAATCCGGTGGCCTGATCAACAGCGGCCTGATGGCCATGGGCATCATCGATAAGCCGATCGAGCTGGTGTTCAACCGTGTCGGTGTCTACATCTCGATGGTGCACATCCTGCTGCCGTTCATGATTCTGCCAATCTACAGCGTGATGAAAGGCATCTCGCCGACTTACATGCGTGCCGCGATTTCCCTCGGTTGCCACCCGTTCGCCAGTTTCTGGCGAGTGTACTTCCCGCAGACCTATGCCGGTGTCGGCGCCGGTTGCCTGTTGGTGTTCATCCTCGCCATCGGCTACTACATCACTCCGGCATTGCTGGGCAGCCCGAACGATCAAATGGTCAGCTACTTCGTCGCCTTCTACACCAACACCAGCATCAACTGGGGCATGGCGACCGCACTCGGCGGGCTGCTGTTGCTCGCGACGGTCGTGCTTTATCTGATTTACAGCTGGCTGGTGGGCGCGAGCCGCCTGCGCCTGAGCTAAGGGGAGAACGAAATGCTGAGTCCTTACATGTCGCCCATCGAACGGGTGTGGTTCTACAGCTTGCGGATTCTCTGCGGCTTGATTCTGTTGTTCCTGATCCTGCCGGTGCTGGTGATCATTCCGCTGTCGTTCAACTCCGGCAGTTTCCTGGTGTACCCGCTGCAAGGCTTCTCGTTGCAGTGGTACCACGATTTCTTCGCCTCGGCGGAGTGGATGCGCGCCCTGAAGAACAGCATCATCGTCGCCCCGGCGGCCACGGTGCTGGCGATGATTTTCGGCACGCTGGCGGCCATCGGCCTGACCCGTGGCGACTTCCCCGGCAAGGCGCTGGTGATGGCGCTGGTCATTTCGCCGATGGTGGTGCCGGTGGTGATCATCGGTGTGGCCAGTTATCTGTTCTTCGCGCCGTTGGGGCTGGGCAACAGCTTCTTCTCGTTGATCGTGGTGCATGCGGTGCTGGGTGTGCCGTTTGTAATCATCACGGTGTCGGCAACGTTGCAAGGCTTTAACCACAATCTGGTGCGCGCTGCTGCCAGCCTCGGCGCTTCGCCGCTGACCGCGTTCCGCCGGGTGACTTTGCCGCTGATTGCACCGGGCGTGATTTCCGGTGCGTTGTTCGCCTTCGCTACCTCCTTCGATGAAGTGGTGGTGACGCTGTTCCTCGCCGGCCCCGAGCAAGCGACGCTGCCTCGGCAGATGTTCAGCGGCATCCGCGAAAACCTCAGCCCGACCATCGCCGCCGCCGCAACGCTGCTGATCGCCTTCTCGGTGATCCTGCTGCTGACGCTGGAATGGCTGCGTGGTCGCAGCGAGAAACTGCGTACCGCACAGGTTTAATGCAATCCACTGTAGGAGCTGCCGAAGGCTGCGATCTTTTGATCTTAAAATCAAAGTCAAAAGATCGTCCGATCGCGGCCCGAGCCTTCGGCAGCTCCTACAGTGGATTTGTGGTGTTTTTGGGGAGTCCGGTCATTCACGACCTGAATACAAGACAACCCAAAAACCCCAGCTACTATTGTGCCCAGCTCCCACATCTATAAGAGGCTGCGCACATGAGTCTTTCCTCTTTCAAAATCGCTCACAAACTGATCACCGGCGCAGGGGCCATCGAGCAACTGTCTGCTGAGCTGTCACGGCTGGACATTGACAATCCGCTGATCGTCACCGACGCCGCGCTGGTCAAGTCCGGCACGGTAGAGCTGGCGCTGGCGCAGCTGGGTGGCCGAAGCTACGAAATCTTCGACCGCGTGCTGCCTGATCCGGAAATCGCCATCGTCGAAGACTGCATGCGCGTTTACCGCGAAGGCGGGCATGACGGCTTGATCGGTCTGGGCGGTGGCAGCGCCATCGATATCGCCAAAAGTGTCGCGGCATATGCCGGCTACCACGGCGCGCTGGAGGATTTGTTCGGTGTCGACCAGGTGCCGCGTAAAGGCCCGCCGCTGATTGCGATTCCAACCACTGCCGGCACCGGTTCGGAAGTGACCAACGTGGCGATCCTCTCCGACAAGGTCGCGCAACTGAAGAAGGGCATCGTCAGCGACTATCTGTTGCCGGACGTGGCGCTGGTCAGTCCGCAGATGACCCTGACCTGCCCGCGCGGTGTCACGGCCGCCAGCGGTGTCGATGCATTGGTGCATGCCATCGAATCCTATCTGTCGGTCAATGCTTCGCCGATTACCGATGCCCTGGCCATCGGCGCGATCAAGCTGATCGCCAAGGCTCTGCCCAAGGCCTACGCCAATCCATCGAACCTGCAGGCACGGGAAGACATGGCCACCGCCAGCCTGATGGCCGGCATGGCGTTCGGTAATGCCGGGGTCGGCGCGGTGCACGCGCTGGCGTACCCGCTGGGCGGGCGTTTCAACATCGCCCATGGCGTGAGCAACGCCTTGCTGCTGCCCTATGTCATGACCTGGAACAAGATGGCCTGCGTCGAACGCATGCAGGATATCGCCGAGGCCATGGGGGTGAAGACCGCTCATCTGAGTGCCAACGAAGCGGCCGACAAAGCCGTGGAGGCCATGACCGAGTTGTGTGCGGCCGTGGAAATCCCCAAAGGCTTGCGCAGTTTCGGGGTTCCCGAAGACGCCATCCCCGCCATGGCAGTGGAAGCGGCGGGCATTGAGCGCTTGATGCGCAACAATCCACGCAAATTGAGCGCGATTGATATCGAGAAGATCTACCGCGCGGCCTACTGATCATCGCGCTCACGGTGCGCGCGCCAAAGCATGAGGTATACAATGCGCGCCATCGTGATTTAGCTCAGAAAAGGTGCGTCATGCAGCCCTTCGTAATTGCTCCGTCGATTCTCTCCGCCGACTTCGCCCGCCTGGGTGAAGAAGTGGACAATGTTCTGGCCGCTGGCGCCGATTTCGTGCATTTCGATGTCATGGACAACCATTACGTGCCCAACCTGACCATCGGTCCGATGGTCTGCGCGGCCCTGCGCAAGTACGGCGTGACTGCGCCAATCGACGCGCACCTGATGGTCAGCCCGGTAGACCGCATCGTCGGCGACTTCATCGAAGCCGGCGCCACGTACATCACCTTCCACCCGGAAGCCACCCAGCACGTCGACCGTTCCCTGCAACTGATCCGCGAAGGCGGCTGCAAGTCGGGCCTGGTGTTCAACCCGGCGACCCCGCTGGACGTACTCAAGTACGTGATGGACAAGGTCGACATGATCCTGCTGATGAGCGTCAACCCAGGCTTCGGCGGGCAGAAGTTCATCCCCGGCACCCTCGACAAGC
Organism: Pseudomonas sp. NFX98; assembly: GCF_047784845.1. NCBI lineage: Bacteria > Pseudomonadati > Pseudomonadota > Gammaproteobacteria > Pseudomonadales > Pseudomonadaceae > Pseudomonas > Pseudomonas sp. NFX98. The sequence goes on along the minus strand of NZ_JBLNNF010000006.1, from coordinate 19,166 downwards.
TGCGTGAAGCGCGGGCATTGATCGATGCTTCCGGTCGCGACATTCGTCTGGAAATCGACGGCGGCGTGAACGTGAACAACATTCGCGAAATCGCCGCGGCGGGCGCCGACACCTTCGTCGCCGGCTCGGCCATCTTCAATGCGCCGAACTATCAGGAAGTCATCGACAAGATGCGTTCCGAACTGGCGCTGGCTCGCCCATGAGCGGCTTTGAGCAGCTGTTCCCGGGAAGCCTGCCAAGGCTGGTGATGTTCGATCTGGATGGCACGCTGATCGATTCGGTCCCGGACCTTGCGGCGGCGGTGGATAACATGCTGCTCAAACTCGGTCGCGCACCGGCTGGCATCGAGTCGGTACGCGAGTGGGTCGGCAACGGCGCTCCGGTGCTGGTACGACGTGCGCTGGCCGGTGGTCTCGACCATTCGCAGGTCGATAACAGCGAAGCCGAACGGGCGCTGGAGATTTTCATGCAGGCTTACGGCGAAAGCCATGAGCTGACCGTGGTCTATCCCGGTGTGCGCGATACCCTGAAATGGCTGCACAAGCAGGGCGTCGAAATGGCACTGATCACCAACAAGCCGGAGCGCTTCGTCGCACCGCTGCTGGATCAGATGAAAATCGGTCGTTACTTCCGCCTGATCATCGGCGGCGACACCCTGCCACAGAAAAAGCCTGACCCGGCGGCGCTGTTTTTCGTCATGAAAATGACCAACATTCCGGCCTCGCAGTCCTTGTTCGTCGGCGATTCGCGCAGCGATGTGCTGGCGGCGAAAGCGGCGGGGGTCAAGTGCGTGGCGTTGAGTTATGGCTATAACCATGGCCGGCCCATCGCCGAAGAGTCGCCGACACTGGTGATCGACGATCTGCGCAAGTTAATTCCCGGTTGCCTGGATCCGGCCGCTGAGATAACGTTGCCCGACGCTGTTCAATCCCCTCCTGGAAATCCCATCGTGGTGGTCACTCGCAAACTCTGGATGAAAGTCATCAAGGCCCTGGCCCGCTGGCGTTGGCGCGCCTGACTTTTACCTGGCCGGTTCCCCGGCGCGTTTGCATACCTGACTGTTAGACCCTCAAGCCACGAGGCACATCATGATCCGCGAAGAATTCCTGCGTTTGGCCGCTGCCGGCTACAACCGCATCCCGCTTGCCTGCGAAACCCTGGCCGACTTCGACACTCCACTGTCGATCTACCTGAAACTGGCTGACGAGCCCAATTCCTACTTGCTGGAGTCCGTACAGGGCGGCGAGAAGTGGGGCCGTTACTCGATCATCGGCCTGCCGTGCCGCACCGTGATGCGGGTTCATGACCATCATGTCAGCGTGACCGTCGATGGCGTCGAGACCGAAAGCCATGACGTGGAAGACCCGTTGGCCTTCGTCGAAGCCTTCAAGGCGCGCTACAACGTACCGACCATCGCCGGCCTGCCGCGCTTCAATGGTGGTCTGGTGGGTTACTTCGGTTACGACTGCGTGCGTTATGTGGAGAAGCGTCTGGGCAAGTGCCCGAACCCGGATCCGCTGGGCGTGCCGGACATTCTGCTGATGGTTTCCGACGCGGTCGTCGTATTCGACAACCTCGCCGGCAAGATGCACGCGATCGTCCTCGCCGATCCGGCGCAGGAAGACGCCTTCGAACAAGGTCGCGCGCGCCTGGAAGAGTTGCTGGAAAAACTCCGTCAGCCGATCACCCCGCGCCGTGGCCTGGACTTCAGCCAGCAGCAAGCGGCCGATCCGGTGTTCCGTTCCAGCTTCACTCAGGACGATTACGAAAAAGCCGTCGACACCATCAAGGAATACATCCTGGCCGGTGACTGCATGCAGGTCGTGCCGTCGCAACGCATGTCGATCGACTTCAAGGCTGCACCGATCGATTTGTACCGCGCACTGCGCTGCTTCAACCCGACGCCCTACATGTACTTCTTCAACTTCGGCGACTTCCACGTCGTCGGCAGTTCGCCGGAAGTGCTGGTGCGGGTCGAAGACAACCTGATCACCGTGCGCCCGATTGCCGGCACTCGCCCGCGTGGGGCCAACGAAGAAGCCGATCTGGCGCTGGAAAAAGACCTGCTGTCGGATGACAAGGAAATCGCCGAGCATTTGATGCTGATCGACCTTGGCCGTAACGACACCGGTCGCGTATCGGAAATCGGTTCGGTGAAACTCACCGAGAAGATGGTCATCGAGCGTTATTCCAACGTGATGCACATCGTGTCCAACGTCACCGGCCAATTGAAGGCTGGCCTGACGGCGATGGATGCACTGCGGGCGATTCTACCGGCGGGCACCTTGTCCGGCGCACCGAAGATTCGCGCGATGGAAATCATCGACGAGCTGGAACCGGTCAAGCGTGGCGTCTACGGCGGTGCGGTCGGCTACTTCGCCTGGAACGGCAACATGGACACCGCCATTGCGATCCGCACGGCGGTGATCAAGAACGGCGAACTGCACGTGCAGGCCGGTGGCGGCATCGTCGCCGACTCGGTGCCGGCGCTGGAATGGGAAGAAACCCTGAACAAGCGCCGCGCGATGTTCCGCGCCGTGGCGCTGGCTGAACAAACTCCGCAAGGCTGACCGATGAACGTTGCCCATCTGCCGGCCGTCTTGAGTGATCAAGCGCTGGACGCGGCGGGCCATTCATTCGAAGGCCGTATTAGTAGTCAGTGAATTCAAGAGGTTCTTAACGCCATGTTGCTGATGATCGATAACTACGACTCTTTTACCTACAACGTTGTGCAGTACCTCGGTGAGCTGGGCTCCCAGGTCAAAGTCGTGCGCAACGATGAACTTACCGTTGCCGAAATCGAAGCCCTCAACCCAGAGCGCATCGTCGTCTCGCCCGGCCCTTGCACCCCGACCGAAGCCGGCGTCTCGATTGACGTGATCAAACACTTCGCCGGCAAGTTGCCGATTCTCGGTGTGTGCCTGGGCCATCAGTCCATCGGCCAGGCCTTTGGCGGTGATGTGGTCCGAGCCCGTCAGGTCATGCACGGCAAGACCAGCCCGGTGTTCCACGAAGACAAAGGCGTCTTCGAAGGCCTGAACAACCCGCTGACGGTCACGCGCTATCATTCATTGATCGTCAAACGCGAAACCTTGCCGGATTGCCTCGAGCTGACCGCATGGACCCAACTCGAAGACGGCTCGGTCGACGAGATCATGGGCCTGCGTCACAAGACCCTGAACATCGAAGGCGTGCAGTTTCACCCTGAGTCGATCCTGACCGAGCAGGGCCACGAACTGTTTGCCAACTTCCTCAAACAAACCGGCGGCACGCGCTAAGGACTACTCATGAATATCAAGACAGCCCTGGGCCGTATCGTCGATCACCTCGATCTCAGCACCGATGAAATGCGCGATGTGATGCGCGAAATCATGACCGGGCAATGCTCGGACGCGCAGATCGGCGCGTTCATGATGGCCATGCGCATGAAGAGCGAAAGCATCGACGAGATCGTCGGCGCCGTGTCGGTGATGCGCGAGTTGGCGGACAAGGTCGAACTCAAAACCCTCGACGGCGTGGTCGATGTGGTGGGCACCGGCGGTGACGGTGCCAATATTTTCAACGTTTCGACTGCTTCCGCATTCGTCGTAGCGGCGGCCGGTTGCACCGTGGCCAAACATGGGAACCGTGCGGTCTCGGGCAAGAGTGGCAGTGCCGACTTGCTGGAAGCGGCCGGCATCTACCTGAACCTGACCCCGGTTCAAGTGGCGCGTTGCATCGATAACGTCGGTATAGGTTTCATGTTTGCCCAGACTCACCACAGTGCCATGAAGCACGCCGCCGGACCGCGCAAGGATCTGGGCTTGCGTACGCTGTTCAACATGCTCGGCCCGCTTACGAATCCGGCCGGTGTGAAACATCAGGTGGTGGGCGTATTCACTCAGGCCCTGTGCCGTCCACTGGCGGAAGTGTTGCAACGTCTGGGCAGCAAGCATGTGCTGGTGGTGCATTCGAAAGATGGCCTGGACGAGTTCAGCCTGGCTGCCCCGACTTTTGTCGCGGAACTGAAAAACGATCAGATCACCGAGTATTGGGTCGAGCCGGAAGACCTGGGCATGAAGAGCCAGAGCCTGCACGGCCTGGCGGTGGAAAGCCCGGCAGCCTCTCTGGAACTGATTCGCGATGCACTGGGCAAGCGCAAGACCGAGAACGGTCAGAAAGCCGCCGAGATGATCATGCTCAATGCCGGCGCGGCGCTGTACGCCGCTGACCATGCCAGCAGTTTGAAAGAGGGCGTGGCCCTGGCGCACGATGCGCTGCACACCGGTCTCGCTCGGGAGAAGCTCGAGGAACTGGGTGCGTTTACCGCGGTATTCAAAGTGGAGAATGAGGGATGAGTGTACCGACGGTTCTGGAAAAGATTCTGGCGCGCAAGGTTGAAGAAGTTGCCGAGCGTAGCGCTCGCGTAAGCCTCGCCGAGCTGGAAAACCTGGCCAAGGCGGCCGATGCACCCCGTGGTTTCGCCAAGGCGTTGCTGGCTCAGGCCAAGCTGAAACAGCCGGCAGTCATCGCTGAAATCAAGAAAGCCTCGCCGAGCAAAGGCGTGATCCGCGAGAACTTCGTTCCCGCCGACATCGCCAAGAGCTACGAGAAGGGCGGCGCGACCTGCCTGTCGGTACTCACTGACATCGACTATTTCCAGGGTGCCGATGCGTACCTGCAACAGGCCCGCTCGGCGTGCCAGCTACCGGTGATCCGCAAGGACTTCATGATCGATCCCTATCAGATCGTCGAAGCCCGGGCCCTCGGTGCTGACTGCGTGCTGTTGATCGTCTCCGCACTGGATGACGTGAAGATGGCCGAGTTGGCGGCCGTGGCCAAAAGCGTCAACCTCGATGTGCTGGTGGAAGTCCACGATGGCGACGAGTTGGAGCGGGCCTTGAAAACCCTGGACACTCCGCTGGTTGGAGTGAACAACCGCAACCTGCACACCTTCGATGTCAGCCTGGAAACCACCCTCGACCTGTTGCCGCGTATCCCGCGCGATCGACTGGTGATCACCGAGAGCGGCATCCTCAATCGCGCCGATGTCGAACTGATGGAAATCAGCGACGTCTACGCGTTCCTGGTCGGCGAAGCATTCATGCGCGCCGAAAGCCCGGGCACCGAGTTGCAGCGCCTGTTCTTCCCTGAGCGCGGTATTCCCGTCAGCGGCTCGACCCTCGACTGACCCCTACCATTGCAGGCAACCCGGTTCCCTGTGGGAGCGGGCTTGCCCGCGATGAGGCCCTCAAATTCCCTAAAGACTTCATATCTGCCGGAGTCGTCTATGTCGCTGCCAATCTCTATGACCATCGAAGCCGGCCTGCAAGCCGAACAGGATCTGCTGGCCTCGGTCTGTGCCGGCGACGCCGAGTTCGGCCTGTTGTTCTGGCAACCGAATGACCAGGCATTAGTGATGCCGCGTCGCTTGAATCGCCTGCCAGGCTTTGAATCCGCCTGTGAAGTCTCGGCTGCGGCGGGTTGGCCCGTATTGTTGCGCGATACCGGCGGCGAACCGGTGCCCCAATCAGCCACAACCATCAACATCGCACTGGTGTACGCACCGCCGCGCAGCGAAGGCGACCTGAATCGCATCGAATCCGGTTATCGGCGTCTATGTGATCCGATCTGCCAGTTGCTGGACGAGTTGGGTGGTACTTCGTCGCTGGGCGAAATCGATGGCGCATTCTGCGATGGCCGCTTCAACGTCAATCTCGACGGGCGCAAGATGGTCGGCACTGCCCAGCGCTGGCGCCAGAGCCAGGGCGGCTCGCGCCCGGTTGGGCTGGTGCACGGTGCAATGTTGATCGATGACGAGCGTGAGTCGATGGTCGCGGCGGTCAATCGCTTCAACGAGGCTTGCGGGCTGGAGCAGCGAGTGCGTGCTGAAAGCCACATCGCCCTGCATGAGAAGTTCACAGCGCCACATGCGTTGGCGCGTCTGGATGAACTCTACCGGTTGATGCTGGCGCAAATGTTCAGCGGCTAGGTTTCGAGCTTATCGCGTACCGAAAACCACCATGGTCTTGCCTTTGACGTTCACCAGGTTGCGTTCCTCCAGATCCTTGAGCACGCGACCGACCATCTCCCGCGAACACCCGACAATCCGTCCGATTTCCTGACGGGTCACCTTGATCTGCATGCCATCGGGGTGGGTCATTGCGTCAGGTTGCTTGCACAGTTCCAGCAGGCAGCGCGCGACGCGACCGGTCACGTCAAAGAATGCCAGGTCACCGACCTTGCGGGTGGTGTTGCGCAAGCGCTGTGCGATTTGTCCGCTGAGCACGTAAAGAATGTCTGGATCTTGCTGCGACAATTCACGGAATTTCGCGTAGCTGATCTCTGCGACTTCGCATTCGATCTTGGCCCGCACCCAGGCGCTGCGTTCCTGTTCCAGACCTGCCTGCTCGAAAAGCCCCAACTCGCCAAAGAAGTCCCCGGCATTCAAGTAGGCGATGATCATTTCCCGACCGTCATCATCTTCGATCAGGATCGTGACCGAACCCTTGATGATGAAGAACAACGTTTCCGAGCGGTCGCCGGCACAAATGATATTGCTCTTGGCCTGATAGCGACGGCGCTGGCAATGCATCAGCAACTTGTCGAGGTTCTTGATCTTGGGTGTGGGGGTAATAGCAACCATGGTTGTATCCCGAAAAGACTGCACGGTGTGTTTGGATTTTTTTATGAGTTTCGGAAGATGCGGCAACGCTGGCTATGCGCCAGCGAATTGGCGTCAGCTTACCAGACACTTCCTGCAATATTCGAGAAATTACCTACAAGGCGGATGGTTATGTCCTAGGAAGGCAAACGCTGTCAATCAAGGGGCCTGTGCTAAGCTGGCGACCCTTTTTTATACAGTGGAGTCTTGGCGATGAAGGCACGCATCCAATGGGCTGGCGAAGCCATGTTCCTCGGCGAATCCGGCAGCGGTCATGTCGTGGTCATGGACGGTCCGCCCGATGCCGGCGGTCGTAACCTGGGTGTCCGTCCGATGGAAATGCTCCTGCTGGGTGTTGGCGGTTGCAGCAATTTCGACGTGGTCAGCATCCTCAAGAAGTCCCGTCAGGCGGTCGAGAGCTGCGAAGCCTTCCTCGAAGCCGAGCGCGCGACCGAAGATCCAAAGGTGTTCACCAAGATCCACATGCACTTCGTGGTCAAGGGCCGTGGCTTGAAAGAAGCCCAGGTCAAGCGCGCTATCGAGCTGTCCGCCGAGAAGTATTGCTCGGCCTCGATCATGCTGGGCGCGGCCGGTGTCGAGATTACCCACGACTACGAAATCATCGAACTCGGTTGAATCGACATTCAACTATCATAAAAGCAGTGCAGACTCTGGCGATCCCCAGCTGACGTCTGCATAATGCGCCACTTTTTTCAGGGTGGTGGCCCGTCAGCCGACAGGCCGCACACCCGAACAGACAACCAAAATCGCCATCGCGAAGAGGTGTTAACCGTCCTACGCAGGTGCGTCGTTCGCATCTGACGGGCATGCTTGATCACGCGGCCGGGCCGCAATACATAGAGAGTTTTTAACGGTGAAAAGCAAACTCAAGCTCCACGGGTTCAATAACCTGACAAAGACCTTGAGCTTCAACATCTATGACATCTGCTACGCGGAAACCCCGCAAGACCAACAGGCTTACGTCGAGTACATCAATAAAGAGTACAACGCCAAGCGCCTGACGCAGATCCTCACAGAAGTTGTCGATATCATTGGTGCCAACATCCTGAACATTGCCAGTCAGGACTATGAGCCACAGGGCGCCAGCGTCACGATTCTGATCTCGGAAGAGCCGGTGACCCCGACTGAAAGCCAGATCGAAGAATCCCCGGGCCCATTGCCCGAAATCATCCTGGCCCACCTCGACAAGAGCCACATCACGGTGCACACCTACCCGGAAATCCATCCGGACGACGGTATTGCGACCTTCCGTGTGGATATCGATGTGTCGACGTGCGGGGTCATTTCACCGCTTAAAGCGCTCAACTTCCTGATTCACCAGTTCGATTCGGACATCGTGACCGTGGATTACCGTGTGCGCGGCTTCACCCGTGACGTTGAAGGCAAGAAACACTTCATCGACCACGAGATCAACTCGATCCAGAACTACCTCTCCGAAGACACCCGCGACGCGTACCAGATGACCGACGTGAACGTGTACCAGGAAAACCTGTTCCACACCAAAATGCTGCTGAAGAACTTCGAACTGGATAACTACCTGTTCGGCGACGCCACCAGCAGTCTGTCGTCTGAGCAGCGTGCCCAGGTGACCGATCGTGTGAAGCACGAAATGCTTGAAATCTTCTACGCACGCAACATGCCGAACTAAGAATCTCGAGCACAAAAAAAGGCGACCTCGGTCGCCTTTTTCATGTCCGCCGCAAATCTTTGTAGGAGCATGGCTTGCCCGCGATAGCGTCCTTGAGACCGTCATCGCGGGCAAGCCATGCTCCTACAAAAATCCGCAGTGCTCAGATCCGATAAGTACTCTTGGTCATCACCTTGGCCATCAAGCTCATTCCGAACTTCACCGGCGCCGGAAAACGGAAACCACCGGCGTCCAACGCGCTTTCGGCATGCTGCTCTTCATCGATGCGCATCTGCTCAAGAATCGCCCGGGACTTTTCATCCTCGGCCGGCAGTTGCTCCAGGTGTTCATTCAGGTGCTTGCAGACCTGATCTTCCGTCGCCGCGACAAAACCCAGGCTGACCTTATCGCTGATCAGTCCCGCAACGGCGCCAATCCCGAATGACATGCCGTAGAACAGCGGGTTGAGAATGCTGGTGTGGCTGCCCAACTGATGGATGCGTTGCTCGCACCAGACCAGATGGTCGATTTCTTCTTCGGCGGCATGTTCCATGGCGGCGCGCACTTGCGGCAGCTTGGCGGTCAGGGCCTGACCTTGATACAGCGCCTGGGCGCAGACTTCACCGGTATGGTTGATGCGCATCAGACCGGCGACGTGGCGGGTGTCTTCGTCGCTCATCTTCACATCCGGCTGCACGATGGCGGGCGACGGACGGTACGGTTGGCCACTGGAGGGCAGCAAGGTACGCATCGCGGCATCGGCTTGCAGCAGAAGACGGTCAATCGGCGAGTAGTGACGTTGGGTAGTCATGCTGACCTCCGGAGGAATCTCGGCGGCCAGTTTAACGCAATCGGCCGGGGAAGGTTTGCGCTGGGTCATTGTGATGCAGTTGTCATGACAATGCTGTGATACCCCAATGGGAACGACGCTGCGCCGTTCCCATCGGGCTTGCTGCAATCAGCCCGGTGGCCAGTGCATCTGACGCTGACCCAGCACGTGCATATGAATGTGATAGACCGTCTGCCCACCTTCTTCATTGCAGTTCATGACAACGCGGAAGCCTTTTTCGCAACCCAGCTCCAGGGCCAGGCGCTGGGCAGTGAACAGAATGTGCCCGGCCAATGCCTTGTCGTCCTCAGTGAGGTCGTTGAGGGTGCGCACCGGTTTCTTTGGAATTACCAGGAAATGCACCGGTGCCTGTGGGGCGATGTCGTGGAAGGCCAGTACCTGGTCGTCCTCGTAGATGATCTTGGCCGGGATTTCCCGGTTGATGATCTTGGTGAACAGAGTATCCACAGCTGTTTTCTCCGTTGTTTGGGCTGGCCTGAGTGTACTCATGGGTTGTTCCCGAGCCCAGCCTTTACCTGTAAACGTTCAGCGCGGGCAGTGCGCCTTGATGACCATGCCAGTGATTGTCCGGATCAGCCAGCGCGAGCCGAACCGGGGCAGGGCGGCGAACCAGCGGTTGCGCCGTCCCGGAATAATGATTGCGCGATTTTTCTCCAGCGCGCGCACGGTGTAGAGCGCAACTTCTTCCGGGCTCATCAGCAAATTGCTGTTTGCCAGTTTGTCGTTGTTCAACTGCGCGGTGCGGAAAAATGCGGTGCGGGTCGGACCGGGACAAAGCACTGAGACCTTGACCGCACACTTTTTCAACTCGACACGCAGGCCTTCGGAAAAGTGCAGCACATACGCCTTGCTCGCGTAATACGTGCTCATCCATGGGCCAGGGTGGAAAGCCGCGACCGAGGCAACGTTAAGAATCTGCCCGCCACCTTGCAGCGCCATGCTGTTACCGATTGCATGGCACAGGCGAGTAAGGGCCAGAATGTTCACTTCGATCAGGTCTTGTTCGGTCATCCAGTCCTGAGCCAGGAACGGGCCACAGGTGCCAATGCCGGCGCAGTTCACCAGCAGATCGATCTGCCGGTCACCTTCTTCCAGCTCCAGCAGGAATCCGGACAGCCGCAACGGCTCGCCCAGGTCGCAGGCACGGAACAACACTTCCACGCCAAACCGTTGAGTCAGTTCAATCGCAATACTTTCCAGCTGATCACGCTGTCGGGCCACCAGTATCAGGCTGCGGCCACGGCGGGCCAGCGCTTCGGCCATGGCCAGGCCAATGCCGCTGGAAGCGCCGGTGATCAGAGCGTAACGGGTCATGCAGTTCTCCATCGCAACAGCTCCACACCGCGACGCAGGTGTCGCGGGCGGGGAGCGCTGTTCATTCTTGCGCAGAGTCTACAGGGGGCTGGGCTTCTTCGGCTGCATCGTCGGCGGAATTTGCCGGTGATTCGGTCTCGACGTCGATTTCTTCGGTGGTCACCGAACCGCTCTGGTAGCTGCTTTCGAGAGTGTTTTCGTATTCGTCCTGAATGGCCGAGATCCCGCCCGCCAGTGCGCCGACGATCATCAGCGCGATCAACACCACCCACAACGACGACAACACCTTGACCGCCGTGCTATTGGGCGGCGGTGGCGCGCCGTAGCGGTTGGCGACGTTGGTGCCCGGCATCGCCAGCATCACCAGCGGAAAGAAGCTGCCTACGAACGGCACCAGGTTCAGCAGCCACAACCAGCCTGACCAGCCGATGTCATGCAAGCGCTGAACGCTGATCATGATGCTGACGATCAGAAACCCGAGGCATAGGAAGAAGGCGAGGATGCCGCCGACGATCAGGCCGGCAGTCGAATCGCTGCTGACCAGGGCCAGGCCGACGAGGGCAAATACGGCGACGACTGCAATCGTAATCAGGCTCAACACCATCGACCACGCGAGAAAACGCAGGCGTCCGATGCGGCCTTCAACACCGAAGGGCTTGAGCGTGGCGAATTCGGGCAAGCTTTCGCCGACACGGGCTTGCGGCGGCGCGTAAGGGGATTCGGGTTCTGACGGGGCGGCCGCAGGGGCGTGATGCTGAACGTCGGCCAGATTCAGCTCAACCGAGGTTTCGGATTCGATACGGGCGTCGATGCCAGTGTTCTTCAGGGCTTGCAGATATGTCTGTGCATCGGCCTGCGACAGTTCACGTTTGAGTGTGACCGGTTGACCGCTGAACAGACGTTCGACGGCGGCGACTTCGCTCTTGTACAGCGCGGCGAGATTGAGCTTGGCGGTGGAGAGCTCAACACCCGGCAGTAGCGTGCCGTCGAATACGATCTTGAAACGGTTTTCGCTCATTGCCGAGGCATCCTTGTCGCGAGTGTATGAATTCGGAGTGTAAGGCCAGCCTGGTGTGGCTGGCCCGGATTTTCAACGTGGCCAGCGCTTATGCAGTTGTTCGGCCTGCTCGAGTGCCTTGCGGTATTCGGCGTCGAGGCGCGCGACCAGTTGATCGACGCTCGGCAAATCGTCGATTTCACCAACACCCTGACCCGCAGACCACACGGTTTTCCAAGCCTTTGCTTCATCGCTGATTGGCTTGAGCTTGGAGCCGAAATTGACCTCACCCTTGTTTTGCAGCGCGGCCATGTCGAAACCGGCAGCCTCCAGGCTCTGGCGCATGAAGCTCGCCGGCACACCTGACACCGCTGGAGTATGGACGATGTCTGCGGCTCTGGCAGTCAGCAGCATCTCTTTATAGGCTTCAGGCGCATGACTTTCAGTAGTGCCGATAAATCGCGTGCCGAAGTAGGCCAAATCCGCACCGAGCAATTGCGCGGCGAGAATTTCATGGCCGTGGTTCAGACAGCCGGCAAGCAGCAGGGTCTTGTCGAAGAACTGGCGGATTTCAGCAATCAGCGAGAATGGACTCCAGGTCCCGGCATGCCCGCCAGCGCCCGCAGCGACAGCAATCAAACCATCCACGCCAGCCTCGGCGGCCTTCTCGGCATGGCGGCGAGTCGTCACGTCATGGAAAACCAGGCCGCCATAACTGTGGACCGCATCGACCAGTTCCTTCACCGCTCCGAGGCTGGTGATCACGATCGGCACTTTGTGCTCGATGCAAATCTCCAGGTCAGCTTGCAGCCGTGGGTTGCTGTTGTGAACGATCAGGTTTACCGCGTACGGCGCGGGGTTTTCCAGCGTCGCCAATCCGGCTTCGATCTCTTCCAGCCAGGCCCTGAACCCGCTGCTCTCGCGTTGGTTCAGGGCCGGAAAACTGCCCACCACGCCATTGCGGCAGCAGGCGAGCACCAGTTGCGGATTGGAAATCAGGAACATCGGCGCCGCCACCACGGGCAGACGCAAACGTTGGTCGAGCAGAGCGGGCAGCGACATTGGAAGTACCCCGATGAGTTATGTTTCCTGGAGTTAGAACGGTCGAACGACAACCAGAATTACAATTGCCAGCAATATCAGAACCGGCACTTCATTGAACCAGCGAAAAAAGACATGGCTGCGGGTGTTCTCGCCACGGGCAAAACGTTTCACCTGTGCGCCGCACATGTGGTGGTAGCCGATCAGCAACACGACCAGGGTCAGTTTGGCGTGTATCCAGCCACCCTGGCTGAAGATGCCGGGATTGAGGTAGATGAGCCAACCGCCGAAGATCAGCGTGGCAATCATCGCCGGGCCCATGATGCCCCGGTACAGCTTGCGCTCCATGACGCTGAAGCGTTCCTTGCTGATCGAGTCTTCACTTTGTGCGTGATAAACGAACAGGCGCGGCAGGTAGAACAGTCCGGCAAACCAGCACACAACGCTGATGATGTGAAAAGCTTTGAGCCATAGATAAAGCATTTTTAGTTATTCCCAGGTTCACGGTAGCCGGGATAGTAGAGGCTTGAGCGTCCGCACGTCACCTTGCCGGTTGTCGCAGGACGATACGGGCCCTATTATCGACGGCTTTCCAGTGGGTTCGTTGAGGGCAGGTTTATGGTCAAGGTCGGTATCGTCGGCGGCACGGGTTACACCGGTGTCGAACTGCTGCGCCTGTTGGCGCAACATCCGCAAGCTGAAGTGGTTGTCATCACTTCCCGATCCGAGGCCGGCCTGGCCGTCGCCGACATGTACCCGAACCTGCGAGGCCACTACGACGGCCTGGCGTTCAGCGTTCCGGACATCAAGACCCTGGGCGCTTGCGACGTGGTGTTCTTCGCTACGCCGCACGGTGTTGCGCATGCCTTGGCAGGTGAGTTGCTGGCAGCCGGAACCAAGGTCATCGACCTGTCGGCCGACTTCCGTCTGCAGGATGCGGATGAGTGGGCCAAGTGGTACGGCCAGCCGCACGGTGCGCCGGAGTTGCTGGACGAAGCGGTCTACGGCCTGCCGGAAGTCAATCGTGAACAAATCAAGAAAGCGCGCCTGATTGCTGTGCCGGGTTGCTATCCGACCGCTACGCAATTGGGTTTCCTGCCATTGCTCGAAGCGGGTCTGGCCGATGCTGCGCACCTGATCGCCGACTGCAAATCCGGCGTCAGCGGTGCTGGCCGTGGCGCTTCCGTAGGCTCGCTGTACTCCGAAACGTCGGAAAGCATGAAGGCCTATGCCGTCAAAGGGCACCGTCATTTGCCGGAAATCCGCCAGGGGCTGCGTCGTGCAGCAGGCGAGGACGTTGGCTTGACCTTCGTTCCGCACCTGACGCCGATGATCCGCGGGATTCACTCGACGCTCTACGCAACTGTCGTGGACCGCTCCGTGGATTTGCAGGCGCTGTTCGAAAAGCGTTATGCCAACGAACCGTTCGTCGACGTCATGCCTGCTGGCAGCCATCCGGAAACCCGCAGCGTGCGCGGTGCCAACGTTTGCCGTATCGCGGTGCATCGTCCGCAGGATGGTGATCTGGTGGTCGTGTTGTCGGTGATCGACAACCTGGTCAAAGGCGCGTCCGGTCAGGCGGTACAGAACATGAACATCCTGTTCGGTCTGGATGAACGTCTGGGTCTGTCCCACGCGGGCATGTTGCCGTAACGTTGATTGCGCACAGTAAAAAGGCCCGTTGAACGGGCCTTTTTGCATTTTGGGCTGGCGATTGGATTGGTTGATATACCATAACAATAGTTGACCGCTTTTCTAGGAGAAGCGGATAATGCGCGTCATCACGCAATATGACGGCGTAACGCCGGGAGATAGTCAGCATGAGCGTCGAATCCTTCACCCCCACGGCTTTGCAATTCACCCACGGTGCCGCGCACAAGGTGAAGAGCCTGGTCGATGAAGAGGGGAATGATCGCTTGAAGCTGCGCGTATTCGTTACGGGCGGCGGTTGTTCAGGTTTTCAGTACGGCTTCACTTTCGATGAGGAAGTGGCCGATGACGACACCATCGTCGAGCGCGAGGGTGTCAGTCTGGTGGTCGATCCGATGAGCTTCCAATACCTGGCAGGTGCCGAGGTGGATTACCAGGAAGGTCTTGAAGGTTCGCGTTTCGTCATCAAGAACCCGAATGCGACCACCACGTGTGGCTGTGGCTCTTCGTTCTCGATCTGATCAGAACGCCAGTTTCATCAAAACGCCGCATGGCCTCACGGCATTGCGGCGTTTTGCTGTCCGGGGTTTTATGCCGGGTAGATGGCGCCCAATACGCGCAAGCCGCGAGCGCCGGTGACACTTGGGCGATTGGCGGCGATGCCTTCGAGACAGCAGTGGGCCAGCCAGGCAAAGGCCATGGCTTCGACCCAGTCCGGGTCTACTCCGTATGCGGAAGTACTGCTGACTTTCGCCTTCGGTAACAGGCTGGCCAGGCGATTCATCAGCGTCGAGTTGTGCGCGCCACCACCGCAGACCAGCACCTCTTGAGTGTCTGTCTGGGCACTTTGCAGTGATTCAACGATGGTCAGTGCTGTCAGCTCAAGCAGCGTTGCCTGTACATTCTCGGCGGGGAAGGCAGGCAATTGTGCGAGGTGCTGCATCAACCATGGCAAGTTGAACACTTCCCGGCCGGTGCTCTTCGGACCTTGGGTCACGAAGAATGGATCGCTGAGCAGCGCCTTCAATAGAGTCGGTTCGACCTTGCCACTGGCGGCCCATTGGCCGTCACCGTCGTAGTTGTCACCGCGTTGCTGGTGAATCCAGGCATCCAGCAATACATTCCCCGGGCCGCAATCGAAGCCGGCGACTGGCTTGCCAGGTTCGATCAGGCTGAGATTGCTGAAGCCGCCGATGTTCAGTACGGCGCGGTTGCCAGCGCGTTCTTCAAACAGGGCTTCGTGGAAGGCTGGAACCAGCGGCGCGCCTTGGCCACCGGCAGCGACGTCGCGGCTGCGGAAGTCGCTGACCACGGTGATGCCAGTGAGCTCGGTCAGCAGGGCCGGGTTACCGATCTGCACCGTGAAGCCGCGCGCGGGCTCATGGCGGATGGTCTGCCCGTGGCTGCCAATCGCGCGAATGTCTTCAGGTTTGAGTTGCTGTTGGGCAAGGAGGGCGTTAATGCCCTGAGCTGCGAGTTTCACCCAGTTCTGCTGGGCGATGGCGGAGCGGGCGATCTCGTCCGGACCACTTGCGCACAAGCCAAGCAGCTCAGCGCGCAGGGATTCAGGCATAGGGATGTAATGCGTGGCGATCAGCCTGATCGCCGGTGACTGCTCGATCAGCGCAATGTCCAGGCCATCAAGGCTGGTCCCGGACATCACACCTATATAGAGCGCCATGGCTTAACGTTTACTCGAAGCCAGTTGCGTGGATTTCTCTTGGTCCATGCGCGCCATCAGCGGCTGGCTTTGTGCGAGGAAGCGCGCACGTTCGGCTTTGGAGATCGGATCGGCCATTGCCACTTTCTGCCCCAACGGATCAACGTGCACGCCGTTGACCTGGAACTCATAGTGCAAGTGCGGGCCGGTCGACAGGCCAGTGGTGCCGATGTAGCCGATGACCTGACCCTGTTTGACGTTGCTGCCGGTCTGAACGCCCTTGGCAAAGCCCTGCATGTGGCCGTACAGCGTGCGGTAAGTGTTGCCGTGCTGGATGATCACGGTGTTGCCGTAACCACCGCGACGCCCGGCCAGCAATACTTTGCCATCGCCAGCGGCCTTGATTGGCGTACCGCGTGGGGCTGCGTAGTCGACGCCTTTGTGGGCGCGGATCTTGTTCAGGATCGGGTGCTTGCGACCCATGGAAAATTTCGAGCTGATGCGGGCGAAGTCTACCGGGGTACGGATGAACGCCTTGCGCATGCTGTTGCCGTCAGCGGTGTAGTAGCTGCTATTGCCTTGTTTGTTGGTGTAACGCACGGCGGTGTAGGTCTTGCCGCGGTTGGTGAATCGCGCAGACAGGATCGGGCCATTGCCGACGGCTTTGCCGTTGACCACTTTCTGCTCGTAGATCACATCGAATTCATCTCCCTGGCGAATGTCCTGGGCGAAATCGACGTCATAACCAAACACGCTGGCCATGTCCATGGTCAGGCTGTGGGACAGGCCCGCACGTGCGGCGGACTGCGACAGCGAACTGTTGATCACGCCGTGGACATAGGCGGAGCGCACGGTTGGCTTGGCGGTAATGCGATTGAACGTATAACCCTTTTCGTTCTTGCTCAGGGTGATGGTTTCGAGGTCGCTGACCTTGCTGTGCAGGCTGGTCAACTGGCCTTCGGGGCTCAATTCGAATTCAAGTTTCTGCCCGTGCTTGAGCTGGCTGAACTGCTTGGCTTGCTTATCGCTGGCCAGCACTTCATGCACCGCCGTTGCCGGCAGACCCACCTTCTCGAACAGTGTGGAGAGAGTATCGCCCTTGGCGACTGTCACTTCCCTGTGGTTTGGCGCCTTCTTTTCTTCGGCAACCGGTGCTGGTTCGGTTTGAGCGGTTTCCTGGGTGTCTTCAGCGCTGTTATCGATCTGCGCGAAAGGAGAAGCTGCTGGCTCATTTGTGGCTTGGATGGCCTCAGCAGCGTCTTGTTCTTGTGTCAGTTGTTCAGCAGGGCTTTCCAGTTCAAGACTCAAGGTTGTCTTTTTGGCTTCAACATCACTGGAAGGGAATACCAGAAGCGCCAGGCTCAGGAGGGCGGCGATACCGCTTGCTGCGAGCAGGTGGGTCTTCGGGTAAAGCGGTGGCGCTTTAGACGATTCTTTGGTCATAAGTAGTGTTTTGACTTTGAAAAAGATGAATTGGAAAAGATGAATGACATGATGAAGATGAAATAACTGTATAAAATATAACCAAATCATCTCTGAAGCAAGTCTACGGATGTTATGTCCGTGGTTTGGCGTCCGTGCGCCGGGCAAACCTTGTATTTGACGTGCGATCTTGTATGGTTGGTCCCCTTTGAATCTGAGCCTTGCGGGTCTGTTATGAAGTCGGTTGAAGAGCAGCTAGCGCTGATCAAACGTGGTGCAGAAGAACTGTTGGTCGAGTCTGAGCTTGTTGAAAAGCTCAAGCGCGGCCAGCCGCTGCGTATTAAGGCAGGCTTCGATCCGACCGCGCCGGATTTGCACCTGGGTCATACCGTGCTTATTAATAAGCTGCGCCAGTTCCAGGAGTTGGGTCACCAGGTGATCTTCCTGATTGGTGACTTCACCGGGATGATTGGCGATCCGAGCGGCAAGAGTGCAACTCGCCCTCCGCTGACCCGCGAGCAGGTTCTGGAAAACGCCGAGACCTACAAGACTCAGGTCTTCAAGATTCTTGATCCGGCGAAAACCGAAGTAGCCTTCAACTCCACCTGGATGGATCAGATGGGGCCGGCCGACTTCATTCGCCTGACATCGCAGTACACCGTGGCGCGCATGCTTGAGCGCGATGACTTCGACAAGCGTTACACGACCAATCAGCCGATCGCCATTCACGAGTTCCTCTATCCGCTGGTCCAGGGTTACGACTCTGTTGCCTTGCGTGCTGATGTCGAGCTGGGCGGCACCGATCAGAAGTTCAACTTGCTGATGGGGCGTGAGCTGCAGCGTGGTTATGGCCAGGAGGCACAGTGCATTCTGACAATGCCATTGCTGGAAGGTCTGGATGGCGTGAAGAAGATGTCCAAGTCCTTGGGCAACTACGTGGGTATCCAGGAAGCGCCGGGCGTGATGTACGGCAAGCTGGTTTCCATTCCGGATGCGCTGATGTGGCGCTACTTCGAATTGCTCAGCTTCCGCTCCATGGATGAGATCAATGCTTTCCGTGCTGATGTAGAGGCGGGCGCTAATCCGCGTGACATCAAGATCAAGCTGGCCGAAGAGATTGTTGCGCGTTTTCATGGTGAAGAGGCTGCGGCCAATGCTCATCGTGCGGCGGGTAACCGTATGAAGGATGGCGAGCTACCGGATGATCTGCCGGAGATCGAGTTGACTGCTGCCGAGGGCATGCCGATTGCTGCTGTCCTTAATAAGGCAGGCCTGGTGAAGAACTCTGCTGTTGCGCGGGATCTCCTCGGTTCCGGAGGTGTACGTATAGATGGTGAGGTTGTCGACCGCACCTTTATATATGCACTGGGCGCGACCCATGTTTGCCAGGCCGGCAAGAAGGCATTTGCGCGTATTACGCTCAAATCCGAATAAACCTGAAATTAAGGGTTGACGGCGAATTTTAGAAGCCTATAATTCGCCCCACTTCCGGCGCAGTCGAAACGGAAAACTCCTTGGTAAACAACGAGTTACGCAGTTTTCGGCAGCAGGTTGCTTCAGGTCATCGAAGCCAAAAGGAAGTTGAAAAAGAGGTGTTGACAGCAGCGTGTAACGCTGTAGAATTCGCCTCCCGCTGATGAGAGATCTGAAGCGCAAGTGGTTGAAGTTGTTGAGGAATTCCTTGAAAGCTTCTGAAAATAATCACTTGACAGCAAATGAGGCTGCTGTAGAATGCGCGCCTCGGTTGAGACGAAAGATCTTAACCAACCGCTCTTTAACAACTGAATCAAGCAATTCGTGTGGGTGCTTGTGGAGTCAGACTGCTAGTCAACAGATTATCAGCATCACAAGTTACTCCGCGAGAAATCAAAGATGTAACCAACGATTGCTGAGCCAAGTTTAGGGTTTTCTCAAAACCCAAAGATGTTTGAACTGAAGAGT
>NZ_JBLNNF010000051.1:0-518 GCF_047784845.1 Pseudomonas sp. NFX98 | reverse complement strand
TCGCCTCCGGTCTGCTTCGCGACGACCTCCTCTCGATGTGTGCGGCTTCGCCGCACGGCGCTGCGCGCCCACCCCCGGATGAACGCCTCCACTCAGCCTGCCGATGGGGCGGGTGGATCAAGATCAAAAGCGGCAGGCGAGCTAACGCTCGGCCTGTTGAGTGGTGAAAAGCCTGGGTGTACGCCGATCCATTGTAGGAGTGAGCCTGCTCGCGATGGCGGCCTGACAGCCGACCTGATTTTGTTCTGTATCACGCCCAATGTAGGAGCTGCCGAAGGCTGCGATCTTTTGATCTCGCTTGTAAAAAACAAAATCAAAAGATCGCAGCCTCGTTGCACTCGACAGCTCCTACAGGGAAATGCGCATGAACTAACTATCAGGCCGGCCGGTCGGCCGCCTCGCTTTTGATCTGGCTTTTGATCTTTTGCCCCTTCGGCAGGCCGAGCGGAGGTGTTCATCAGGGGGTGGGCGCGCAGCGCCGTGCGGCGAAGCCGCACACATCGAGAGGAGGTCGTCGC
>NZ_JBLNNF010000050.1:0-531 GCF_047784845.1 Pseudomonas sp. NFX98 | reverse complement strand
CGGCGGGGGCGGGAGTTGCCTATCTGGCGATCCGCTTGGCTCGTCGCGGTACGCAGTTGATCCGTGCGGTCACGCGGCTGGTTGAGTCATTGTTCTCGATCCTCAAAACCTTCAGCGATTACGTCGAACGCTACAAAAAAGTGGCGGCACGGGGTGTCGCGGCGGGGCTGAAAAAAGGCCGGATGCAGTTGCGCTGGAAGGCTCGCAACAACACCTCGCTGAAAAAAGACGAACCCTTTGACGACGCCCCGGTTCAGGCGAAAAACCCCAATGGTGACAGCGCCGATACCGCGGATCGCACCGCCACCCACGGCTGCCCGGTGTCGCTGGTCAACGGCGAAGAACTGCTGACCCTGACTGACGGTGTGCTTGACGGGCTGCTGCCCTTCGAATTCACCCGCCTCTATCGCACCAGCGCCGTGGAACTCGACGGCGGCCTCGGTTTTGGCTGGAGCCATTCGCTGGCCCAACGCCTGGAAATCGACGGCGAGACGGTGGTCTGGGTCGATGCGGAGAACCGGCGCACGCCGT